>JADFLW010000003.1 GCA_022564195.1 Patescibacteria group bacterium
GTTGAAGCCAGCGGAGAGCTGAAGACCGTCGCCATCAGCCTGCACAAGATCGCCAACGACATCCGGTTCATGGCCTCGGGTCCCAGGGCGGGACTGGGCGAGATCGCCGTGCCTGAGGTCCAGCCGGGCAGCTCCATCATGCCGGGCAAGATCAACCCGGTGATCTCCGAGTCGGTGATTCAGGTGGTGGCCCAGGTGGTGGGCAACGACGCCACGGTGGCGCTGGCGGGCCAGGGCGGTTACTTTGAGCTGAACACCATGATGCCGGTGGCGGCCCACAACATCCTGCAGTCCATCTCGCTCCTGGCCACCTCGGCCCACAACTTCGCCGACCAGTGCGTCAAGGGGATCACGGCCACCAGCGTGGGGCCGGACATGGTGGAGAAGGGTCTGATGCTGGGGACGGCATTGGCGCCGGCCATCGGCTACGACGCGGCGGCGGCCATCGCCAAAGAGGCCTCGGCCAGGGGCACCACCATCAGAGAGATGGCCAAAGAGAAAACGGACCTATCCGATGCCGAGTTGGACGAGTTGCTCAACCTGGAGAGTATGACCGAGCCAGGCATGGGGACCGGCGGTCCGGCGGGCGGGGGTTAGTAGAGACTAACCCTCTGCCAGGTCTTCCTCGAACAGCGGCAGGCCCTGTTCGGTGGCAAGCATGACGCATTCAAGGCAGCGGTCGGCCTGGGTATGGTCTTGGGCGGGCCAGAGGTTCTCCGCGGGCTGTCCGCAGAGATAGTCTGGCATGATCTCCTCGATGCCCATGTTCTTCAGGTAATGGACGGACCCGGTCTTTTTCTGGTTGACCCACCACCAGCGGGTGATGCTGTTGTCCAGCTCGTCCAGGTAGGTCTTGAATTTGTCTTCCCAGCCGTCCCCGGGCATCACCACCAGCCAGCGGCCATGCTCCGAGTCCGGGTCGCGCTCGGCCTTTAGCTCGCCGTTCCTGATATATTCCCGGATAGCGCGCTGGGAGATATTCAGGCGGCGGGAAGCATCTTGAATCGTCAGTTTTTCCACACTGGCTCCGTTTGATTTCCCCCGTCCCGGCTTTATCGGCCGCCGGGGCGCGGTTCAATCCCGGTTCCGTTAAATCCCCTTGGTGGTGGCCAAGGCCGGGTCTTCGATGGTGTCGGCCAGAGAGCCGCCCGGCGGGACCATGGGATAGACGTTGGTGGTTGAGTCTACCACGAACTCGATCAGGAACGGCCCATCGTGGGCCTGGGCTTTCCGGAGGGCGGGCAAAATGTCTTCCTGCTCCGTGACCCTGACCGAGCCCACTCCGTAGGCATCGGCCAGCTTGATAAAGTCGGGGCCGGGCACAGGCACCGCCTTCAGGTGGTTCTCGAAGTACATCTCCTGCCACTGCCGCACCATACCCAGGTACCCATTGTTGATCAGGGCGATCTTCACCGGAAGCTTCTCTTCCGAGATGGTGATCAGTTCCTGAAGGGTCATCTGGAAGCCGCCGTCTCCGGCGACGACCCAGACCGGGGCGCCGGGCTTGCCCACCTGGACTCCAAGCGCCGCCGGCAACTCGAAGCCCATGGCCCCAAGACCGCCTGAGGAGACGAACGAGTTGGCGTGGTTGAATGAGAGGAATTGGGCCGTCCACATCTGGTGCTGACCCACGCCGGTTACCACCGTGGTCTCGGGGTCTTCTTGAAGCAGCGGAGAAATACCCGGTTCCCGATCCGGTAAACATCGGCAGTGATGAGGAAATTGCCATCAAAGATCTGGTTAAACTCATTATCGAACTTTCCGGTAGCAAGGCAAAAATCAAATTTGACACTAGCAAACCCAATGGCCAGCCTAGAAGAAAATGTGACACAAGGAAAGCCATGAAGAAAGTCGGTTTCACTCCCCGGATTCCCCTGAGAAAAGGCCTCAAACGGACAATAGAGTGGTATAAAGCCAACAGAGGGTGATAAGAAAAGGAGCAGAATCGTGAAGAAAAAGGGAATCAGAACAAGTCTTATTATCCTCACTCGCAATGAAATAGAAGGAAGGCGGACGATGATTGGAAGGATTCCATTTGAGACTGTTGATGAGCATTTCGTAGTGGATTACCAATCGGATGACGGCACTATTGATTTCTTGAGGAAGCGGGGGATCAGGATCGTTCATCAACAAAAGCCGGGTAGAGGCGAAGCCTTTCAGTTGGCAGCCCAAATTGCGAGAGGTGAGAATCTTGTCTTTTTTTCTCCGGATGGTAACGAGGATCCATCAGACATTCCCAAGCTTCTAAAAAAAATGGAGGAAGGTTTCGATTTGGTCATCGTTTCAAGATTTCTCCCCACTTCAAGAAATGAAGATGATAATAGGCTTCTAAAGCCGAGAGCCTGGGCAAATCGAACCTTCACCTTAATTGCAAATCTTCTATGGAATAGATCTGGTAGATACATGAGCGATACCATCAATGGATATCGAGCCATTACAAAGAGCGCCTTTGAAAGGTTGCATGTAGATGAAACAGGATATGTCGTTGAATACCAGATGACCATACGAGCCATGCGTTTAGGACTGAAGATCGCAGAGATTCCAACCATTGAAGGAAAGCGCATAGGAGGAGAAAGCAAAGCCCAATCGATACCCACGGGACTATTCTTTGTAAGATTTCTATTAAGAGAGATATGGCGCTCAATGCTTGATAGGTACTAAGAAAAAAAGGAACAGGATTCCAAGTAAAACTCAATACCATGCTATAATTTTTTTTATGAAACGCGAAGAGCTTTTCTTAATTGCTTTCCCTTTTTTACTCTCGGCAGCAATCATTTTCGGCCATCACAGAATCCTCACCTCCCAAAACCCCCAAGCCCACAGCAGGCCCTTGATTCCGACCAGAGCGGTACAGAAGCTTAAAGACAGCGAGCTTACTCCAGTGCCTCAGGCGGAACCGTTTCCGGAATCTGTAGCTGGAGCAATGCACGAGATTCCTACCTCAAGAAAGCAACTCAGTGAGCTTCTTGCTCTGATAAATTCCCAGAAAGCCAACACAGTACTGCTTAGAGTTGGCATGACGCTTTCTCCAGATGGAAACATCATCTTGACACAAGCAGCGGAAAGTTCTGAAGAAACGCTTTTGCGATGGACAAAAAAAGCGGTAAGCGACGCCCATACAGCCGGGATTCACACATACATTGCCTTGATGTTTGTGGAAGAGCCGCAGATCTCAAACCCAGATAGTTTCGCAGCCCAACTCGGCAGTGTGATCGAACGTTGGAGTAGCATGGCGCAGGAATATCATGTCTCCTTTTTCGACCCTGGCATCATTCTCGGTCATCCGAGCTATCTTACCGTACCTCCGGAGAGATTGCAGCAGCTTGTGGTTGAGATCGAACGGAAAACGAGAGAGGCGTATACGGGAAGAATCGGTATTGGACTCTGTTGCAAACCAACCCAAATCTCAGCGCGCGGTTACAATCAACTGCTTCTCATCTCCAAATTAGGATCCCCATCTGAAGCTATGCTCCAAAAAGCCAGGCAAGATGCACTTCGAGATGAGATCGAGCACATTTATCTTCTTGAGCTTGACACCCAACGTCTTTCATCGATCAGATAAGAGTCGCAAAAATTTTTACCCAATGGTTTTAAAGTAGTCAATCGTAAGGCGCAAGCCTTCATTGAAAGGAACCGTAGGTTTCCAGCCAAGCACACGTTTCGCTTTCGTAATATCTGGTTTCCTTCGCACAGGATCATCTTCAGGAAGATCATCAAAGACAATCTCGGAGCTGCTGCCGACAACATCCTTGATCTTTTTGGCCAGGTCGATCATCCGATACTCATTGGTAGTGCCCAAATTGAAAACCTCACCCCGGGTAGCGGGCAGTTCCATTGCCTGAACAATACCATTAACCAGATCGGAAACGTAGCAGAAGCTTCTGGTTTGCGTGCCGTCCCCGTAGACAGTCATGGGTTGGTTGTTCAACGCCTGGGTGACAAAATTCGGAATGACGCGCCCGTCTCTTGGATCCATGCGCGGGCCGTAGGTGTTAAAGATCCGAACAATCCTCACGTTAAGATCGAATTCTCGATGAAACACACTCGTCGCCATTTCTCCAAATCGTTTACTCTCATCGTAGCAGGCCCGAGCGCCTAACGGATTGACATTTCCCCAGTAGGTTTCCTTTTGCGGGTGTTCCAAGGGATCACCGTAGACTTCACTGGTTGAGGCAAACAAGAATTTGGCCTGTTTCTCTTTTGCAAATTCAAGCAGATGATGTGTTCCAAAAGAGTTGATACGATAGGTCTCAATCGGAGCATCCTGGTAGCCTCTAGGGCTCGCCGGACTCGCAAGGTGAAAGACTGCATCGACGTGAGAGACGTCCGAAAGATATTGGTCAGTAGACAGCGAAGCGTCCGCTTCGATGAGGGTAAACGCTTTTTTTTGAGTTAAATGCGAGATGTTTTCCCGATTCCCGGTGATGAAGTTGTCCACGCAAATCACGCGGTGCCCATCTTCAAGGAGCCGCTCACAAATATGCGATCCGATGAATCCAGCCCCCCCTGTAACTAAAATTTTCATAGAAAATTTAATGTTTAATATTCAATGTTCAATGTCTAAAATTTATGAAATTGGTGCTTTAGATTTGTCTGGAATTTAGTGCTTCGTTCTTAAAATTTGCAACTTTGGTAAACACGCACCAAAGTTGAGTATACTATCTTGGATGAGAAACGCTCAAAAGACTCTCCTCATTCTACTGCTTCTGACCACCTTTTTCAAAGGAATTGTCTGGGCAGCATTTGTCCCAATCTGGCATTTTCCTGACGAACAGGCACATTTTGCCCAAGTCCAGTACTATACAGAATTGAAAAAAAACATTGGAGCAGGGAATGATCTTTCACTGGAAGTCTACGAATCAGAGCGATTGTTGGGCACCTTGCGTGATGAGCAAGGAATCAACAAATTCACCTACCGTCCGGAATACCGGATCCCGTATACACAGAGTAATCTCGGGATACATGAGGAAGAGATTGCAAACCTCCCGGAAGAGGCGCGAACGTCTTTTGTCAAAAAAGAAGCTGCACGATACCCACCGCTGTTCTATGTAGTAAGTAGTGTTGGGTATCTTCTGGGCTTCCCCTTTAACCTATTTGTCAGAGTCTTCTTGACAAGGATCATCTCTGTGCTGATGGCTGTCGCCACCGTTTGGATCACATTTCTTCTCGCCAAAGCGGTATTTGCGAAGAATACGCTTCTCGCGATTTCCACAGCAACCCTGGTTTCCTTCCAGCCGATGTATACCTTTCTCTCCTCGGGAGTGAACAACGACAATCTTTTGATTCTTCTCTCAACCCTTCTTCTTTGGCTCATGGTCGATGCGATGAGGAAGGGAATGACTGCGAAACATACCATCGGCATGGGAATCACCCTTGGCCTTGGCATTGCAACGAAACAGCTGATCTACCCGTTCATTCCTCTCCCGCTTCTTGTTGTCGGCTACGATGCACTAAAAAGGAAAGGTAGATCCAGAGAATCTCTGAAGCAAGTGTTCTTGCTTGTAGCATTCGGGATCATCTTTGGCGGAGGAATATTTGCAGGTAGATGGATGCAGTCCGGAAATATACCTGGGTGGCCTCGCGTGAATCCAGAAAGTCCGATGGCCCACTTGAGCTTTATAACCTATCTTTCAGAAAAAATTCCACAACTCTACAGAGAAACCTTACCCTGGTACTGGGGAGTCTTCAAGTGGCTCGGAGTCGTTCTTCCGCTTTCGGCACTTCGGGCAATTAAAGTGGTCCTTGTACTTTCAGGAATCGGACTTGTACAATACACCGCAGGTAAGATTCACAAGAGAAGGCGAGAAACGCGCGATTGGCAGCTCCTGTTTCTTGCTTTTTCAAGCATCTGGTTTGCCGCGTGGCTCTTGGTGTGGGATTACACGCTTATTCGCTCGATAGGATTCTCTCATGGGATTCAAGGAAGGAATTTCTTTCCAAACATTGCACCACATATGCTGCTTGTCGTATTCGGGCTTTGGCAACTTACTACAAAATATCAAAGGCACATCATAAAAGCGTTGGTGCTCGCAATAGTAGTGTTAAACTTCATCGCGCTCAAGACCGTGCTGGGAAGCTACTATGATCTGTTACCCGTACGCACCTTCATCATCCAAGCAAGTCAATACAAGCCGTGGTTTTTTAAAGGTGGGGGACTGATGTTGTGGTCCGTGCTCTATTTGACAATGGTAGTAAACTTTGTCTATAGCTTTCTCAAGCTGGACAGGAGGAAACCATGATTGTTGGCATCATAGGGCTCGGAGAAGTCGGTACGGCGATCCGCAAGCTCTGCAAGAAAAAGCACAGAGTGTACCCAAGAACACGCCATATCGATGAATTGAAGGGGAAGACGGTAGATGTGCTGCACCTCTGCTACCCATACACCGATACATTCGTCCAAACAGCGGTAGAAGCTATCGGAGAATTGAAACCCAAGCTTGTCATCAACGATTCTTCGGTAAAACCAGGCACCACGGAAGAAATCTACAACCAAACGGAGGTGCCGATTGTCCACGCGCCAATTATTGGCAAGCACCCGGGACTCTATGAGTATCTTTTCGAACTGGAGAAAATCATCGGTGCAATCGACGAGAAATCGTACCGCGCGGCCAAAAAGCATTTCGAAGAACTGGGGCTTCAGACCACACGTTTCAAATCACCCCTGGAAGCCGAAATGGCAAAGTTGCTCTCAACGACCTATTACGGCTGGAACATCATTTACGAGAAATACGTTCACAGACTTTGCGAGCAGTTCGGGGCCGATTTTGGCCAAGTCTACAATAGGTTGAACGAGCTGTATAATCGCGGATATGAACATACACTCCCACATGTTCGCCGACCAATCTTGAAGCATGTCCCTGGTCCGATTGGCGGACACTGCGTCATTCCCAATGCCAAGATTCTCAACAAGTGGTTGGCGGACGAATTAACGACTTTCCTGCTCGTCCAGAATGAAAAAGCCAAAAAAGATTCGAAAGAAGAGGAGTAAAAGTTGGGCTTCCAAGCCCATTTTCTGGATACTTCTTCTTGCCATCTTTCTTCGTTTTTATAAACTCGGTGAGCTTTTCCATTGGACCCTGGATGAGGAATTCTGGTCCTACATTCCATTCAACATCGCCACCGGCTATCATATTCCTCTGATCGGCGGACCCATATCAGGCACCGGATTGTACTTAGGACCGCTGTTCGTCTGGCTGATGGCAATACCGTTTTTTTTAACGCAGGGAAATCCAATCGGTATCGCGGCCTTTGTCTCAAGCCTTGGTGTATTAACAGTCGCAGTCATGTTTTGGGTAGGGAAAACGCTCTTTGACAGAACAACCGGACTTGTCGCAGCCCTGTTATCGGCAAGCTCATTTTTGTGGGTCATCTACGATCGCAAATACTGGAACGCAAGCCCGATTCCGTTGCTTTCGCTGATAACAATCTTTTGTATGTACCGGATTGCAAAAGGAAAAATGAAATGGTCGTATGTGTTGGCATTCGTCTTAGCATTGGCATTCCATGCCCATATGAGCAGCGGAGCGCTTCTTCTTTTTGTTTTTTTGGGCTGGATTGTTTTAAAGCTGCCAGTAAGAAAAAAAGAAGTTCTATCGGCAATAGCGCTTTTTCTCGCCCTACAACTTCCGCTGGTGCTTTTTGAGTTCCGCCACCAATTTATAAACACAAAGGCACTCATGGGACTCTTCGCACAGAAAGGAGAGAGTACCCCAATTGGCACTGCACTGGGAGATATCGCAAGATTAGCCGTAAACACCGCAGGAAGACTCTTCTACGCTCCAGTCAATCTTGACATTGCCAACGAGCTGACACTGTGCACGCAATACGCCGAAGCCAGATTTCAACCTCCGTTTTGGACTGCCGTGCTCGCAATAGCTGTTTTGGTATTCATGATGCGCCGAAGAAGCAAGCTGGGCCACAAACTCATACTACTCCTCATGGGAGTGAATTTTCTAGGTCTCGTCTGGCATCGAATGCGTGCAGGCGTTGGAAACTGGTATCCTGGACAGCTCAGCGAGTACTTCTTCTTCCCAAGCTTTCCAGCAGTATTTTTAGGCCTGGCAAGTTTCACAACCTTATTAATGCGTAGGATAAAACGACAGGCATGGCTCGTCAAACTTGGATTGGCACTCCTGATTGGACTCAATGTCGCGGCCATCATTACCGCCAAACACAGCGATGGCTTTGCGAAGAAAAGAGAGATTGTAAGACAGGTGGTTCAAAAAGTCGGCAACGAACCATTCCTCCTCACGGTTGAAAACGACGATCCATGCCGCCTCTATGGATTCAGATACCTTTTCAGCGTCTACTCAAAAGAACCATCCCAAAGCTACCTTGATCCGCAGTTTGGCTGGCTCTATGAACGCAGACTGCCAAAACGCCAACCCACAAAAGCAGTTGTCATAAGCTCTCAGTCCGGCATCGTGGGGTTCAGGATAGAAGAAATCCGCTAGTACTCTTCCTCTTTTTTCATTTTCTTAAGGATCTTCTGTTGCAACTGCACTGAAACGAGGAAGGTGACCAAGAGAACAATCCCGGAGAGGATGAGATCGTCTTTAAAAATCCAGGAGATCGAAAAATAGAAGAAGGAAATTGCAATGAGCGCCGAGATCGCAGCCACTTTGATGCTCTCAAGCTCCTGTTTTTGCTGAATGAGAAAAGGGTTTTTCGAGAGTTTCAGCTCCTTCTCCATTTGCTCCTTCCCTTTGACCCGAATCAAGACGATATAGCCCCAAAGCCAGACAATGACCCCTAACCCGAACAGTATCCAAACATATCCGCGTCCCTGCTGCTCAGCCAAAATCTGACCGGTACCAACAAGCAAAATGAGCAACAGAAGGACCCCTAAAAGCTTTAAAAAATTGATCATGCGCTACGCCCCTTTGTGAGATCCTGACATAACGAGTAAAAGATTTCAACTTTATGAAGAATCTTTCCATTGAGTAGCGTCTGACGCGATATCATGCTCTGCTACAATAAACCGTAAGGGTAATTCATGTATAGAAGACTCATAAAACCATTGAGGAGCCAGACCGCAAAAGATGCTTCGGCGATGACCGTTGGAACGGCTGCCGGGGCAATCCTTGCGCTGGGCTTTTTTATTATCGCGGCCCGAACCCTAGGGCCAGAAAAACTTGGAATCTTGTTTCTGGCAACGACGGCAAGCTTCATGTTTGCGGATATCTTTGACGTGGCACTCAACACTTCACTTGTTCGCTTTGTCGCCGCTGAAATCAGAAAGAAAACGGGAGAAGAAGAAAAATTTCTAAAGTTCATTTTCAAGCTCAAGCTGGGAATCGGAATTGCTCTGCTTGCTATTATTGGCCTACTAGCCACCCCGCTCTCAACAGTGATGTTTGGCAGACCAATACCAGAAATTCTGCTGCTGATTGGATTGGGGACAGGATTTCAGCTCATCTTCACATTCTCGATAGCCCATTTGCAGGCACGGAAAGATTTCATCAGAGCAGCGGGAGGAATCGTGATGCTCCCAGGAGTCCGTTTGCTTGCAATCTTGGCGTTGCTTGCAGGAAAGCGAATAGAAACGTTAAGCACGCTGGCGGTCTATTTTTTCTCGACGCCAATTGCAGCTGCTACCATGCTGGCTGTAGCGCCCAGAAGCTTCTTCAAAGCCCATGGGGAGAATCAAGTAGCAAGAACATTGTTGAAATACAATCTTCCGCTCACCGTCGGATTTGCCATTGCCGCGGTGTCAAGCAGGATTGATAACTTCATCCTAGCAAACCTCTCCGGATCCCAAGCCGTGGGATATTATGCCGCGGCCTTCAGACTCTTCACACCGCTGCAGTTCCTCGCAGGCTCCCTGAGTACGGTATTTGCCCCGCGTTTTGCGGGATTTGAAAGAATTCAGGAAGTAAAGACCTATTTGGGCAAAACGATACTCGGCATAAGCCTCATGAGCCTTGGCCTCTTAGCTTTCTTACCATTTTCTCGATTGTTGATTCAGCTCTTCTACGGAGTAGACTTCCTGCCATCGGTGTCGGTGCTACGGATTCTCTTTTTGGGTTTTGCAGTGTTCCTCATGCAAGCGCCTTTTACGTCAGTGATTCTCTACTATTTGTCAAAACCGCGAGTTTTTGCTCTTGTATCTGGTCTCCAACTCATTCTTGTCGTTGCTGCAAACCTGGTACTCATCCCTCGTTTTCAGCAAAACGGTGCGGCAATAGCCTTTCTCATAACCCAACTCGCTGGGCTAGCAATGTTGTCGCTGTATGCGCTGAAGAAATTGCAGAAAGTGAAACAATGAAGAAAGCCAAGCTCACCGCACACATGATAGTGAAAAACGAAGAGTATTGGATTTGGTATGCCATCCATTCAGTACTGCCTCTTATCGATGCGATGCTCATTTTCGATACCGGCTCAACCGATAAAACCCCCGAGATCATAAGTGCATTTCCGCAAGGGAAAGTAGTGTTTGAGAAAAAGGGACCGCAGAAAAGAGAGGGATTAGTGAGTCTCCGCAACGAGATGGTAAAGCGAACGAAAACGGACTGGTTTATCCTGGTTGACGGAGATGAAATATGGCCTCGCTCTGGGCTGAAGGCTGTCGTGAAGAACATCCAAAATTCCTCCGATGACACTTGGGGTCTGGTGGTTCGAACAAGAAACTGCGTTGGGGATGTCTGGCACTATCAGCCAGAATCAGCAGGACGATATGAGTTGTTAGGGCGAAAAGGACATCTCAGCATTCGTGTCTACAGAAAGCTTCCTGGCTTTACATGGCAAGGAGAATATCCAAATGAAGCATATTGCGATAACCTTGGCAATCCGATCAACGACCAGGATGAACATTTGCGCTTCGTTGATGTTGCGTACTGGCATGTCACGCATCTTCCGCGATCGTCAAGGTCGCAACAGGTTATCGATAGAACGAAAAAACGCAAACTGGAAAGAGGAATAAAAGCGAAGCGAATTGAGCTACCAGAGGTGTTCTTTGCGCAGCGTCCAGTAATTGTTCCATCTCCCTGGATGAGACCGACGATCCTCCAACAATCTGGAGCAGCGATCTTAACACCTTTAAGGAGGGTGAAGAGAAGATTATTTAGATGAAAATCGCATTTTTAAACATCTACAGCGGAATAAACAGAAGAGGAGCAGAGGCGTTTGCACACGAGCTCGGAAACCGGCTGTCCAGGAAACACCGTATTGTCTTTTTCCAAGCCGGAAAGAAGACGCCTGAACAGCAAATGCCTGTCGTTCAGATCAAAACATCCATCGCTCAGCCAGCATCAAGCTTTCCCAGAAGCTTGGCTCCTAAGCTTGGTAAGTATCTTTTTCTTGATGCTGGAAGCCGAAGTGTCCTTTCCTTCACCAAGAAAGTACTCCGTCGAGTGATAGAGGGAGGATTCGATATCGTGGTGCCGATGAACGGCTTTTGGCAACTTTTGCTTCTAAAACTCGCCCGCCCAATCGGTAAATACCACATCTTGGTGACTGGCCATGCCGGACCTGGTTGGGATGAACGATTCAACCTCTATTTGAAGCCAAATGTATTCATCGCAACAACTCAGCCAGCACTGGAGTGGGCAAGACGGGCCTGTCCCTGGATAAGGGTTGAGCTTATCCCCTACGGAATTGAAAAAGAGACATTCAGCAAAGCAGAACCTGTCCAGCTGAAACAGTCAAGACCAGTTATCTTGTGTCCCTCTGCACTCGTGTCATACAAGCGGGTCGATCTTGCTATCAAGGCAGTTGCCAGACTTAAAAAAGCAAGCTTAGTAATTTTGGGAAAAGGTGAGCTTGAGGATGATTTAAAAGCCCTTGGCAGAAGAATGCTAGGGACAAGATTCCTCTTAACCAGTGTTCCCTACAACAAAATGCCAAGTTACTACAGCGCCGCCGATCTAGTTACCCTTCCTTCCTCACCTCAGGAAAATTCGCCGATGGTATTCCTTGAAAGCTTGGCTAGCGGGAAGGTTGTGGTAACGACAGAGTCGCCGCGAAATCGCTGGATGCTTGAGAACGCCGGCGTGTTTTGCGATCCCATGGATACAGACAGCTATACAAAAGCGCTCAAAACTGGCTTGCGAAAGAGAAAAGAGAATGGGAAGACTCGGGCAATCGACAAAGCCCTTGAAAAATTTCGCTGGGAGAAGGTCTTGGAGAAATACGAGAGCCTTCTTGAGTCAATGTCAAATGGGAGATAGCCGTATGAAGCGTCCAATGATCTCAGTCATCATTCCAGCCTACAACGAAGAGCGCGACATCATCCGCTGCATTGACTCATTAAAAAACCAGACGTACAAACCTCTGGAGCTCATTGTGGTTGACGACGGGTCAACTGACAAAACGCGTAAAGTCCTCAAAAAGGTAAAAGGCATTCGGTTGCTAAGACAAGAACATCGGGGTCCGGGAGCAGCGAGAAACAAAGGCGCCAAAAAGGCCAAGGGTGAAATTTTGGTCTTCGTCGATGCAGACATGACGTTTCACCGCCAGTTTATAAAGCGTTTAACACGACCGATACGAGAGGGGAAAGCCATTGGAACGTTCAGTAAAGAAGAGTACATGGAAAACCCAAAAAACCGCTGGGCAGGAAATTGGTCTATCAATCGCGGATGGCAGGAAGGAAGGATGCACCCTAAGGATTATCCTGATACGCAAAGAGTGTTTCGGGCAATTCTCAAAGAAAAGTTTGACAGTGTGGGCGGATTTGATACGAACGTGGGTTACACAGACGATTGGACACTATCCAAAAAGCTCAGGAAAGAGGCGATTGCGGCTCCCGGTGCCATCTTCTACCATCGCAGTCCCGATAGCCTATCTGAGGCATTCAGGCAGGCGAAATGGATGGCACAGCGTCCATACAAGCTGGGGATACTAGGTCGCGGGATTACCATGGCACGAACCTCACTACCGATTTCACTGATTGTCGGCGTTGTGAAAGCCGCTCGATACAAAACGCCATCGTTTATCCTTTTCAAAATCGTCGTTGATTTCGCGTCTTTCTTGGGGATCACACGCATGTTCGTTGGGAGACAACGGGTAAAATAATAGACACCACTGTGATGAAGAAAGTAAAGATCAACACTATTGGAGCCATCGTTGTCCTGGCGCTGATTCTGCGGCTTATCGCAATCAATCAATCGCTTTGGCTTGATGAGGCAATCAACCTGATCGCTGCCCGCGACCTGAGTCTGACAGGCTTGCTGTTTACCTACATGATTGGTGATTTTCATCCTCCGCTATTCCACACCATGCTCTGGGGCTGGTTCAAAATTTTTCCTGCAGGTGAAGTATCAGCAAGAATACCGTCAGTGATCTTTGGTGCTGCAACGGTTGTTGTAACATACAACATTGCAAAGTTAGTGACGAAAGGGGAAAAGTATCAGTCACATATTTCCCGGCTCTCCGCGTTCCTTCTTGCAACATCGGGCCTCCATATCTACTATTCGCAAGAGGCACGGATGTATGCGCTTGCTGCTTTCTTTACAACCCTCACATTCTTTGCTCTCCTTCAACTCAAAGAGGAACCCTCACCACAAAACAAGGCATTGTTTACAGGATCGTTGGTATTGATGCTTCTGTCTGACTATCAACCCTGGTTGCTCCTTCCACTTTTCTTTGTGCTACGCCCGGGCCTCACCGCATTTGCGACACTCATGACACTCCCGTGGTGGCCAATGCTTTCCCGTCAGATTGAGAGAGGATTAGAAACAACCCAAGCCTTCCCTGCTTGGGAGACAGTGGTGGGGACACTTTCAATAAAGTCGGCGCTACTTGTCCCAGTGAAATTCATGGTCGGTCGAACCTCAATAGACAACAACCTGATCTTCGCTTTGGCTCTGTTGATACCAGTCAGCGTCGTACTGATAAGCATCTTTAAGGCCTTTCAAAAAAGAAAATGGTATCGACGCGTACTACAGGGCTGGCTTGCTGTTCCGTTTGTTGTTGCGGCAATAGTCTCACTCAAGATCCCAGTATTTTCCTACTTCCGATTTCTGTTTGTGCTCCCTGTATTTTATTTGTTGATAGCGCTCGGAGTGACACGCTTGTCTGTGAGATACCAGAAGCTTGCAGTCGCTGTGTTACTTGTGACCAACATTATTTCTGCTGGAGCCTATCTTTTTCTTCCACGGTTCCATAGGGAAGATTGGAGGGGAATGGTTAACTACGTGCAACAACTCGATCCAGCTGGTACCTTGGTTGTGTTTCCCAGTCTTGCACAATCAGCAGCATTTGACTATTACAACACCAACCAACTACGAACTCAAGACAAAAAAACCCTGGATCTTCATGAAAACGCGGGGACAGTGTTTCTTGTAAGATATGTTAGCGAAATCTTTGATCCCGAGAATCAGTTGGTTGAGGCACTACAACGCAATGGGTTCGAGAAAGTCAGCGAAGTTGCATTCAGGGGTATTCTCATCTGGCAGTATAAACGAGTTGATCTATGAGAATCGCAATCGACGTGACCGGAAGCATCTACAAAGGCACCGGTGTGGCAACATACTACACCAGTCTTATTCCGAAACTGCTCGAGATCGGTGGTGATCACGAATTCATATTGTTTGGATACTCCCTGCGACGCTTCGGCGATCTTACTCTTGCACAACGCAAGTTCCTTTTTCCGCCTAGACTTGCAGAGCTCGTTTGGAACAAACTGCATGTCTTCCCGATAGAAAAGCTGATTGGCAAATGCGACATTCTCCACGCATGGGACTACATCCAGCCACCGACAGAGAAGGCAAAGCTGGTAACGACCATTCACGACCTCACACCACTGAAATTCCCAAAACATCAGCATCCAAGGACGCTCTCCGCATACAAGTCGGGGTTGCATTGGGTAGAAAAGCAAGCCGCAGCGGTCATTGCTGATTCCTACTCCACGAAGGAAGACATCGTAAATCTTCTCAAGATTCCCGAGAAAAAGGTTCATGTCGTTTATCTTGCGGCACCCCAAGAGTTTCACGCATTTAGAGGTCAACATGAGAATACACAAGACGTGAGCGTAGATCAGGTGAAAAGAAAATACGGGATTGAAGGCGAGTACATCTTGTCCGTTGGGACGCAGGAACCACGCAAGAATCTTAATCGCACGATCAAAGCCTATGAGGCGCTGAAGATGGACAAATCACTGGCTATCGTGGGTCAGTTTGGATGGGGAAAAAAGATTAGACCCGTGAAGGGCGTAAAGATCTTAGGATTCGTTCCAACTGAGGACTTGCCGGCGCTCTACGCAGGGGCCTCGTGTTTTGTCTATCCCTCGTTGTATGAAGGCTTTGGTTTACCGGTATTGGAGGCGATGGCCGTCGGCTGTCCGGTTGTGACCTCCGATCGGGGGAGCTTAAGAGAAATAGCGGGCGAAGCCGCAGTTGAGGTGAACCCTGAATCCATAGAAGCCATTGCCTTCGGTATCAGGGTGGCGCTGGAGAGGGGAGAAGAGTTGAGGGAGAAAGGCATAGCCCAGGCCCAGAAGTACACATGGGAAGCCACTGCCAGGAAAACGCTGGAAGTCTATGAGAAAATAGGCCGCAGAAAAGTTGAAAGGAAGATAAGAAAAAACGGTAATGAAAAAAGCTGAAACCAAACAACTCGAAGATATCCTCTATGTTGCCCAACTTGCCGCGATGGAAGCAGGCGATTATGCCCTGGAACATTTTATGAGGGTGCATGTCTTAAAAGAAAAACCGATGTCAATAGATGAGGTGACCTCATGGCACGTCGCTTCGATCACCCAGCCGGAGCGCTTTTCATCAAGGAAGTAGGAGGGAAAGTTTCAGATACAGAAGGAAGACCCATCGATTGGAGAGAAACGAAACCGGTCCACATCGTTGCCAGTAACGGCACAATTCACAAGCGATTTTTACAAGTTCTCAAGGAGTAGGAATCGAGAAAGTTCTTCTTCTTCGAACAGCGGCCGCAGTGCTGAGAAGAAGAGAATCAAGGTAGGAAGACAAGGTTCAATAAAGCAGTTTCGAAATGGAAGATATTCCAAGAATATACATTGTAGGTAACACGAGAAGAAGGTAGCGAGGGAAGACAACGTGGGTAGATTGAAAAAGAAGATAGATGAGAATTCATCCGAGAAGAATCTGTGGAGGCTTCAAAGGCAATCTTCGGAATTCTTTTTTCACCAGCAGAGAAAAAGTAGCCAAAATGGCGAGCGGCCAAGCGATCCAATACTCGGCAACTGGCTGAATCGGGGGTGTTGCGAACCAGGTCCGCCATTTTCCTAAGAAAAGAATCCTCCATATCTCAAACCAGGGATATTCCGGTAAGTACGATCGATAAAGCCTGGCGATCTTGATATGAAGCGACAAAAAATCCAAAGGAGAGTGAAAAAGAAAAAAGACTGCATAGGAAAGAAGATAGACAGAGAAACTCGAAGCCGCTACCGAAAAGAGTGCATGTCGCAACTGAGGCACGCGTTTAAGTACCAAGACCACAAGGACAAAAGCCAGAAGCAGCAATCCAGTGAACACAACTTTAGTTGCCATTGCCAACCCCACGGCAGCGCCAAGAAGCAAGAGGCGTTTTCTTGAGAAGCGTGACCGAGTAAGTAAGGAAAGAGCAAGAAGCACGAACACAAGCTGAGGAAGATCCAGATTTACGCTCGTGCTTCGCTCAAGAAACAGTGGATCGAAGACCAAAACAAGTGAGGGAAGAAGATTCAATGGAGTTGAGACTGCAACGCGCCGAGCAAGAAGATAAGTGAGGAATACAACCACAAGACTTGCCACAAACTGCACAATCAGAATGTTGCCGAAGGCCAAGATCGAAACTCCAAAAAGGTATTTGACTAATGGAGGATCTTCGAAGTTAACGACAGAGGGATCTTTTCCGCGAATGTACTCTAAAGCCGCGAATGTCCGAAGGTCTTCGTCGCTCATGTTGCCGAAGAACTCGTATCCTTGCCCCAAGTTGTATTGTGAATGCAGCCAGATTTGGCGAAGCCGCTCATTGTCGGTGATTTGCATAGGGACATTTGAGAACGAAAAGACAAGCTTCACGGCAATGACCAATGTAAGAACAAGAGTTGCGACATGCGCTTTTTTCATCGGCAAGATAGAGTATACACAAGCCCCACAATATCCCTGCCACACTCCGTGGTGATATACTTTAAAGGATGCATCTTGGAATAGACGGCAACGAGGCAAACATCAAACGTCGAGTTGGAAGCAATATCTACGCCTACGAGCTGCTTTCGTGGTTTCAAAAGTTGGACAAAAAGAGCAATTTCACCATCTATTTGAAGTCACAACCTCTAGATGATCTGCCTAAACCTCAAGAGAATTGGCAGTACCGTGTTATAAAACCCACTACACTCTGGACGCGCTGGCGATTGCCGCTGGATCTTTACTTGCATCGACCAAAACCCAATGTCTTTTTCACACCCGGACATTATGCTCCAAAATTCTGCCCAGCACCATTTGCGATTGCTATTATGGATCTCTCTTTCATCCATTTTCCAGAAATGTTTCGTAAGCAAGACCTCTATAAACTCACCAACTGGTCACGTGATTCAATCCTCCGTGCCGATCACATTTTCACGATCTCGAATTTTAGCAAGGATGATATAATCAAGAACTATTCTGTTCCAGAGGAGAAAGTAACGGTAACCTACCCGGGGTTCGATCAAGAAAGATTCGGTAGGAGGATAAGCCCTCAAGAGATCGAGAGGATAAAAAAAAGGTACAATATCGTTGGGGATTACCTACTCTATGTTGGTACACTACAACCCAGGAAGAACTTGACAAGATTAATCCGAGCCTTCGCTCAGATAAAAGGTACACATCACAGTCTCGTCATCGCTGGAAAGAAAGGTTGGCTCTATTCGAAAATCCTTGATGAAGGAAAACAACTCGGGGTAGAAGACAGGGTGCGCTTTATCGGATACGTCACTAACAAGGATGCGCCGGCACTCATGAGTGGCGCAGAAGCTCTGGTCTTGGTGAGCCTCTATGAAGGATTCGGTATTCCGGTTCTAGAAGCCATGGCACTAGGAATCCCGACGGTCATCTCAGGCACCTCAAGCTTGCCAGAGATAGCAGGGGAAGTAGGAATAATGGTAGATCCCAAAGATGTGAAAAGCATAACCAGAGGTCTTGATCAGGCAATTCAATTAAATGAATTCCAGAGAAAAGAGAACGCCGTGAAAAGTAAAGTACAAGCAAAGAAGTTTACTTGGAAGCAAGCAGCCGAGAAAACACTGGAGGTGCTCTATGAGCTCGCCGTTTAAAGATAGAATGGGGAACCAATTGACTTGGAAGGAGGCAATCCCGAAAATTGGATTTCGTTTCCAAAGTTACTATCTTGAATTCTTGACAGCACTTCTTTGGTGGTTGGGCTTCCTGCCATCTCACACGGTAAGAAAACTCCTTTTGAAAGCCGCTGGCATGAAAATCGGGAAGAAATCCTATATCCATATTGGCTTGAGGACTTATGACCCGAGAAATATCACGATTGGTGAGGGGACTATCGTTGGCGATTACGCTACCCTAGATGGAAGGGACATGTTAGAAATTGGGAATCATGTTGATATTGCATCAGGAGTCATGATCTTCAATGGAAGCCGCGATATCCACACAGAAGACTTTACGCTCGTTTTAAAACCAGTCAAGATCGGAAATTATGTATTCATTGGACCAAGAGCAATTATTCTCCCGGGCGTGACAGTCGGGGATGGTGCAGTCATCGGGGCTGGAGCGGTAGTAACAAAAGATGTCTCGCCAAAAACATTAGTAGGCGGTGTCCCCGCCAAAAAGATTCGAGATCGAGACGTGAAGGAATTGAAATACCGCTTGGGAAGGGCCAGACTATTTTTCTGATATGAACCGATATCCATAGCCGTATTCTTATTCCTCTTCAAACTTGATGCCACCTACGGAGCGTAAGTTTTAGCCATGCAACTTACCATAATTATCGTAAGCTTCAACACCAAGGATCTCCTTAGAAAGGCAGTGAAGTCAATACCCACAAAGCCCGATTGGGAAGTGATCGTCGTTGACAACGCCTCAACCGATGGATCCGTTGAGATGCTCAAAGAGGAATTTCCTGGTGTAAAGCTCATCACAAACAGCGAAAATCTAGGATTTGCCAAAGCAAACAACCAGGGGATCAAAACGTCCTCTGGGAAATTTGTTCTACTGCTGAACTCAGATACCCAAGTGAAAAAGGATGCATTAGAGCAGCTGGTTGAGTTTATGCAAAAAAATCCGCAAGTTGGCATCGCAAGCGGGCAACTGTTAAATCCCGACGGATCCATACAACCGCAAGGAGGTTATCTCCCACACCTTTCCAATATAGCCTTCTGGATGCTGTTTATCGATGACATCCCCGCGATTGGTAAGTATCTTTGGCCATATCACATCACCGATCGTAAAAAATTCACAACAGAGCGCCGAATTGGGTGGGTCGGGGGAACAGCAATGATGATAAAAAGGGTAGTCTTGGAAAAAGTTGGGCTACTTGACGAGGAAATTTTCATGTACGCCGAAGATGTTGAGTTCTGTTTAAGAGCGCAGGAAGCAGGTTTCCTCGTTGCGATCTCCCCTTTGTCAAAAATCATCCACTACGGGCAGCAAAGCAGTGGCGGAGCTCCTTCTGCTGCGTGGCTGGGGGAGTACAAGGGGATAAAATACATTTTCAAAAAACACAAACCTAGCTGGGAATATCCCATCGTGAGATTGTTGTTGAAACTCGGAGCACTACTGAGGATGGGCATCTTTGGTATACTTCAAGGCAGAAAGGACGCGTATGAAGCGTATAAAAAAGCTCTTCAGTTGGCTTGACAAGCACATCCTTGAACTACTTTCAGGCCTCCTTTTAGTGTTCATCCCCCTTTATCCGAAATGGCCACTGCTGGATGTGCTCCCAGGCTACATCGTTCGTCTGCGCCTGGAGGATTTCCTCATTGCCGGCGTCCTCGCCGTGTTTTTAGTTCAGTTATTGCGGAAAAAAGTAAGCGTAAGAGAAAATCCGCTGGCACTGCCGATTCTTCTCTATTTAGGAATCGGACTGCTTTCTTCGATTTCAGCGCTTTTCATAACAAAAACTGTTCCCCTGGAAAGAATCCACGTTGCAAAATTGTTTCTCCATTGGGCGAGACGAGTCGAGTACATGTCTCTTGCTTTCGTTTTCTTCTCAGCTTTGAAAACGACTCGACAAGTAAGACGGATGGTTACCATTCTGGCTCTGGTGATGGTGACAATCACGCTCTACGGGTTTGGGCAGAAGTACTTCCAGTGGCCGGTGTACTCGACAATGAACAGAGAATTTGCCAAAGGATGGCGGTTGGTCCTCACTGAAAATGCCAGAGTCCCCTCAACATTCGCAGGCCACTACGACTTTGCAGCCTACAACGTAATCATTCTTGCAGTGCTGGCAGGCTTGATGTTTCACGGCTCCAAAGCCAGAGTCTCCAAAATAATTATCATCGTCTTCATCGCCGGTTTTGCATCTCTGCTTCTTACCGCCTCAAGGACATCATTCATAGCATACTTGGTTGCAGTGAGTGTCGTGATTTTCGCGTTATCATTTCGATACAGCCTAAAGTGGGCAGCAACGCGGTGGGTAGGATTTGTGGCCCTCAGTCTCATTGGCATGTTGTTCTTCGGAGACCTCTCTCAAAGATTCGAGCATTTTCTCAAACTTGGTCGGATAAAAGACTACATCGCTTTCGAAATATTGAATCTGAAGAGTCAAGAACAAGAAAAGGTTAGTCAAACGCAAGTATCTCAAGATTTGGCGCTGGTGTACACAGAAACGGACCAACCTCCAATCCCAGCAGAGCCAGTTGAGCTCCCGCCTGGGGTGTTTGAGTATATTCCGGAGGCCTTTCCTGAAGCAACCCTCTCAGCGGATGCAGGTCCAGAGGTTGCCACGCTTGTCGGAAAACCAAGAACCTATTCACCAGCTGCGTTTACCTTCGGATTATCATCAGCAATCCGATTCGATGCGCTCTGGCCCAGGGCATGGAAAGGATTCTTGAGGAATCCACTGCTCGGAACAGGATATTCAACACTGACCAAGACGCAGCTGACGGAGTTCACCGAAGCAGAGTCGACAGATAACGACTTCTTGCGAGCCTTAGGCGAAACTGGGATTTTAGGGTTCATGAGCTTCTTTGGAATCTTAGGGTTCGCGCTCGTGACACTCTGGAAAAAGAGAAAGGCAATAGAGGACCCGTTCTTGTTTGCGCTGACAACAGGAATCGGAGGAGCAATCGTCGGCATGCTCGTCAATGGCCTGTATATAGACGTATTCGAAGCCTCAAAAGTCGCATACACGTTTTGGGCGATGATGGGAATATTATTTGCCTCAATCAGAATAGCAACGAAAAAATCAGTAAAATGAATACAGAAATTGTCCAAAATAAAAAAGAGTATTTCTTAATCTCAATAATATTGGTTTTTGCCGTAATAACAAGACTTTATAGAATAAATTCCCCGCTCGCTGACTGGCACTCATGGAGGCAAGCCGATACTTCAGCGGTAACAAGAAGATTCGTAAATGAAGGCATAGACGTACTTCATCCACGCTATGACGATCTCTCAAATATCCCTTCTGGTAGGGACAATCCGAATGGATGGCGATTTGTCGAGTTTCCGTTTGTCAATGCCGGGACAGCTGTGCTGTACAAAGCACTTCCGGTAATTTCTCTCGAAGTTTGGGGCAGACTGCACTCAATTATGTTCTCGCTTGGGGCCGTCGTGCTGATCTTTCTTATTGTCAGAGACTTGGTAAGCGCACGCATTGGCTTGTTTGCAAGCGCGGTGTTTGCCCTTTTACCCTTTAACATCTACTTCCACCGGACAATCTTACCGGAAGTACCAATGGTGTTCTTTTCGCTTGCAGCTGTGTACTTTTTTCATCGTTGGTTGGAAACCAAAAAATCCCGTGATTTCGCCCTTTCTGTCGCAGCTTCTGCCTTAGGGGTGCTGCTCAAACCATACGTGCTGTTTTTAGGATTGCCGATGCTGTATCTCACATACAGAAAGTGGGGAAGAGCAGCAGCAAAACAAAAATCGCTCTATCTTTACCTAGTACTTACGTTGATGCCTTTTGTGCTTTGGCGTCTTTGGGCAGCAAGATTCCCGGAAGGAATTCCCGCCTATACATGGCTGTTGAATGGAACGGGGATACGATTCAGACCCGCTTTTTTTCGCTGGATTTTTGCCGAACGATTCGGAAAGCTCATTTTAGGATACTGGGGGCTGATTCCTTTCGGCATCGGTCTCATTCGCAAGCCTCGAGAAAAATGGGGCTGGTTTTTCCATTGGTGGCTGGTCGCAATGCTCCTCTATCTCGTGGTCTTTGCAACGGGCAACGTCACCCACGATTACTACCAAATCTTCATCACCCCGATCATCGCAATCTTCGTCGCCCTCGGCATAGACGGTTTACTCAGGATGCCCCGGAAAGTGTTCAGCCGTGGGCTCACGCTTGCACTGCTCCTCGTTTCTCTGGGATTCGGGCTCGGATTCTCATGGTTTCACATCCGTGATTTTTTTAACATCAATCACCCAGAAATTGTTTCCGCAGGCGAAGCAGCCAATAAAATACTTCCCGAGAACGCAATAGTGATAGCACCCTATCAAGGAGATACCGCATTCTTATACCAGATCAATAGACCTGGCTGGCCAATCGGAGGTGATATAAAAAGGAAAATTGAGCTCGGGGCAACCGACTACGTCACCGTGAATTTCGACGAAGAGGCGAATTTTCTTTTGGAGCGTTGTAAGCCTGCACTACAACTCGAGCAGTTTGCCATCGTAAGTCTTCTACACTGCTCGCTATGAAGATTCTGATGATTACCCCCTATCTGCCGTACCCATTGCTCTCAGGAGGCCAAATCCGAACCTACAATCTTTTGAAAAATCTCAAAGACAAACATGAAATCCACCTCTACGCACTCATCAAAGACGATGCCGAGAAGAAGTCTGTTTCAGAACTTGAAAAGTTTTGCAGGACGGTTAATTTATTCAAAAGAAGCAAACGCCCTTTCACCCTTCGTAATGTGCTTTTAGCCGCGGTCACCCCATACCCTTTTTTGGTAACCAGAAATCTTCCAATCAAGGCAAAATCAGTGATCACGAACGCACTCAACAAAGGTAACTTTGATCTCATTCACGCAGAAACCTTCTATGTCATGCCAAATATTCCCCAAACGCCGGTGCCGATTCTCCTTGTTGAGCAGACGATAGAATATCTCGTGTATCAGGACTTTGTAAAACAGTTCAGAGTAGCCCCATTAAAGCCGTTCCTCATGTTTGATGTCTACAAAATTAAACGATGGGAGAAGTACTACTGGAGGAGAGCCAAGAGACTCGCCACCATGTCCGAAGAAGATAGACAGTTCATACGTGAGGTTGTGCCTGAAGCAAAAATTGACGTTGTGTCCAATGGGGTGGACGCAGAATTTTTTCAAGAAGTGAAGCGCAAAAGGCTTTCTTCGCCGGTCGTGTTGTTTGTCGGCCAATTCAAGTGGATGCCCAACAGAGACGCCGCCCACTTCATTCATCGGGAAATTTGGCCTCACATAAAACGTGCCGCTCCCGATTGCAAGTTGTGGATTGTTGGAAGACATCCAACGGCAGATATCCAAGCCCTAAACAACGAACCTGATGTTGTTGTCGATGACGGGATAGAGGACATTCGTCAGGCGTATGCGGCGGCAAGCGTATTGTTAGCGCCCATTCGAAGTGGCAGAGGAACAAAGTACAAGATTTTGGAGGCAATGGCATCCGGGACACCAGTGGTCGCCACCTCCCTGGGAATTGAGGGAATCAAAGCCGTGAACGGAACCCACGTCTTGATTGCGGATGACGCTGAGGGATTGGCAGAGAAGACAATAGAAATTCTCTCAAACCAGGAAAAAGCCAAGGGCATCGCTGAAGCTGCCAAAAAACTCATTCTGAAGCACTATAATTGGAAGAAGATATCACGAGAGCTCGATAGAATCTACAGACAATTAGGAAAAGCATGAAGCTCAGCATCGTCATTTTAAACTTCAACACACGCGAGTACGTCCTCCAGTGCTTGCGATCCATAGAAGAGCAAAATATCGATCCGAAGGCGAATACGCTGGAAGTCATTGTCTCCGATAATGGATCAACTGATGGATCTGTTGAGGCAATACGGGAAAAATTCCCTTGGGTGAAAATCATTGAGAATAAGAAAAACATCGGATTCGCCGCCGGAAATAACAGAGCGATAAAGCAAGCTCGCGGAAAGATCATCTTGCTTTTAAATTCGGACACCATCGTTCTCCCAGATTCCTTCGAGAAGATGCTTGAGTTTTTAGATAAGACTAAAGATGCTGGTGCGGCAACGGCGCGCCTTGAACTTAAAGATGGGGCGTTAGATCTGGGGTGCCACCGCGGTTTTCCAACGCCCTGGAATGCGATAACATATTTCTTAAGACTCGAGAGGTTATTCCCCAATGTGCCAGTGTTTTCCGGATACCATCAGTCTTGGAAGGATTTCAACGTGGCCCATGAGGTCGATGCGATTTCGGGGGCCTGTTTTTTTGTGCGAAGAAAGGTCGTCGAAGAAGTGGGATTGCTCGACGAGCGCTACTTCATGTATGCAGAGGACCTGGACTGGTGTATGCGGATAAAAAAAGCTGGTTGGAAGATTTACTACGTTCCCGACGCCAAAATCACCCATTTTAAAAAGCGATCGGGAAGAAGCAAGGCCGAGGGATTGCCAGTATCCCCAGAAACGAGGAAACTGCGAGCAAAAACGATTACCTATTTCTATGACACCATGAGGATCTTCTATGATAAACACTACAAAGAAAAGTATCCTAGTTGGCTGAGAGCACTCGTAGTAGCAGGAATCTGGCTGCTCACAGCAGTAAAACTCATCCGCAACCGCTTTCTATGAAGCGTACTGGCTCTCTAAGAAAGATATCTAAGGGTACGAATGCTGAAATCTCGCCGAAGCCCCGCTTGGTGGGACGGAGGCGGATGAACATTGGTATCGATGCCCGCTTTTGGGGATTGGAACATGCTGGCCTCGGGCGATACGTCATGGAGCTCGTCTCCCACTTGGCTCGCCTCGATCGAAAAAACCGCTACACGCTTTTCTTACGCAAACCTTACGATAAGGAATTAAAGCTTCCAAAAAACTTTGCGCTTGTGAGTGCCAATATCCGCCACTATACCATCGAAGAGCAATGGTTGCTTGCGGAAATATTTTCCAGGGCAAACCTCGACCTCCTTCATGTTCCCCACTTCAACGTCCCGCTGCTTTATAGAAGACCATTCATCGTGACCATTCATGACCTGCTATGGCATGAGGTGAAAGGGCTGTCGGTGACGACCCAAAATACGCTCGTGTATCTCGTGAAATACATTGGATACCGAGCAATCGTTTCCCGCGTATTAAAGAATTCAGTGCGCATTTTAGTTCCGAGCAAAGTCATACGAGACAAGCTCGTCAACGAGCGTAGAGTAGAGAGAAAGAGAGTTCAAGTGACCTACGAAGCGCCGAGCAAAATTTTTAGACCAGTAAGAAAGAAAGCGTCAATTCTTGCCAAATATCGGATCACCGAACCGTTTGTAATCTACGTGGGAAGTGCCTATCCGCACAAAAACATCGCCGCCGCCGCCGCCGCCGCCAAACTTATCAACGACCGTGGACACACAATCAAGCTTGTTGTTGCCAGCTCCCGCTCGGTCTTTTTAGATCGATTACGCAGGGAGCTTAAAAAGCAGGGGTCAGAAAAATTTGTGCGCCTCGTAGGATTCGTTCCCGACTATGACTTGGTCATCCTCTTTGCTCACGCGAAAGCTCTGATTCAACCATCATTGTCGGAGGGATTCGGGCTCACCGGGTTGGAAGCGATGGCCGCCGGACTCCCGGTGATTGCATCGAAGCTCAAGGTATTTGAAGAAATCTATAAGGACGCGGCTGTCTACATCGATCCGCAGTCGCCGGAAGAAATAGCTGATGAACTCGAAAAGATGGTAAGCAACGAAAACCTAAGACAACGTGTCATCAAAGCTGGCCTGTCCCGCACAAAGCAATTTAGCTGGTCTCGTCTTGCAAAAAAGACCCTACAAGTGTATGAAGATGCAGCGGAAGCGCAAAGGAAAGCATGAGAACGGCACTCGTCTACGACAGGGTAAACAAAATCGGTGGGGCGGAACGGGTGCTTGGCACACTGCACAAGATGTACCCGGCTGCCCCGCTTTTTACTGCCGTCTATCATGAGAAGAATGCGCCTTGGGCGAGAGAATGGGATGTCCGACCATCGTTCTTAAATCTCTTCCCACTGGCCCGTTCAACCCATGAGTTATACCCTTGGCTCACACCGCTCGCCTTTGAAAGCTTCGATTTTGAGGGATTCGACATGGTCATAAATGTCACCAGTGCTGAAGCAAAAGGAATTCTTACCAAGCCAGAGACCGTGCACCTCTGCTATTGCCTGACACCCACGCAATACCTTTGGGTCAACCCGAAACTATATGAGGAAGCCATCCCTCGAATCTTAAGACCGCTAGCCAGGCCCGTATTTTCCTATTTGCGGCACTGGGATAAAATTGCCAGTCAACGCCCGGATGAGATGATCGCAATTTCAAAAACCGTTCAACGAAGGATTAAAAAGCACTATGGGCGAGATACAGAGGTAATCTATCCACCCGTGGATGTTGAGCGATTCAAGCAAAAGGAAACCAAGGACAAAGGGCCGCCAACCAACGATCATTTTCTCGTCGTTTCTCGACTCGTTCCATACAAACGCATAGATCTTGTGATTGATGCGTGCAACGCACGTAAAGTTCCATTGATTATTGTTGGCACGGGGCTTGAGATGAAAAAGCTGAAGCGTCGTGCGGGACCAACGATCCAGTTTGTAGGAAAATTGACAGAGAGTGAACTCGTTATGTACTATCAAAGATGCCGTGCCCTGATTTTCCCACAAGAAGAGGATTTCGGCATCAGCGTTGTTGAAGCGCAAGCGGCAGGCAAGCCAGTGATTGCCTTCAACAAAGGAGGAGCGACAGAAATCATTCGGACAGGGAAAACGGGCATCTTTTTTTCTCGCCAGAAAGTTGCATCGCTTGTCAACGCAATGGAAGAGTTTGAAAAATCACAGTTCAGCGCAAGAGTCTGTCAAACAAACGCCAAGCGTTTCAGTAAGGAAAGATTTATGAGAGAATTGAGAATAAAGGTGGAGGAGCTATGGCAGGAGCACAGAAGAAAATCCCGATAAAAGTCCTCATCATGTGTGGTGGAAAAGGCACCCGTATGTGGCCGATAAGCAACATCGGCCACCCGAAGCAGTTTGAGAATCTTCTGGGGAAACAATCAATGTTTCGACAGACCATAGAACGGGTGCTGAAAGGATTCCCGCCCGAGGACATCTATGTCGCTACGAGCGAGAAATTCGCCAAGTTTATCAAAAACCAAGCGCCAGAAGTTCCTCATGATCATTTCATCCTGGAACCAGCGATGAGGGATAATTTGGGAGCAATTGGTCTGGCAGCCGCGGTTATCAATCATCACCACCCTGACTCAGTGATGATTATTCTCTGGGGATCTGATCATATCGTCAAAAAGGTAGATAAGTTTTTGCAGGCGTTAAAACAGGCAGCCCAGTTGGCTTACGAGAACGACGTTATCGTCCACGTTGACACGTCTCCCAGTTATCCATCAGTGCACAATGGCTGGATAAAAATCGGAAAGCGAATAAAAAAAATTGGAGACAACGAAGTGTACGAATTCATTTGCCAAGTGGAGAAGCCCGACAAAGAAACCGCAAAAACATTTTTCCGCTCCCGCAACTACCTCATTCACGTCGGGTACATGGCTGCAAAACCCGCTTTGCTTTTACGCTACTACCGCGAGTACGCTCCTGACGCCTACAAAGTCATCAAGAGAATTCAGCAAACAATTGGCACCAGTAAATTCAGAAAAACGTTAGAAAGAGAGTATCCTACGTTTGAAAAAGTTTCCGTTGACTATGGATTGTTTGAAAAACTTCCACCGAAAAGTCAGTGGGAGCTCCCAGTTGATATGGGTTGGATCGATGTCGGAACCTGGGAACTTCTGTATCTTGGACTCGATAAAGACGAGAAAGGAAATGTCGTGATCGGTGAAGCCCACCTTATTGATACAAAAAAATCACTGATCATAAGTAAGAATAAGGGAGTGATAGGGGTAATTGGCTTGCAAGAGATGATTGTTGTGGAAACGGACGAAGGACTGTTGGTATGTCCTTTGAGTGCGGCTCCCAAAGTAAAGCAACTATACAACGAGCTGTACGAGAGGCCCAAGTAACAGATTATTGCAATGATGAAAACCAACTGGTACTTCGAGCCAGTCAAAAGGGTCATGGATATCATTCTAGCGCTGGCACTCATGGTGGTATTCTTGCCGATCTGGATTGTGATCCCGATCCTCGTCATCCTCGATTCTCCAGGCCCCATAATTTACCGGCATCGAAGAGTAGGCAAGGGAGACAAGGAGTTTTGGATGTATAAGTTTCGGAGCATGGTGCATAATGCCGATGAGATTCTCTTTAAAAAAGACAAAAAACTTTTGAAAAAGTTTAAAGATAGCGACTGGAAACTTGAGAAAGATCCGCGAATCACGATACTGGGAAAAATCATGCGCTCAATCACCATCGACGAATTCCCCCAACTCCTAAACGTCCTCAAAGGAGAGATGAGTCTTGTCGGCCCCCGAGCCTATGTGAAGGAGGAGTTGAAAGAACAACAGCGTAAGTACCCAGAAACAGAAGCCTGGATTGAAGACATTCTGACAATCAAGCCAGGGATCACCGGGCCATGGCAAACATCGGGCCGCAATATCGTGCCCTTCAACGTACGAGCCGAGATGGACGCAGAGTATGCAAGAAAGAAATCGATTTTGGAAGACATGATCATTATTCTCAAAACACCAGGGGCGATGTTCAGCAAATGGTAGAGGGAAAACGATGAAGAAAATACAGTTGCTTAAGTTCTCCAAAGAGAAGAAACAGGCAAACCCAAATAGTAGAGATGAACAACAGCCAGTTCAAGCTGAAGCGGAGGATAGCCCGGGGAAACCGAAACCCCGCTGGCTGAAAGGGATTGGCATCGCGCTGGCCGCAATTTTCCTTATCGGAGGATTAGCCACGAGCGTTGCTGCCCTACAGGCCCGCAGTGTCGCTGCAGCTGCGAAAAAAACGGTGCAAGCCGCAAGAGCGGCGTACGACGCGGGCAAAAACCAAGATTTAATTGCCGCCAATCAGCAACTTGAGGACGTAAAAGCCAATCTCGACGAAACACAGCGTCGCTTTCAGACCTTGAGTTGGACCAAGTGGATCCCAATCGCTGGCAGCTACTGGCGTGATGGGGATCATGCCCTGAACGCGGCAAAAGCGAGCCTAGAAGCTGCTGATGTATTGGTGGACGCGATCGAGCCATACGCGGACGTCTTAGGCTTCAAGGGCCAAGGCAGTTTCCTGGGCGGCACAGCAGAAGACCGGATCGTGAAGGCATTAGAGACCTTGGATAAAGTTACCCCGCAACTCGATATCGTCGCCGAAAAATTAGAAATTGTCAATCAAGAACTTGGACAAATCGACCCGAAGAGATATCGCTTCACATATCAAGGGACAAAAGTCGATGACACAATTCGATTGGCGCAAAATTTGGCGCAAGATACGCTCTTCGCGGTGACCAAGGCCAAACCGGCAATCGAGAAACTACCAAAGATCATGGGCGTAGAAGGGGAAAGGAAGTACATGGTGCTGTTTCAAAACGATGCGGAATTGCGAGCAACTGGCGGGTTCATGACAGCCTTCGCCATATTACGCATCGAGAAAGGAAAAGTATTCCAGGAGAAAAGCGAGGATATCTACGCCTTGGATAGCAAATTCAACTCCCGTATTCCAGCGCCAGAAATTATTCGTAAGTACCTTCCGCTCGTCTATCGCTATAACTTACGAGACATGAATCTCTCTCCCGATTTCAAGGTGTCAATGGACGAATTTTCTGGATACTACAATGAACTGCCTGGCGAACCGGAAATCGACGGAATCATTGCCGTCGACACCCAGGTATTAAAAGACATCGTCGAAGTCCTTGGTCCGATCGAAGTGCCAGGCTACGGCACCTTCACCGCGGAGAATGATCCGCGATGCGAGTGTCCACAGATTGTTTACGAATTAGAGCTGTTGGTGAGCAGACCAGTTGCGACGTTGCGAAAAGACAGAAAGGGGGTGTTAGGACCCATGCTGCAGACCATTCTCATGAAATCTTATGCCGCACCAAAACAAATTTGGCCGAATCTGTTTCAGGCAATAATCCGCAATGTGGACGAGAAACACGTTCTGTTTTATTTCTACGATTCTGAGGAACAACGGGCGATGGAGCTTCTCAATATCGCTGGGCGAATAGAGGAGTATGAAGGCGATTATTTTCATCTTAATGACACGAACTTTGCGGGGGCCAAGTCCAATATGTTCACCGATCACCAAGTAGAGCAAATAATCGAAGTGGCAGATGACGGAACCATCACCAAAACCGTAACCATCAAATACCAAAATCCACACCCGCCATCGAATTGCAATCTCGAGGCGGGAGAGCTCTGTCTCAACGGCACCTTGCGCGATTTTGTCCGACTCTATGTACCGAAAGGCAGCACACTCATAGAAGCATTGGGTTCAGAGGAGGAGGTAGAAACCAAGGAAGATCTCGGAAAGACGGTGTTTGAAGGCTTCTTCACTCTACGGCCGCAAAGCCAGGCAAAATTGATCTTCCGCTACACACTGCCATTCAAAGCCAGCCAGGACTACAACCTGCTTATCCAAAAACAGCCGGGAAAGCGAGCCCCAACCTACACCATCATCACCCCAAGCTCAAAAGAAGACTTCACCCTCAAAACCGACAAACAACTCTCCCTCCCGCTCTAGCCTCCCATCTCACGTGCTAAACTAGAAAATAACTCTATGCGCTCGCGTACTTACAAAACCGAAGGCATCATTCTCCAACGTCTAAACGTTGGTGAGGCAGATAGGATTCTGACGGTATTTACGAAAGCACAAGGAAAAATCAGATGCATCGCCAAAGGCGTGCGCAAACCAACCTCAAGAAAATCCGCAAGTATCGAGCTTTTCAATCGGACGACGCTGTTTATTGCTAGGGGCCGCAACTTGGACATTGTCACCCAGACGGAGGTTGTTGAAAGTTTTCCTAAGATAAGAAAGAAACTCAAGGCAATCAAGGCCGCCTATCATGTGGTTGAGCTCGTGGAGCTTCTCACTGCGCAGAATCAAGAAAACGCACGTGTTTATGAGCCGCTGCTTAGTATCTTAAGAACCATCAACAAGCAGTCACATGCCACACGACGCCAAATCTCCGGGTTCGAGAAGGAGTTGCTCAGAGAACTTGGATTCGGTACGCCAAAGCAAGATTCGCAGGCAGCCCTCATACAGTTCATCGAGTCGATCATTGAAAAGCGCTTAACATCTATAGAAATCTTCAAAGATATCTAGCAATTTTCATCGTTTCCCTCTCAGTACTCATTCGTGTGATACGATATCCCTATGGCAAAATTAGAGGAAGTCGTTGCACTCGCTAAACGCCGGGGGTTTGTTTATCCCGGAAGCGAGATTTATGGGGGTTTAAAGGGTTTTTGGGATTATGGACCTCTTGGAGTTGAATTGAAAAATAATATCAAAAGCGCATGGTGGAACGAAATGGTTTACGGGCGTGACGATGTTGTGGGGATTGACGCGGCCATAATCATGAATCCCAAAGTTTGGGAAGTATCCGGTCATACAGAAGCATTCACAGATCCTTTAGTTGAGTGCAAAAAGTGTCATAAGCGATTTAGAGAAGATCATGTTGAAGAGAGAAAAAAAATTCATAAAAAGATTCGTTACAAGACTAAAGGAGTAAGTAATATTACACTTACAAATGAAGATAAGTATTATTTATTTTGTTCTGATGGAGTAAGTCACGAATTTACAGAGCCGAGAGTTTTCAATCTATTAACAGAGGTTTTTTTGGGTGTCACTGAGCCCAAACAAAAAACATATCTTAGGGGAGAAGTTACTCAAGGAGTTTTTGTGAACTTTAAGAATATTCTTGATTCGACTTCTATGAAAGTCCCTTTTGGAATAGCGCAGATAGGAAAGGCGTTCAGAAATGAAATTACTCCGGGGAATTTTACTTACAGAACTCGTGAGTTTGAGCAGATGGAGCTTGAGTATTTCATCAAGCCAGATGAACAGCAAGCTGAAAAAACATTTGAGTACTGGAAAAAGGAGCGGATGGATTGGTATATTTCTTTGGGCATGACAAAAGAGAACTTACGTTTTAGAAAGCATGGGAAAGACGAAAGAGCACATTATGCAAAGTTTGCTGAGGACATTGAGTACAAAGCGCCTTTTGGTTGGAGTGAGTTTGAGGGGATTCATCACAGAGGAGATTGGGATTTGGGAAGGCACAAATTATCTTATAAAGATGATGAAACTGGAAAAGAATATACTCCTTGGGTTATAGAGACATCTGGTGGTGTTGATCGGTCTACCCTGTTTTTCTTAATTGACGCATATTATAAGGCTAAAGATAGGGTGGTTCTTAGACTCCACCCCCGTCTTGCTCCTTACAAAGTAGCTGTTTTTCCGTTGTTGGCCAATAAGCCAAAGCTTGTCGAAAAAGCAAGGAAGGTCTTCGGCAAGCTCAGACTCTCGTTTCACTCGACCTGGGATGATCGGGGTAACATCGGAAAGCGATACTACGCGCAAGACGAAATCGGGACCCCCTGGTGTGTGACAATTGACTTTAAAACCTTGGATGATGATACGGTGACGGTACGGGATCGCGACACGACCAAGCAGGAGCGTGTGAACATCACCAAACTGATAGCGTATTTCGATGAAAGGCTTAAAACCTAAACTCATTCCAATTCTTCTCCTCGCATTGCTTGTTGTTGCCGGAATCTTGGGCTTGAAGTTCTTGCGATCGCGAGGTGAGGATCAAGAAGAAACCCGAGGATCTGCTCCGAGAGTTGAACCGGTTAATCAGCTCCCGATCAGTCTGCGTCCGTTTACCCTAATCATCCCAAGATCGGATGGAAGAGAAGTACGCATCATTATCAACCGCTTAGAAAGCGCTTCGCAAGCTGAATACGAACTTGAGTATCAAGCCGGCACGCTTCTTCAGGGAGCATTCGGAAAAATCGACTTTACGAAAGAAGAGGCGCCAGTGACGAGAAATATCCTTCTTGGCTCTTGCAGCGCTGGAGGAAAGTGTAGCTATCACGAAAACGTCATCGGAGGGACGCTTCTTCTCCGCTACGCAAACGGAGAAACCACGGCGCTCAAAAGCGAGTGGAACTTTCAAGTGATGAGCGAACAAGAGGGGCGATTCACCTCCCGCGACGCAAAGTTCACGTATGATGTCGGAAAAAACGGCCTCTCTGCTCGCACCTTCGTGATCATTGCACAGACCATGGGATTGCCAGCACCGGTCGATGGAGAAGTGGTCGGCGGCCCCTACGCGGTGAGTTTGCCCAAAGGAGTTTCACCAAGAGCGAGAGAGATAGAGCTTACATTGCGTGCGAGCACCACCGATTCGAATGTCAAACTCTTGGGTTGGACAGAAAACGGCTGGATCGAATACGAGGTCAAACAAAGCGGAAAAACCCTCGAAGCCGTTGTCGACCAAGCCACCACCTTCGTTGCGGTAATAACTCCAAGCACTCCATAAGTCAGTCAAACTCTCTTTTAATCCGCCTTCGCGAAAATCTCCGGCCTTTCAGGCCTGAGAGCTTCAATCTGCCTCTTGACAAAGTGCATCAAAGTGCTCTTGAATGGTAAGTAGTGGTGAAAAGTGGTGAATCAACCTATAAATAGAGATAGTCTCTAATCCTCTGCCTGGGGTAGATGAAAAAGCAGTGTTCATAGGAATTTATTATCACACATTGGAAGCAAAAGGCAGGCTGGCGATACCAGCAAGCTTTCGTCGCAACCTTGACAAGGGAAGTGTCGTAACTCGGGGACTTGATGGATGTCTTTTTCTCTTTCCTGCCCGCGACTGGAGAAAGTTCGTAAAAAAACTCCAACAAAGTCCTTTAACCCAGAAGAAAGCCCGCGAATTCGTACGGCTCATGACGCACCAAGCAGCAGAGGTTGAATTTGACAGCCAAGGAAGGACAAGAATACCAAGTTACTTGCAGGAGCTTGCCGGTTTGAAAAAGGAGGTGGTCATTGCCGGATCACTCGACAGGATAGAAATTTGGGACAAAGCACGCTATCACCGATACATGAGAAAGATTGAAGAAAGAAGCGAAGAGATTGCTGAAAGCCTAACAGAACTCGGTATTTAAGGTTATATACGGCGGACAGAGAAAGGAGAGGCGATGACGATGTTCAACGGCGAAGAAATACGCGAGAAGCTGCAAGACCATCTGAGCCGACTCCAAGTTCAAACCCAGATTGAGGGACAAGAGCCCCCAAGAGAGGAGGAAATGCCTCAAGCAAACGATGAGCAACCACAAGAAGGGTAAGCATGTCCCGGTGCTGACCAAGGAAGCGATTCAAGGACTGAATGTACAAAAAGGAAAGCAATACATCGACGCGACTGTAGGGGACGCAGGACATGCAACAAGAATCATAAAGAAAGGAGGACTCGTTTTAGCCATCGATTGGGATCCAGGGGCCGTAAAAAGGGCAAAACAACGGCTGAAGGAAGTTTGCCTTGCCCCAAACCAGGTTTTGCGGGGCCCTACCCAGCCGTTCATCTGTGTCGTCGGGAACTTCAAGAACTTGGCAAAGATTGCAGGAAAATACGGATTCGGTCACCCAGCAGGCATTCTTTTCGATCTTGGAGTATCCTCACCCCAACTTGAAGATCCAAAGAGGGGCTTAAGCTTCACAAAAGAAGGACCGCTTGACATGCGACTGGATCCTTCACTGAAACGCACGGCAAAGGATTTGATCAACGAATTGAGTCAGGAGGAGCTCTATGAGATTTTTACTCGAAATGCTCAGGAGGAGCTGGCTCGGCCAATTAGCAAGGCTATTGTCCGCGCCCGTCGCCTAAAACCAGTAGCGACAACAGTTGAGCTTGCCGAAATTGTACGGGGTGTCGCTGCAACCAGGCGAGGAAGGAGCAAGCTCCATCCGGCAACTAAGGTATTTTTGGCATTACGCATAGAAGTAAATGAGGAAACTGCCAACCTCAAAGAAGGGGTCTTCCAGGCAATCGACTTACTTAGACCTGAAGGGAGACTCGTGGTCATAAGTTTCCACGAAACCGAAGACAGAATCGTCAAGCACGCCTTGCGAAAGGGGTTGAGAGAAAAAAAACTCACGATTCTCACACGAAAGCCCATGACAGCATCGATGCCTGAGAGAACAAGGAATCCGAGAGCACGAAGCGCGAAACTGCGAATCGCCGAACGTCTATGAATCGAAAACCATCTGAAGCACCACATCGGAGGCTGATAGCGATAGCTATCGTGTCTGTTGTAACCTTCTTGGCGGCGAACCTGTTTGTTTCCAATGTATTGGCGACAAGCGGTGAAAAGTTGCGGGACCTGAAGCGTAGGCAGGAGAATCTCCTGGATCAAAATAGCAGATTAAGAGCCGAGATCATTGAAAAAAGCGCCCTCACGGCCCTTGAGGATCGGGCGCAAAAGCTTGGATTTGTTAAATCGACTCAGACCTTGAGCATCTCTTCGCAACCACCAGTAGCGATGCATCAACAATGATGAAGCGACGCCTGAATTTCTTGCTTGCAGTTCTTCTTCTGACAACGGTAGCCATCGTCATCCGTCTCTTCTACTGGCAAGTGATCGCCGCGGAGCAGTTAGTTGTCCTCTCAGAAAGCCAACTGCAAGAAACTTACGAAATTCCCGCAATGCGAGGCGAAATCCGCACCAGCGATGGATTTCCGCTGGTGACGAACAAGAAAACATTTTTGGTATACGCCTACCTCCCTCAACTTGAAAAAACTCGCGAAGAGGTGGCAGATGCCCTAAACCCTATTCTCGCATCACTCATGTTTCAAGAAGCCTCGCCTTCTGCCCAGCCTGCACTGACCTCACGAGAAAACGAGGCACATGAAGCGCTTCTTATGAAACTGAAGCGTCAGGATGTGCTGTGGATTCCACTCGTCCGAAACGCCCAAAATTGGCAAAAAAAAGCGGTCGAAAAGCTTGAGATCAAAGGCATAGGAACAGAGTTCTCTTTCAGGCGAGAATATCCAGAGGCATCCATGGCAGCCAGCCTTTTAGGGTTTGTCGGAAGTGACATTGCTGGAAATCCAAAAGGCTATTTTGGTGTCGAGGGACACTACGGTCTGGAACTCAAGGGGAGGCCCGGCTTGGTGCGGCATGAAAAAGATGCTTCAGGAAAGCCAATTCTGATCGGGAATTTCAGTGAACTCGAAGCCAAAGACGGAAGAAATTTGGTGCTCCACCTGGACCGAGCCATACAAAGAATCGTCGAAAAAAAGCTTCAAGAGGGGCTTGAGAAATACAAAGCAGTACGGGGAGAGGTTGTGATTCTTGAGCCCAAAACTGGAGCCGTGATTGCTATGGCTTCTCTCCCAGGTTACGATCCTTCGCAATTCCATCGGTACGACGAGAAATTGTACAAAAATCCCGTGGTCTCGGAAGCATACGAGCCGGGCTCCGCGTTTAAAGTGCTTGTCATGGCAGCAGCGCTGGAGGAAGGAGCAGTGAAACCAGAAACCCGCTGCACAATATGCGATGGACCAGTGAACATCGGAGGATACACAATCCGTACTTGGAACGATGAATATCATCCGGAGATGACCGTGCGAGAAGTCATCCAATACTCAGATAATGTCGGGATGGTGTTCACGGCTTCCAAGCTGGGCTTGGCGAAACTCCATGAATATTTAGTCCGTTTCGGGATTGGAGAAAAGACGGGAATTGATCTCGAGGAAGAGACCGCAGCATCACTGCGACCGAAAGAGGAGTGGAAAGAAATAGACATCGCAACAGCCGCGTTTGGTCAGGGAATCGCGGTGACCGGCATCCAAATGGTACGAGCGGTTGCCGCAATAGCCAACAACGGAATCATGATGGTTCCTCAAGTCGTGCAGAGGGTAGAGGGAGACAGGACAGTAGAAATTCAGCCAAAAATAGTGAAAAGAGTGGTATCGGAAGAAACGGTAGAGATCCTAACGGAGATGTTGGTCAATGCGGTTGAGAACGGGGAAGCCCAATGGGCAAGACCAAAAGGATTTAAAATTGCCGGCAAGACCGGTACATCGCAAATCCCGGTCGCAGGGCACTACGACGAAGAAAAAACAATCGCAAGCTTTATTGGATTTGCCCCCGCCGATGACCCGAAGTTTGTCATGCTCGTCAAACTGAGAGAACCGGGAACCTCACCTTGGGGATCCGAAACAGCAGCGCCACTCTGGTTTTCAATTGCCAAAGACCTGTTTTATTACTACGGAATCCAACCGCAGATATACTAAGTGCGGAAATCCCCCAGTTTAGTATAATTTCAGCCATGAAACCCAGTGCAGGGGAAGTGTTGAGAAACCAAAGGGCAGTTGTGTGGATTCGTGGTCTGATTCCGCATCGTTTGCTGAATAGGGTGTATCATTTGCCTCGAGCAGTGATCGCAAATGCGGTATATAGGTTTCCTTCTAAAAGGCTCACCGTTGTTGGTGTGACCGGAACCAAAGGAAAAACGACAACCGCTCACATGATGTACCATATTTTGAGAGAGCAGAAGAAGAACGTGTTGCTCATCTCAACCATCGGTGCGTTCTTTGGCCCAACCAAGATTGACACAGGACTGCATGTCACAAATCCTGAACCATTTGCGCTGCAAAAACTCCTCCGTCAGGCAGCGGACGAAGGATACGAGTATGTGGTCCTCGAGGTCACAAGCCATGGACTGGCTCAATTCAGAAATTGGGGAATTCGGTTTGCCTTGGGGGTGTTCACGCAAGTGCGCGCCGATCATATCACCTACCACGGAGGGGTAGAGGAATATAAGAAAGCCAAATCCAGGCTCGTAAAAATGTCAAGCAAAGTTGTGCTCAACAGTGATGATCCGAGCCTAAAGTACTTGCTATCCGTGGCCAAACAACACGATGTTCCCGCAGTTTTCTATAAAGGAAGTGAAAAGCGCCTTAAGTCTCAGAATGAAGAAGCTGCAATTGCTGCGGCAGTGGAGCTTGGGATTAGAGAAAGCGAAAGCCGGAAAGCGCTGGAATCATTTCCCGGGATTCCTGGCCGCATGGAGGTGATGAAAAAAAGACCGTTCACTCTTGTCATCGATTTCGCCCACACTCCAGAGAGTTTGGAGGCCTCACTGAGTGAGCTCCGTCCGATGGTAAAGAAAGACGGGAAGTTGCTTGCGGTCTTCGGCTGTGCCGGTGACAGAGATCCGGGTCGAAGAAAGATGGGCGCCGTGGCTGCAAAATTGTCAGACATGTTTATCATCACCGCTGAAGATCCCAGGACAGAAGGGGTTGAGAAGATAAGCGATGAGATCAGAAGGCACGCGCTATCAGCAGGAGCAAGAGAGATCCCGCTTAAAAAAGCCGTACCGTCGAACAAGAAAAATGGAGCGACGTTCACTCATATCCCAGACAGACAAGAAGCAATAAACTTCGCAATTGCCAATGCAAATCCCGGTGATGTGATAGGATTCTTTGGCAAGGGTCATGAGAAGAGTATGTGTTTTGGTGCGACAGAATACACCTGGTCCGAGCATAAGGCAGTGCGAAAAGCGTTATCATTACGGGAGAAAGGGAAAAGATGAGCCAAGTTACCGCAGTCCTCCTTGCAGGTGGTGTCGGCAAGCGCCTTTGGCCAATGACTCAGGATAAAAGCCTCCTTCGATTTTTGGACAAACCGCTCATTGCGCATACAGCCTTGGCACTGAGGAACGCCGGAATTACGCATGTGGTTGTAGTCGCCAACAGACAAAATCAAAAAGCACTACAGGAGCTCAAGGGAGGAACGGTAGTCGTTCAAAAGAACCCTCTTGGAATGGGGGATGCCATGCTGACGGTGCGAACCCACATCAAAGGAAGCTCGATCCTTGTCGTCAATGCTGCCGACATTGTCGATCAAAAGTTGTACGAAAATATTCTCCAGAAAGCTCAAAAGACGAGTGCGGACATCATTATTCCGGGCTTGGAAAGAAAAGAGTATTTTCCTGGGGGATACCTGAGAATCGAGGGGGGGAAAGTGGTCGAAGTAGTTGAGAAGCCTGGAGAGGGAAGGCGGCCGAGCAATTTGGTCAATCTGGTCGCGCACTTTTTCCGAAACGCGAATGAGTTTCTTGAAAAGATTCAAAAGACGGATTCAAAAAGAGATGATGTGTACGAGCAGGCCTTGTCCGCGCTTCTCAAAACCAAGAAGGCGGAGGTAATTCGCTACAAAGGCCCGTTTGGATGGATAAAATACCCCTGGGATATCTTGGAGATGTCAAGCCTTTTCTTGAGAGAAAGAGTGAGCACATCGAGCATAAGCCGAAAGGCATCCATTCATGGTTCAGCAATCATTGAAGGCCCGGTGGTTATTGAGAGCGGGGCGAAGGTGCTCGAGCACGCAGTGATCAAAGGCCCGACATACATTGGAGCCAACTCCACAATTGGAACAAGCGCCTTGGTTCTTGAGTCGATGATAGGGAGAAATTGTATGGTTGGCTTCGCGAGTGAGGTAGCAAGGAGTTATCTGGGGAACGGGTGTTGGCTGCATACCAACTACATCGGCGACTCGGTGTTCGAAGGGGAAAACTATTTGGGCGCAGGTGCCGTGACCGCAAATTTCCGATTCGATGAAAACAACATCCATTCAACAGTAGAGGGAAAAAGGATGAACACGAAACGGACCAAACTCGGAGCTATCCTTGGTCGAGGTGCCCGTGTTGGAGTCAACGCCAGCCTGATGCCGGGAGTGAAAATCGGCTCGGGTGCATTCGTTGGTCCCGGTGTCGTGCAGTATTCGGATATGAATGCTCAAGGTCGAGTATTCATGGATCGAGCTCTAGTTCGTGAGTCAATACGAAAGAAGAAAAACGATCAATGAAGAATGTCGCAGCGATCGTTCTTGCTGCCGGAAAAGGAACACGAATTAACGCCCTGACAACCAACAAAGTTCTGTTCCCACTAGCGGGGAAGCCAATGATTGGATACACTGCTGAGCTTCTCCGCAAGACAGGTGTTTCTCCAATTGTGGTTGTGGTCGGCTTCAAGGGGAAGGAGGTCATGCGCTTCTTAGGCCGCGGATTTGTGTATGTCAATCAAGGCAAGCTTCTTGGCACGGGCCATGCGGTTCAAAAAGCAATGACAAAGCTACCCCAAGAAACAAAACAGACATTGGTGCTCAATGGAGACGATTCGGCGTTTTATACTCCGCAATTGTTGAAAGATTTAATAAACCTTCATCTCAGATCTCACGCGGTCATGACCGTTCTTTCGGTCGAAAGGAAAGATCCAATAGGATACGGACGAATACTTCGGGATCGAAATGGAGAAGTTACAGGAATTCGGGAGGAAAGGGATGTTACGGAAAAAGAAAAAAGGATAAAGGAAATCAACACGGGCGCCTATTGTTTCTCAGTGAGCTTCCTCAGAAAGTACCTCAATAATATCAGAAAAAATCCCGTGAAAGGCGAATACTATCTCACTGATTTGGCAGAGTTAGCCGTGAAGGACAATCTAGACGTGGAGGCAGTCAAAGTGGATGATGAGACAGTCTCGTTGGGGGTGAATTCCCTGGAAGAATTGAAACAAGCAGATCGGCTGATGAGACAGAAGCTCAAGTCATGATAACTATTCATCTCTCACCAGATGCATATAGCGTTGTCACTGAAACCTCTGAAGGAAATATCGATGCTCGATTTGGTAAAAAGAGCCTGATCCAAAGCAATATCAAAAACATCGCAAAGCAACTGAAGATCAATCCATTGGATTTCGTCCAAATGCGACAAGTGCACAAAACACATATAGCGCGAGTTGGGAAAGCTCATCGAGGGACAAAGATCAAGGAAGTCGACGGCTTGATCACCGATGAGCCAGATGCTGTCCTGATGCTCCGTGTGGCTGACTGCATTCCGGTATTTCTTCTCGATCCCCAAACCCGCGCAATCGGATTAGTCCATTCTGGATGGAGAGGGTCGATAGGAAAAATCATCCTTGTCGCAATCGAAAAGATGATGCTGGAATTCAACACGAACCCTCGTGATCTACACATAGCTCTCGGCCCATCAATCCAAGCCTGCTGCAACAGATGGGAAAGACCACCGCTGCAACTGGAGCTTCCCGAATGGGAGCCGTTTGTTACAAAAAAAGGAAATGGATTTGCGGTCGATCTTCCGGCATTCGTGGTCGACACTTCCATCAAGGCAGGCGTCAAAAGAGAAAACATAACCATGTCGAAAAATTGCACGGTAATGGATCGTAAATTTTTTTCCCACAGGCGATCTCAAGAAACCGGTGAAGCGGAAGGTCGCTTCGCCACAATTATAGGGCTAAAATCCTGAAATAAGGATAGACGGCCGTCGACACAGATTCAGGATTCAAAAGCAAAAAACTCAAGATAATGAATATCAACAGGATACACAACATCCATTTTTCTGGAATAAAGGGCGTCGGGATGACTGCGCTTGCTCTCTATGCTCAGGATATGGGGAAGAACATCACCGGTAGTGATGTTGCCGAAGAGTTCGTTACCCAAAAAGTTTTACAACGTCGCAACCTTCCGATATCGGTGGGACTGAGTGAAGACAGTGTGCCTCCTGATACAGGAGCGTTGGTGTATTCGGCAGCCCATCCCAAGAATCCGCAAATTCGATATGCAGAGAAGAAAAGCATTCCTGTATTGAGTTACGCCCAAGCCTTGGCGCAGTTGACAAGCGAGAAACAAATCGTTGCGGTCTGCGGAGTGGGAGGGAAGTCAACCACAGCCGCAATGATTGCAACAATTCTTCATAAAGCTCGGATGAGCCCAAGCTTTGTCATCGGAGTCGGGAATATCTCAAGCTTTGGCGTTCCAGGTAGATTCGTGGAAGGCAAACATGCTGTTGTCGAAGCGGATGAGTACGTCACTGTCCCAAACGCAGATATGACTCCCAAATTTCTTTATCTCAATCCCAAGATCATCGTGGTAACCAATATCGAACATGATCACCCTGACGTCTACAAAAACTTGGACGAAACAAAGCAAGCATTCCAAAGATTTTTCCGGCATCTCCCCAATGATGGATTGCTCGTGGCAAACATCGACAGCGCGAATGTGCAAAGCGCTTTAGTAAGCCTAAGAGAACTAAGGTTCAGCGCAGAGGTCGTGACCTATGGATTCTCACCGCAAGCGGACTGGCACATAGAAAAGATAGTGGTGAAAGACAATAAGACGCAGTGCACGGTAGGATTCGATGGAGTAAGCGCCGAGCTTACCTTAAGCATCCCGGGAAAGTTCAATGCGGCCAATGCTGTAGCTGCCATGGTAGTCGCCACTCATCTCGGCGTAGCTCACAGGGTGTCACGGCAAGCGCTCGAACAATTTAGAGGGACTAAGCGGCGCTTCCAACGCATCGGGAGTTTCAAAGGAGTAGAGGTTTGGGATGACTACGCACACCATCCAAACCAGATCCAAGCCACACTTGCCGCCGCAAGAAACTGGTTTGCCAAACGAAGGCTCGTTGTCGTCTTCCAACCGCATACCTACTCAAGGACCAAAGCCCTGCTTGAGGATTTCGCGCAAGCCTTGAGTTTGGCTGACGAAGTCATCGTCACCGAAATCTACGCCTCAGCCCGAGAGAAAAAGGACCCATCAATATCAGGAAGCGTACTTGCCCAACGCACAGCGAAGCACCTCAAGAGCAGCAGATACATTCAGAAGGATGCCGTGCTAGAATATCTGAGAAGCTCCACAAAAAGCGGAGATGTAGTCATGACTCTGGGAGCCGGAGATATTTACAAAGTGGCAGAAGAAATGGTTGGAAGCGGATGAAGAAAGCATACAGGAAGTGTGTTGATGCTCTCGGTAAGAATAGAATTCAATTGAATGAACCGCTGGCACGGCACACCTACATGAAGGTCGGCGGACCTGCCGATCTCTTCTTCGTCGCCCAAAATAGCAATGAACTAAAAAAAGCCGTTCGCGCTGCAATGAAGCTCAGCATCCCATATTTCATTCTGGGGGGAGGATCGAACATCCTCGTCGGCGACAAAGGAATACGAGGGTTGGTGATCAAAAACCGTGCGGACAAGATCACAATTCATAAATTCAAAGGAAGAATGAAAGATAAAAAAGTGGTTGTTGAAAAGGCACAAGTGGTGGCCGAGAGTGGAGTGATTACCAATCTTCTTGTCCGCAAAACAATCGAGGAAGGTTTAGCCGGGCTGGAACATTTTCTCGGGGTACCAGGCACGATAGGAGGGGCAATCTATAACAACTCCCACTACCAGAAGGAGCTTATCGGGAATTTTGTGGAAGAAGTGGCGGTTTTGAATACGGAGGGAAAAGAACATACGTACAAAAAAAGTGAGATGGACTTTACCTACGATTACTCCATCCTCCAGGAAACACACGAGACGGTACTCACAAGCACCTTCCTCTTGAAGGGGGGAAATCCGAGAAGAATTTGGAAGAAAGCAGAGCGGTTTGCCAAGCGCCGTGCCGATACCCAACCACTGAGCTTCCCCAGCTCTGGATGCATCTTCAAGAACATTGAATCCAAAAATGGGACCTACGGCACAAATATTCGACAATACACGGCGGCCGGATACTTGATTGAAAAAGCCGGGCTCAAAGGCACAAAGCTTGGGAAGGCACAGGTCAGCGAGAAACATGCAAGCTTCATCATCAACACCGGAGGTGCAACGGCAAGTGAGGTCGTGGAACTTATTGATATCGTTCGAGCCAGGGTAAAAGAGAAATTTGGGGTCACGTTGGAGATGGAAGTCTTTAAAGTAGGGCAGTTTTAAGGATACGAATGGAAAAATTCATCATCCAGGGAGGAAGAGAACTTCACGGCTCCGTCCGGCTCGGAGGCGCGAAAAACTCAAGCTTCAAGCTCATGATCGCGTCTCTATTGGCTCAAGGAGAAACGCGTCTTTTAAACATCCCACTCATCAATGATGTGGAGATCACCCGGCAGATAATCGATCACTTGGGAGGCCGAGTCCGCAGCGCCGGAGAACGGTTGCTTTGCGTTGATGGTACAAATCTCACAACGAATGAAGTTCCTCAACGCTTCGGAAAACACTCTCGTGCCTCGACGATGTTCATCGCCCCCTTGCTTAGTAGATTCAAGAAGGCGGTTGTCCCATTGCCAGGAGGAGATAAAATCGGCGCTCGTCCCTTAGACAGGCATTTCGCCGTATTTAAAGCGCTTGGTGCAACCGTCACACAACGAGGCAACGTGGTTGTCGTTTCCGCAGACCGATTGACTGGTTCACACTACAAATTTGAAAAGAATAGCCATACTGGAACTGAAACGGCGATCATGGCCGCGGTACTGGCTGTGGGCAAAACGATCCTGGAAAACGCGGCAGCAGAACCTGAGGTCGACGACCTTATCACTTTTCTCACGAGCATGGGTGCCAAGATTCAAAGGAAGCCCGGTCGCAGAATAGAGATCATCGGAGTGAAGAAACTTATCCCGACAATCCACCGCATCATGCCGGATCGAAATGAGGCGGTATCCTTCGCCTGCGCGGCGGTTGCAACAGGTGGAGACATCATTGTGGAAAACGCAAGAGAAGAACATCTCAAAGCGTTTCTCCATAAGCTTGAAGAAGTGGGGGGCGGGTATGAAGTAGGAAGTTTCGGCATTCGATTTTACCATCAAGGAGCCTTTAGATCGGTTGATGTGGTTACGAAACCGTATCCCGGATTCATGACTGACTGGCAACCGCTCTGGGCCGTGCTGATGACGCAAGCCAAGGGCACCGCGATCATCCATGAAACGGTTCACAACAACCGATTCCAGTATGTTCGAGATTTAAGAAAGATGGGTGCCAAGATTTCGCTTTTCAATCCAAAAGTTACAAATCCAAGAAGGTTCTATAATTTCAATCTTCAAGACGATCGTCCGGAGTATCGCCACGCTGCCAAAATTCAGGGCCCGACGCCACTGAAGGGAAGAGAGCTTAAAGTTCATGATCTCCGCGCCGGGGCAACCTTGGTTTTGGCAGCCCTGATTGCCAAAGGGCAAAGCACCATAACTGGAGTGGACCATATTGACAGAGGCTACGAAAATCTCGATGGCCGACTGATTGACTTAGGTGCTAGTATAAAGAGGTTGTAATAAAGGGGAAGGGAGGTGGTTGGGAAGCAAAAATAGCAAAGAAGCGTGTGGTCCCGATAGCGCTGGCGCTTATCGGGAATACGAGGAAGGGGGATCCCCCGACATCACGTCGGGGGGATCGGACTCCCGGTGTAAAATACCGGGGAGAATCTGCGGAGACCCCCTGGTTGTTCGGCCAACCACAACGGACGGATCAAAACCTCGCAGTAATGTGGGAGACAGAGTCCAACCGAAGCCGAAAGGGTTTTCTTCATCCCTAATAATTTCCTGATTATTGAACATCAATAAGGAGGAGTGTTTTGTGTGGTGAAACTAGTGTATTTTCACCCTAAACCTAAACGCTAATGATATGTGTGGAATTTTCGGATACGTAGGTCACCAAGAAGACGCAGCCGACATCGTCTTTGAGGGCTTAAAAAGATTGGAATACCGCGGATACGACTCTTGGGGAATTGCGGTCAAAAAGCCAGGAACGGGCAGCAAAAATACCTTTGCGATCAGGAAAAGAACGGGAAAGATCGGAAACGCCAAGGTCAGTGACCTCCCCAAAAGCAGCTTTGGTTTAGGACACACGAGGTGGGCAACCCATGGTGGGGTAACCAAAATTAATGCCCACCCACATACCGACTGCACAGGTTCCATTGTCTTGATCCACAACGGCATAATCGAGAATTACGAAAAGTTGAAAAAGAACCTTATAGCCCACGGCCACCGTTTTGTGTCCGAAACAGATAGCGAAGTTGCGGTCCATTTGATTGAAGAGCTCAACAAAACCTGCTCATTCACAGAGGCAGTTCGCAAAGCTTTTCTTAAGTTGGAGGGCTTAAACGCCATAATCGTCATGCATCCGCGAGCGCACACATTTGTTGGGGTCCGGAACGGATCGCCACTTGTCGTTGGTTTGGGAAAGGGAGGAAACTACCTTGCCTCAGATGCTGCCGCTCTCCTGCCTCACACCAAGAAGGTGTACTTTTTAGAAGATAACGATTTGGTGGTAGCAGACGCAGAGAATGTCCAAATCATCGAGGTGAAAACGGGGAAGAGAAAGAAGATCAAGCCGCGTACGCTTACCTGGAGCATAAAGCAAGCTGAAAAAGGGAAGTACCCCCATTTCATGATCAAAGAAATTCATGAACAGCCGTCCATACTCTCTGAGATTGCTTCGAGTGGTCTCTCTAATGCCAAAAAGCTCAGCAAACATATCGATCAGGCCTTCGACACCTACATGGTGGGCTGCGGAACCGCTTCATATGCCTGTATTGCAGGTTCCTACCTTTTTTCCAAAATCGCCAATCGTCATATCAACTGGGCTGTTGGAAGCGAATTCGGATATCAGCTAGACTTTTTAACCCCAAAAAGCCTGGTTATGGCACTCTCTCAATCTGGCGAAACAATAGATACACTTGAAGCGGTGAAGAAAGCGAAAGGGAAAGGCGCAAAGATTTTTGCACTTGTCAATACACTTGGGTCGTCTCTGTATCGTGAAGCCGACTATTCAATGCTCATTGGTGCAGGACCAGAGAAAGCCGTCGCCTCCACAAAAGCCTTCACTGGAAAGCTTGCCCATCTGGTGCTTCTTGCATACGCTCTGGCCGGCAAACCAAAGAGTGGTCAATCGACACTCTTGAAAGCCGCAAAGGCAAGCAAGACAGTCCTCACTCCTGAATCTAGGGCGAGGATAAAAAAACTCGCGGAGAGGATGAAAAACAAAGAGCACATCTATGTTATTGGAAGAGGCTTATCGTACCCCGCGTCGCTAGAAACCGCATTAAAAATCAAAGAGATCTCCTACATCCATGCCGAAGGATTCGCGGCTGGAGAATTGAAGCACGGCGTGATCGCGCTTGTCGAGAAAGGTACCCCTTGCATTGCCTTTTTACCTAACGATGAAACGTATGGTGCCAATCTCGCTGGCGCGATGGAAATGAAGGCCCGTGGCGGCTCCATCATCGGGATTTCCCACAAGCCGCACGAGGTCTTTGATTTCTATATTCCAGTGGCAGATGCTCAAGAAGCCACGATCATTCCCAATGTCATCGTCGGTCAAGTCTTAGCCTATTATCTCGCGATCGCGCGCGACCTCGACCCCGACATGCCCCGCAACCTCGCTAAATCCGTAACGGTGAAGTAAGCGAGTCTTGTGATTTGCTATACTACTTCTGTTATGCGAAGGCACATCACTGCGTTCGGGCTCGCCTTTTCCGGAATCTGGTATGCTTGGCGCACGCAGCCGAATTTTGTTGTCCACTCGCTGTTTACCGCTCTGGTAATTGGCCTTGGTGTGACGCTAGAGATTTCGCACGTTGAGTGGGTAGCACTCCTGCTGACCGTCATACTCGTTTTCGTGGCGGAGATGATAAACACCTCGATCGAGTCAATGACGAATCTCATCACCACGGAACACCGGAAAAATGCCAAAATCGCCAAAGACGTGTCAGCGGGAATGGTATTAACGGCAGTAATTGGCGCCCTAATCATTGGTCTCGTCATCTTCGCACCAAAGATACTGCGTTGAATAAGAAACAAGTAATAAGTGACAGGAAAAGAATTCTTAGGTCTTAAACCTTAAACATCAAACATTAAACGTTAACCATTAGTCATCAGCCCATGGCTTTGCTCCTCGGACTTCTCATCTTTTCCTTCCTGACAACGGCCATTTTGATCGTGCCGTTCATCAATCTTCTCTATAAACTTCGCTTCCAGAGAGGCCAGCAACGAACTCGTGACGCATTTGGAAAACTCACACCAATATTCAATCGTTTCCATAGCGCAAAAGCCGGAACACCGGTAGGTGGTGGATTGCTGGTCATGATCGTCGTCGCGATCCTCTTCTCGATAGTATTTCCGCTTATTCGGTTTGTAGGTGTTCCTATAACCGAAGTCTATCCCCTTCGCGACGAGGTAAATATCCTGTTCTTCACCTTCATCGCCTTTGGTCTTTTGGGCCTCTACGATGACTTCATGAAATTCTTTGGAGTCGACAAAAAGTTCTTCGGACTCCGACTGCGTCATAAGTTTGTCATACAATGGATCCTGGCGTTGATCGTTGCCCTCCTTTTGTATGTCAATCTGAAGATCGACATCCTAAACATCCCGTTTGTCGGGGTGTTCAAGCTGGGGTGGTGGTACGTGCCTTTTGCTGCGTTCACGATTGTTGCATTTACCAATGCATTTAACATCACCGATGGACTCGATGGTTTAGCGACGGGGTTATTGATGATCGCCCTGTTTGGCTTTTGGGTCATCTCTGCTTCAATTTTGGATACGCCCTTGTCGGTGTTCCTAACCCTATGGTTGGGGGCACTGATCGCGTTTTTGTATTTCAATGTCTACCCGGCAAGAATCTTCTTAGGCGATGTCGGGGCCCTCGCTTTCGGAGCAACACTGGCGGTCGTGGGACTACTGCTTGGAAAGATATTAGCACTCGTGGTCATCGGGGGGCTCTTCGTCATTGAGATTACATCAAGCCTTCTCCAGCTCACCTACAAACGCTTCTACGGGAGGAAGCTATTCCCCGTAGCGCCGGCGCACCTGTGGTTGCAGCACATCGGATGGGAGGAGCCCAAGATCGTGACAAGAGCTTGGCTGGGCGGGATCATGCTTGCGATCTTCGGCGTCTGGTTAGCTGTGATCTAAAGCTTCAAAAGGAGAGTTCCCCTGATATAATGAGCCTATGCGACAAGATGCCATAGGCGTCTTTGACTCTGGGGTGGGCGGACTCTCGATTTGGCGCGAAATTCGGCGTTTGCTTCCACGGGAGAACACGGTCTATGTCGCAGATCAAAAACACCTTCCGTATGGGGAAAAAAGCGATGAAGAAATAAGAGGCAGGTCCGAAAAAATCACCAAGTACTTGTTAGATCAAGGATGCTCGCTCATCGTCGTCGCCTGCAACAGTGCCACCGTCTCAGCACTCGCTCAGCTCCGTCGTCAGTTTTCCATTCCCTTCGTCGGCGTCGAGCCGGCAGTCAAACCGGCTGCCCGAAAAAGCAAGACAGGAGAAATAACGATTCTTGCAACAACCAAGACCGCAACAAGCAAAAGACAACGGAGTTTGTTAGAGCAGCATGCGAACTCAGTAAAAGTCAATCTTCTTGCGGCACCAGAGTTCGTTGAGCTTGTGGAGAAAGGGGAGATCGACACTCCTCGCGCATCACGCAGAATCGCTGCCTTTTTGCGATCACACAACCTGGGGAAAAGCGACGTTTTTGTTCTCGGGTGCACCCACTACATCTTTTTAAAAGACACGATAAGAAACGCTTTACCGGACCATGTCACGATCATCGAGCCGTCAAGGGCGATAGCCAAGAGAGTCGAGTCGATAAGAAAAAATCAAGTGAGAAAAACGCAACAAAAGCCGGGAAAGCAGAGGTTCATGACCACCGCAAATGTGGTTCGCTTCACAAACGTTGCCCAAAAGCTTATCGGAGGCGCAATAGAATCAGCAGGGAAGCTCGAGGTATGACGCCATTTGAAAAATTCAAAAAGGACTTTCAAGAGAAACGCGTGTTGATATTTGGTATCGGGTTGCTCGGGAGAGGGATTGACGTTGCAAGAACGTTCGCGAGTATCGGATCTCACGTGTTAGCGACGGATCTCAAAACACGAAAGATGTTAAGACCATCATTGGAGAAACTTGAAGGAATACCCGTCGAATTGAGGCTTGGCGAGCATAGGCTAGAAGATGTGTTAAACGCCGATGTGCTCATTCGCAATCCCGCGGTACCTTGGCATCACCCACTCCTTGACCGTGCTAGAAAAAAGGGGATTCCGATTCACATGGATTCGAGCCTGTTTGCCAGATATTTCCCGGGTAGAATAATCGGCATCACCGGAACCCGCGGTAAAACCACGACCACAATGATGATCTTTAAATTGCTAAAAAATCAGAAAGGCTTGAGAGTTGTGCTTGCCGGCAACGCAACGAGAACAGCAAATATACGGCTTTTGAAAAACGCTTCACCCGATCAAATAGCAGTGATGGAACTCTCCTCATGGGAACTACAAGGATTCCGACACCTGCGTGTAAGCCCGCACATTGGAGTTATCACCAACATCTACAAAGATCATCTCAATCGGTATAAAGCTATGGAAGAATACGTTTCAGACAAAGAAGCAATTTTTGCCTTTCAGAAAGAAAAGGATTACATTCTTTTAAATAAGAAGAACGCCTGGACCATGGATATGGCCAAACGAGCCCCGTCAAAGGTAATCTGGTTCTCTGCGAAAGACTTTCCCTCAATTTGGACGCTCAATCTCATTGGCAGCCACAACAGAGAAAACGCGGCCGCAGCGCTGAAGGTGGGCAGGCTCATGGGTATGCGCCAGGGGACAATGAAATCCGTTTTTTCGCGATTCCAACCAGTTCCGCACAGGTTAGAAACCGTCGCCGAGTTGAGAGGCGTGCGATTCATAAACGATACAACATCGACCACCCCAATTGCCACTCTGAAGGCGCTGCGGGCGATTTCGGCTCCCACGATCCTTTTGGTGGGAGGAAACAGCAAGAACTTGCCTCTCAATGAGTTAGCCCGGGAGATTTCCAAAAAAACAAAAGGTGTGCTTCTCCTGCGAGGCGATGGAACCGCCAAACTCAAAAAAGAGCTTCAGCGTCACAAGAAAGCGCCGATCCTCAAAGAGAATCTCTCTTTAGAGAAAGCAATTGAAGCCGCAGCCAAGACAGCAACTTCCGGTGATGTGGTCCTTCTCAGTCCCGGATTCACCTCATTTTCTGAGTTCAACAACGAATTCGAACGTGGAGAGCGCTTCAAGGAAGTTGTAAAGAACTTGGCCGCTAAAAAGAGGAAGAAGAAGTAGCGTAACGTATCTATGCGCAGCCGCAGAACTAAACCAAAAGAACTCAAACAGACACAACGCAAAAGCATGGACCATGTCCTGCTCATTACGACCAGCATCCTCACCCTCTTTGGGGTGCTCATGGTGTATGACGCCTCTGTCGTTGAGGCCTACAGAGATTTCTCTGATAAATTTTATTTTGCAAAGCAGCAACTGGTTTGGGCGGGATTGGGTCTCATGCTGATGCTTGTTGTTTCCCAAATTCCATATCAGCTCTTCCGACGAGTGGCACTCTGGGCATTCGCGGCAACGGTTCTCATGCTCCTTCTGGTTCTCATTCCCTCAATTGGGACGAAAGTCTTGGGCGCTCGTCGCTGGATCAACATCAGAGGCTTCACTCTCCAACCAGCGGAACTAGCAAAGCTGACGTTGGCGATGTATTTAGCTTCCTTTCTGGAAAAAAAGCAGCCGTTTATCCAGTTCGCGCTGATTACGGCTGCAGTCGTTGGGCTCATCATGCTTGAGCCTGACTTAGGCACGGCCACGGTGATGGCGAGCATCGCAGTAGCAGTCTACTTTTTTTCAGGAGCACCTCTGCGGGCGATATTTGCGGTTTTAAGCGCTGGTCTCCTTGGAGGCTTTGGCTTCATTGCCACCTCCGAATACAGAAGGGCGCGGGTGGCAACCTTTCTGGATCCTTCAAAGGATCCTCTGGGAATCTCCTACCATATTCGACAAGTGCTCATCGCCTTAGGATCCGGTGGCGTGTTTGGCGTCGGAATAGGAAAATCTAGGCAGAAGTACGAGTATATTCCGGCTGCAACCACGGACTCGATCTTTGCAATCGTTGCGGAAGAATTAGGATTCATTGGGGCGGCAGTGTTGATCGCCCTCTTCGTCGTGCTCTTCATACGAAGCTTCAGTATCGCAAAACGGGCTCCGGATCAATTTAGCAAGCTACTGGCTGGCGGTATAGCGACGTGGATAAGTATTCAGACCCTCATCAATTTGGCGACAATGGTCGCGCTACTTCCACTAACAGGAGTACCCTTGCCACTGATTTCGTACGGTGGATCGTCAACCATAGCCACTTTAGTGGGAGTCGGCATGCTCCTAAGCATCTCAAAAAGTTTGTAGGACCCATGGATAGCAATACACGACGCAAGAAACTGCTTATTACCGGAGGGCACCTCACGCCCGCCATTGCCGTGATCCAGCGGCTTAAGAACCATGAGTGGGAAGTGATCTTTATGGGGCGCAAAGTCGCGCAAGAAGGAACCAGCGATCCAGCAAGAGAAATGCAGGAAATTCCAAAGCTTGGGGTCAAGATCATTACAATACCGGCCGGAAAACTTCCTCGGCACCTCAGCCTTCGCTCTATGCTTGCCGTTCTTCGCTTCCCCGCTGGTCTCCTTGCGGCTTTCTGGCACATCATGCGTTTACGCCCTGACGTGATCCTCTCATTTGGCGGATATGTCGCCCTGCCAACGGCACTGGCCGGGAAAGTGCTAGGCATCCCAATTGTCACCCACGAACAGACGCTGACCAAGGGCCTTGCAAATGCAATCATTGAACGATTCGCAGATGCCGTTGCTGTTTCTTGGAAAGAAACGAAGACCATTTTCAAAGGAAATGTGGTAGTAACCGGCAATCCGCTGCGAGAAGAGATTGTCCGCTCAGATGGATGGAAAGTGCCAATCCAAAACACGAACATTCCGCTGCTGTATATCACTGGAGGAAATCAAGGAGCACATCGAATAAATATGGTAGTCAAAAAGGCGCTGCCGCAACTTTTGAAAAAGTATGCCATCGTGCATCAATGCGGATCGGCCAGAGAAAAAAGTGATTACACGATGCTCCTTCAAACGAGAGCATCTCTACCAGACGAACTGAAAAACCGCTATGTCATACGCGATTGGTTCCAAGAGTCGGAGGTGGCCTGGCTCTTAAGAAATGCGGATCTGATTATCTCTCGTTCAGGAGCAAACACGATAACGGAAATCGCATACACGGGCGCGACAGCCCTATTCATTCCTCTGCCCATTGCAGGAAGAAATGAGCAGCTTGCCAACGCAGAGTTTATAAAGGCCGCGGGCACGGCCGAGATTTTACTCCAAAGTAAGCTTTCGCCAGTCACGCTGAGGAAAAAAATTCGGCAGATGCTTAAGGACCTTACCAACTACAAAAGAAATGCAGCAAAAGCCCGCGCCTTGGTGGTTCCCAACGCCGCCAGAAAGGTCATCAAGCTAGTTGATCAAGTGTATGAGAAAGCGAAGAAGTAAGAGACGAGAGGGAAGGGTCTTTCAAGCTTCGTCCATGAGATACCTTGTGGTGACCAAAAAGCATCTTGCTTGGGTTCTCGGGGCTGGAGTTGCAACAACACTGGTTGGGTGGCTGCTGTTTGCGGGGTTCACCATCAAGACAATAGCCTGCCAGAAAGATGAGGGAGAGTGCAATGAGCAAGTGGAAGCAGAGCTTAAGCAGTTGATGGGAAGCTCGCTCTTGACATTCCGAAGCGAAAGGCTGGTCGTGAAGCTAACAAGCGCAGATCCGGCGATTGAAAAAATAGAGGTGACGACCAGATTTCCAAATCAACTTCTCGTTCATATTCGCTCTCGTCAACCAGAAGTAATGTTAAAAACGACACAGTCTTCAAAAGCGCTCATCGCCGACGCACAAGGGATGGTGTATAAAGTGGCAGACCCGGAAGACGGATGGTTGCCGCTGATCGTTTCTGATGCTCTTGCAGGCGAAACAATCGGAAAAAAGATTACCGATCCACCCCTCCTTGCCGCGATAAAGCTTGCAACAACCCTCAAAGAGCACTTCATAGCGTTTCGCGAGATCAGAATCCAAAACGCAAGTTTGCTCGTTTCTGTGACTAAACAAACAGTGGCGGTGTTTTCACACGAGAGAGACATCGAAAAACAGGTTAGCTCTTTACAATTAATTCTTTCCCAAGTTACAATAGGCTCGGAGCCGATAACTATTGATGTGAGGTTTAAAAAGCCCGTGCTGCGAATTATTGAGTAAGGAGGGAACGAAGGCGCAGGATCAGGCGCATAGTAGACAGCGACGAACGGATACGATATGCAGAAAGGTAAAATGATAGCTTCAATAGATGTCGGAACGGATAAGATCACGACAATCATTGCTTCCGAAAATCCCGAGACAAAAAAGATAAACGTCATGGGTGTTGCCGCCACTGGCTCGAAAGGAGTCCGAAAAGGACAGATCGTCGATATCGATGAGGCAACAGATGCAATAACAGAAAGCGTCGAAGCAGCAGAGAGGATGGCCGGGTACAGTATCACTCAAGCGGTGGTCTCTATTGGGGGTGCCCACCTTTCTTCCCAGAATTCCAAAGGAGTGGTTGCAGTGGCGGAACCCGAAGGCGAAATCACCAGTGAGGATGTGGAGCGAGTGATCGAGGCCGCCCGCGCGGTATCACTCCCATCGGCAAGAGAAATTATTCATGTGATACCGAAAAACTTTACCGTCGATTCTCAAGATGGGATCAAGGATCCGGTGGGCATGAGTGGAGTGCGATTGGAAGCCGAGGCGCACCTGGTTACCGGCTCTTCCACGGCGATTCGCAATCTCACAAAATGCGTGAATGAGATAGGAGCCGATGTGACGAGCATGGTATTCACGGGTCTGGCTGCCGCAGAATCAATCCTTACTGAGACGGAGAAAGAACTTGGAGTCGTACTCGTGGATATCGGGGCAGGAACAACCTCAATCGTGGTCTACATCGAGGGCAATCTTTCCTATTCCTCTGTTCTGCCGATTGGGGCCCGAAATATCACGAATGACTTGGCGATCGGAATGCGGATAAGCTCCGAGAGTGCAGAGACTATCAAACGCCATCTTTCAAAAGCCAAGAAATCACGGGGGAACACTGCTCAGGAAAAGATGGAAAAAAAGGGAGAGGAGCTTGATCTTGGCAAGCTCAATTTAAAAGAGGAACTGAAAACAGCCTCCCGCAAGACGTTAGTAGAAGGCATCATCAAGCCAAGGCTCCATGAGATCTTCACCATGATAGGAATTGAACTGAAAAAATCCGAGACAGCTGGCCAAACACCTGCCGGGTTAGTTGTCACCGGGGGAGGAGCGGAAACAATAGGAGTGAACCAAGCCGCCAAACGAACGCTTTCCATGCCGACACGTATTGGTATTCCAAAAGGACTTTCTGGTCTGATTGAGGAAATTCAATCTCCGGCATATGCTGTTTCCAGCGGTCTTGTGCTCTACGCTGCCAGGAAAGTACCCACAACCCGCGGAGCATTCGGTATGACCACCCTCACTGGAGTAATGGGACGGCTTCCTGGAAAAGGATTGGCAGTGAAAATCACCGACTTCATCAAGTCTTTCTTGCCCTGAACCTCAGCCATAGATCTGTTCCCATACCTTGAAAAAAACAACAAATAGTGTATAGTGTGAGCCACTTCAAGAAACATATGGGACTTGTCAAGCCTGATCTGAATACATTTGCAAAGATAAAAGTTCTCGGTATCGGTGGCGGCGGCAGCAACGCGATAAACTCCATGATCAAAAGCCAGCAAATCCAAGGCGTTGAATTCGTTGCCATCAACACCGACGCGCAGGCGCTTCTAACCTGTCATGCTGAAGAAAAAATCCAAATCGGAGAAAATATCACGAAGGGATTAGGTTCAGGCGCTGATCCCGAAATTGGTCGTCAAGCAACGGAAGAATCCAAGGAGAAGCTGAAAAACTTTTTAGTGGACACGGATATGGTCTTCCTCACCTGTGGCATGGGCGGAGGGACCGGAACCGGCGGATCACCGATCATTGCCGAAGTTGCGAAAGAGTCCGGCGCCTTAACTGTGGCAGTGGTCACAAAACCGTTCGGATTTGAAGGAACGCGCAGAATGGTCGTGGCTGATGAAGGAATTGAGAATCTGAAAGAAAAGGTGGACACATTGATTGTGATTCCCAACGAACGAATACTGGATGTGGTTGATAAGAAAATGACGCTTCTTGAGGCATTCAGAGTTGCAGACTCGGTACTGGGAGAGGGGGTTCAGGGAATTTCGGATCTCATTACCACACCGGGCTTGATTAACGTGGACTTTGCTGATGTGCGCTCAATCATGACGGACGCAGGCTCGGCGCTCATGGGAATAGGCACTGGAGTAGGAGAAAATCGCGCAACAGCGGCGGCAAGAATGGCGGTTGCAAGTCCCCTTCTTGAAGTCTCCATCGATGGGGCGAGGGGAATCTTGTTCAATATCACTGGTGGACCCGATCTGACGATGAGCGAAGCCAATGAGGCTGCAAAGATCATTTCCGAGTCCGCTGATGCAGATGCAAATATCATTTTCGGAGCGACAATTGACGAAGACATGGTGGATCAAGTAAAGATCTCGGTCATTGCCACGGGATTTGATGAGACGAGACAACGATTGCAGCGCTTCGCCGCTCCAACCGCGCAAAAGCAAGCCGCTCCAGATGAAGATGAAGAAGTGAAAAAGGAAGATGAAGAAGCTCCCCCGAAAGCGGACGGCGAAATCGATCAGTACGAAGACGAGCTTGACATTCCGGCGTTTCTTCGACAAGGCCGATGAAAACTGACCAACAATCTCCGCATTTGCGCCTCATTTGATCCCTCACGCTCTGCCAGGGTAAAATACTCTCATCTCCAAAAACTGAGATAGTGTTACCGATGATGAAAAACCATACACCCAAACCAGTTGATGCCGTACCAGATTTCCCACTACTTGAGAAAAATCTCCTCGACTATTGGCGCAAGTCAGGGATTGTTGACAAGTATCTTCAGCGAAACGACAAATCCAAAAAGTACTTCAGCTTCATTGATGGCCCGATCACCGCTAACAACCCGATGGGGGTACACCATGGCTGGGGACGGACCTACAAGGATGTCTGGCAGCGGTTCTACAACATGATGGGCTTCAAACAGCGCTTCCAGAATGGCTTTGATGCCCAAGGCCTCTGGGTAGAAGTCGAAGTGGAAAAGCAGCTTGGGTTCAAAACCAAAAAAGATATCGAAAAGTATGGCATCGCCAAATTTGTCCAAAAGTGCAAGGACCACGTGATGAAATATTCCCGAATCCAAACCGAGCAATCCAAACGCTTAGGTTACTTCATGGATTGGGACAACTCCTACTACACTCACTCCGATGAGAACAACTACATGATCTGGCATTTCTTAAAGGAATGCCACAAGAACGGCTGGCTCTATAAAGGAAAGGATTCCGTTCCCTGGTGTCCCCGCTGCGAAACCGCCATCAGCCAACACGAGATGTTAACCGAGGATTACAAGGAAGTCGTGCATGAGTCGATTTATCTGGCGTTACCAATTGAGGGGAGAAGGAATGAATATCTTCTGGTGTGGACCACAACCCCTTGGACGATCCCAGCCAATATCGCCGTAGCAGTCGATAAAAAACTCGACTACGCGCTGGTGAAAAGCGAGGGAGGAAAGACGTATTGGGTGGCCCACGAGACTGTCAAAAGGGTGTTTTTAAATGTGAAGCATCGGATGGTCAGAACTGCCAAAGGCAGCCAACTCGTTGGGCTGAAGTACCGAGCTCCTTTTGACGACCTGCCCGCAGTCCAAAAGGTCGCAAGAGAAAATCCGAAGACATTCCACACCGTGATCCCAACCGACACGCGAATCTTGCAAATCCTGACAACTGAGGGAACAGGGCTTGTGCACACTGCTGTCAGTGCAGGGAGCGAGGACTTCAAACTCGGAAAAAAACTGGGACTTCCGATGATTCCAGTCATTCAGGATAACGCTGAGTATTTTCCCGAATTTGGTGTGTTATCCGGGAAAAACGCCAAGAAGCACCCAGAAGTGGTTCTGGACGAGATCAGAGCCTTGGATGAGAAACCAGGGCAGCACTGGGCCTTCAAGATTGAGAATTATTTACACCGGTATCCCACCTGCTGGCGCTGCAAAACGGAACTTGTCTGGAAGGTGACCGACGAGTGGTATATAGCAATGGATAAGCCATCGAAGTCAAAAGCCAAAACTCAAAACTCAAAAGTCAAAACCCTCCGAGAGAGAATGATGGAGGTTACAAAAAAAATCCGCTGGATTCCGACCTTCGGGCTTGATCGAGAGCTTGATTGGCTTGAGAACATGCAGGATTGGTTAATCAGCAAAAAGAATCGGTATTGGGGGCTGTGCTTGCCAATCTGGGAGTGTGAAGAGTGCGGCGGCTTTGAGGTTATCGGCTCCAAAGTGGAGCTCAAAAAACGTGCCGTCGACGGCTGGGATCAATTCCAAGGAAAAAGTCCTCACAAACCGCAAATTGACAAGGTCAAAGTGAAGTGTAAAAAGTGCGGCGAAACGATTTCACGGATCGAGCCAGTTGGAAGTCCATGGCTGGACGCGGGAATCGTGCCATTTTCGACAATCTCGAAGGATAACAAAAGCGCTCCCTTGTATAGGGCCCACAGGAGTCAGTGGGAGAAATGGTTTCCCGCGGACTTCATCACCGAGAGCTTCCCCGGGCAGTTCAAGAACTGGTTTTACTCTCTGATTGCCATGGCGACAGTCTTGGAGAATAAAGAGCCGTTCAAAACTGTGCTCGGCTTTGCAACACTTCTTGGGGAAGACGGTCGCCCGATGCATAAAAGTTGGGGGAACGCAGTGGAGTTCAATGAAGGGGCGGATCGGATTGGGGTTGACGTCATGCGCTGGATGTATGTCACTCAAAATCCGACCCAGAACCTCCTTTTCGGTTACCAAACCGCCTCCATGGTGCGTCGACAGTTTCACCTCATTCTCTGGAACTCATACCGATTCGTCGCCAACAACATGGCGGTGGAAAAACCCGATCTGAAAAAGAATCCGAGAAAACTCGACGTCCTTGATCGCTGGATTCTTTCGCGCCTCAACAACACAACGGATAAAGTCACGAAAGCACTCCTTGATTACAACGCCAATGATGCAGCCAAACACTTGGACGAGTTCGTTCAAGACTTCTCAACCTGGTACATCCGTCGCAGCCGCGAGAAAGTAGGCCCCACAGCCAACAATCAGACTTCAAAATTCGCGTTCTATCACACATCAATTGAAGTCTTAACGACACTATCAAAGCTCCTTGCTCCATTCACGCCTTTCATTGCCGATGTAATCTTCCGCAATCTCACCGGAGAAACATCCGTTCACCTTGCGGACTGGCCTAGGGCAGATAAAAAAATGATAGATAGAAATCTTGAAGAAAAAATGGAGATCGCTAGAGAAATTGTTGAAGGACTACATGCACTCCGAAAGAAACACTCACGGAAAGTAAGACAGCCGTTGAGAGCTTGGTCATTTGATGCAAAAGAAAAAAATGTTTTCAGAAACTACCCTGGAATACTTGAACTGATAGAACATGAAACAAACGTCAAAGTATTTATTCCAGCTGATGAACGTCTGCTTAATTTGGAAGAAAGAAAGGATGCCAGAGTTGAGTGGACGAAAGTCTCAAGTAAGTATCTTGGGGAGATTACCATCTATCTAGATTTGAATCTGACAAAAGAGCTAGAGAGAGAAGGGAACGCAAGGGAACTGATCCGACGCATCCAGAAACAGCGCAAAAAATTGGGAACGAAACTCAATGAAAAAGTGGTCGTAACCGTGCCAACAATACCGAAAGGTTTTGAGGAGGAAATCAAACGAAGAACTCTGACAGGAGAATTGACAGAAGGGAAACCGTTCAAGGTAGTAAAGGCCAATTGAGGCCATTTCTACACATTAAATGTGTCCGAATAAAATTCACATTTAATGTGTAAGTGAACGCTCGAGGTATGTTACAATGGCGCCACGATGCGAAGGCAGTTCTTTGACCCTTGGATCATTGGATCCATAATTGTTTTGCTTCTGTTTTCGCTCATTGTTTTGCGAAGTGTACTTCCTGGTGAGATTGGTCAACAACTCCTATTTGTCATCTTAGGAGTCGTAGCCTTTCTTTTCTTGTCTCAAATCGATTATCGCATCCTTAGTGAACTTTCGCGATTCTTCTATGGGGTGGCAGTTGTACTGCTCGTGGCGACCCTTATCTTCGGTCAGGCAACACGCGGCTCAGTGCGCTGGCTCGAAATTGGACCACTCACCATTCAACCATCAGAGTTCATTAAACCGGTGATGATCCTCTTTTTGGCGACGTTCGTGCACACGAGAAGCCTTCGGCGAGGACGAAACTTAATGTTGTACGTGCTGTTCACGGCGTTGCCGGTTCTTCTGGTTTTCAAACAACCCGATCTGGGCAGTGCCCTGGTCCTATCGATCATTGGCCTGTCGATTGCCTTCACGGCAGGGATACCCTTGATGTTATTTGGGCTGGTTCTAGGGGGGACCACACTCAGCCTGCCACTTATTTTCCAATTTCTTAAACCGTATCAACAGGATCGGCTCCTGGCGTTTATCGACCCATTTGCCGATCCTTTAGGGAGTGGGTACAACGTCATCCAATCGATGATTGCGGTTGGAGCCGGAAAGCTTTTTGGTCGTGGACTTGGCCATGGAACACAGTCCCAGTTGAGGTTCTTACCAGAACGCCACAGCGATTTCATATACGCATCTCTAGCAGAAGAGCTCGGATTCATCGGAGCAGGGCTCGTATTGGCTAGTTACTTCGTACTGCTCTATCGCTTATTCAGTTCAATCAAAGAGGATTGCGAGCCGCTGGGAAGCCACATCTTAGTAGGCATCCTCAGTATGTTCATGTTTCAGGTGACGGTCAACATCGGAATGAATATCGGTCTTTTACCGATAACGGGAATCACTCTGCCCCTCATCTCTTCAGGGGGAAGTTCAATGCTGGCGACCATGATAAGTCTTGGAATTGCACAGTCCGTTGTTGGCCGCAACAAGTCTCGCCAGACAATTGAAATACGATGATTTCCCAGGTATAATCACTTCTCTAGAAGACAGGAAGAGAAAAATCAGCCCTATACGCTAGACGCTATACCCTAAACGCTATGCAATACGCCATTATTCAAACAGGGAGCAAGCAGTACAGAGTGAAAGCTGGCGATGAAATTATTGTCGAGAAGATTCAAGGAGCAGAGGGTGATAAAGTAACCTTCGACAACGTTTTGCTGGTTGCCGACCCAGGTAAGGCGACAATTGGGCAGCCGCACCTTATACACTTTGCGGTTACCGGTAAAATTGTTGCCCAGACCAAGAGCAAAAAGATTCGGGTAGCAACCTATAAAGCGAAATCTCGTTACAGAAAGGTCAAGGGCCACCGCCAACAGGTAACCAGGGTAGCTATAGAGGCAATCTCCAAAAAGGGAAGAATCGCGAAGAAACCTTCGAAAAGATGAACCGCTACCTGGTAGTTTTAGGAAGAAAAACCACTCTTGCTTTTGCAGAGCTCCAGACCGTACTGAGAAGAAACGAAAAAGCTGCAAGCCGAATATCCATAACGCCGGTTCACCACACCGCAATCGTGGAGTCTGAGTCCGAACTTGATTGCAAGGCATTGATGGCCATTCTCGGTGGGACAATCAAAATAGCAGTGTTAGGGAAAAGAGCAACATCGAAAAACTTTCCCGATAGACTAGTAACAATCCTCCGAAATGAAAGTATTGGAAAAGCACGCTTGAGGTTCGGTATCAGCCTTGTAGGAAGCCGAGGAGCAAATCAACGATTTCTCCTCCCAAAAATCCTCAAAGCTCGCCTGTCACACGAGAAGATTGAGACAAGATTCATTCTACCGAGAAGATCAAATGAATTATCAAGCAGCCAAGTAAAACTCGTGGATCTCACTGAGCTTTATGTGGTGTGGTCAGGGACCGATATTGAAATAGGCAAAACCGTTGCACTACAAGATTTTGAAGGATTTGCAAATCGTGACTACAAGCGCCCGTATGCGGATCCCAAGACGGGAATGTTGCCTCCGAAAGTGGCAAGAATGATGGTGAATCTGGCTTTCCCTCAAAAAATACGGCCCACAATGTGGCTCCTGGATCCGTTTTGCGGCACAGGCACGATTGCCATGGAAGCCCTGATGCTAGGCATGAACACAGTAAGCAGCGATCATTCTCACAAGAAAGTGGCAGGAACCCGGGCAAATCTTACCTGGCTCTGCAAGGAAGAAAAATGGAAAACCAAATGGCGAGTTATGCAGGGTGATGCGACGAAAGTATCCCAAATGATCGAAATCAAGGTTGACGCAATCGTTACCGAGCCTTTCTTGGGATCGCCGAGGTTTACTGCCCAAAAAGTTCCGGACATCATCAAGGGATTAAACAAGCTCTATCTGGGAGCGCTGAAAGATTGGCGGAAATGTTTACGGAAAAATGGAAGGGTCGTGATGGTCATCCCGGAAATACGCGTTGGGAATCTCGTGAAAAGGGCAGATCTCGTCATTGACAGGTGTGAAAACCTCGGATATACTCTCGTCGCCGGTCCCTTTGAATATGACCGCCCGCAAGCACGGGTGAGAAGGCAAATCATCGTCTTTGAAAAACAAATAGCAAGGAAAGTGGAATAAAGATGGCAAAGGCAAAACAATCAGGAAAAGCCACGCAGCGAACGACCCGACCAGGAAAGCGTCTGGGGGTGAAGATTTTTGGTGGCCAAAAGGTAAAAACCGGAATGATCATTGTCCGTCAGAAAGGCAGCAAGTACCATCCGAGTCAGGGAGTTGGTATGGGCCGGGATCATACACTTTTCGCACTAAAGGACGGAGTCGTAGAGTTTAAAGTACGCCGCGGAAGGCGAATCATCATGGTACAGTAACCAAGAGATTATGGAGAACAACGAGAAAAAGCCCAGCGAGCTTCAGATCGACCAACTGCAACCGAACCCCCTTCAGCCGCGAGGATCAATTACTCCCGATACACTCCAGGATCTGGTGGAGTCTATCAAGGAGCACGGCGTTTTGGAGCCTCTGATCATTGCCCATACCCCAGCCGGGTACCAAATCATTGCCGGAGAGCGTCGCTGGAGGGCAGCCAAAATTGCGGGCTTGAGTGAAGTTCCGGTGATCCTCAAAGAAACAACTCCGCGTGGAATGCTAGAAATGGCCTTAGTGGAGAATGTTCAGCGAACCGACCTGAATCCGATCGAGCGGGGAAAGGCATTTCAGCGTCTCGTGACCGAATTCAACCTCACAACTGGAGAAGTCTCAAAGAGAATCGGCAAAAGCGCCTCATTTGTCTCAAATACCCTGCGCATCCTAACGCTCCCAGACGCGCTAAAAGATGGGGTGTTAACCGGGATGATTACTGAGGGACACGCGCGAGCCCTGGCAGCAATCGAAGATGAAGCAGTCATGATCGAGGCATACAAGATCGTTCTGCGTGAAGCAGGCTCAGTTCGCCGCGCCGAAGAGCTAGCAAGAAGAATGAAAAAGAAAAAGCGGCGCAGTCTCCTGGATGATCAGCTCATTGTAGACAAAAAAATCGACAGAATGCAGGAGGAAATGACAAACGCGCTTGGTGAGAGATCAAGAGTTTCATTGAAACGATCAAGAGTGGAAACGAAGCTGGCTATTGTGTTGAAGGGCACACCCACAGACACAGAGAAAAACCTCAAAAAAATCTACAAAGCCATAATCTCCTAGACCCCCATACCAAACCCTAAAACCCTAAACCCTATACTTAATATGCTGCCTCAGCGATGAATCCAACCCGCTGAGGAGGCCAATACCGCACCCATGCCCGACCGACGATATTCTCCGCCGGCACTGGACCCCAACCACGTGAATCGCTCGAATGTCCCCGGTTATCCCCGAGAACGAAGTACTCATCTTCTCCAAGACGTAGGGTAAAGGGTTTATTTCCAGGTGTGCCTGTTCCAAAGGCAGTTTCATTGGGAAGATAGGCTTCCGAAAGCGTGGTCCCATTGACCAAAATTTCCCCTTCTTGGATTGTGATGGTCTCCTGAGGCAAGCCGACGATGCGTTTGACAAAGTCGCATTGCAGTTCCAGAGGGCAGCGTGCACTCGGCGGCGCACGGAAAATAATCACGTCACCTCTCCTCGGATCGTTGAATCGATAGGAGAACTTATCGGTCAGAAGGTACTCTCCATCCAAGAAATTGGGCCACATCGAATTCCCGTTGATCTGGTGTGGCTGGATCAAGAAAAGGTAGATAATCACAAAAATGGCCATAGCAACGACGACCGTCTCGATGATGTCCAAAAAAAAGCGGGCAATCAACCGCAGAAGCTTCATGAGCGTATTATGCCTCTCCTTTCGCCCGAAGGCAAGAACTGATATAATACGAGATGGTTGGGCTCATAGCTCAATCGGCAGAGTGCTTCGTTCACATCGAAGAGGTTCCAGGTTCGAGTCCTGGTGAGCCCACCAATATGAAAATCGTCTCTCTCGAGAAACTCAAAGATGAACCGCTGACTCACAGTCCTAAGATCAAGAAACGGGTTTTGCTAAAAAAAGGAGAGGTTCCTCATCTGACAAGTTTCTCACAAGCCACTTTCAAGCCTGGACAAATCGCCAGCGAACACGTCCATGAGGATATGTACGAAGTCTATTTAGTTCAAGGTGGAACGGGCCTGATCAAAGTCGATGGAAAAGTACACCAACTCAAAAAAGGCGACTGCGTGATGACTGAGCCAGGAGAGAACCACGAATTCATCAACACCGGCTCCGAGGACTTAGTCCTCACCTACTTCGGAATACAAAAGTAAAGGAAATTCTTCTTAGGGAAAAAAGAAACCAAATAAGAACGCGTGTATGTAGGGATTGAAGAGAAAGAGAAAGCCAAACCCCAAAAAGGGGAGGTGAGATAGGCTCAGAGCCCACCTCACCTGTTCTCTCGCCGCCTCACAAGGCCATTGTAGGCCCAGAGTCCCAGGCCTCCCGCACATAGTGGGAAGACGGAGGAAAATGACGAGATTGCTCAACACCTCTCGCACTTCAGTAAGCTCATGGATGCGATCCGACCGATAGCTAAGCGGCCGTGTGATCACGAGCGCGTCAGCTCTCCGCAACAGCTGCTGGGCGAGCAGGAGCCGGACGTCCGAGCCCGAGCTCCTCGGCGTAGTAGGTGATCGGTTTATCCCTCGTCTCCCTGATGAGGTCCTTTTGGGCGAACACCCACCGATTGGTAGCCTCATTGCCATTCCAGTAGACAGCTTTCACCCGCTTGATTTCGTCATACTGATCACTGGTGGTAAGGTTTTTAAGCTTCCGGCACTTCGACCTACCCACATTGATCTTCGGATGGTCAGCTAAAGGGTTGTCGGTGAACAACCACAAGAGAGTCGAGAGCGAAAGCATCTTCTCCCGAGCAAAGTAGGCTTCGGTGGTCTGCTCCCCTCCTTGCTCATAGAGAACGTCGACGATGAGTGTCAGGCTTCGTTCCTTGCCGTCTCCGTTCGGCCGCGAGTCCCTGTACTGGCCTTTGATCGCCAGAAGCTCTGTGCCAAAGGCGATTGATTGGACGGAAATGGCTCCCGGAATCCAAGGCTGGCCTTCGGTTTTGAAGTCGCCTTCCGTTCTGAAGACCGGGCTGCGGGAATGGCCCTGGACGACCTTCGTCCCCGAGGTCTTGATCGCGATCACGCGTTTCCCGGAAGCCGTCAGCCGCCGAGCGCGCTTGATGAAAAACTCTCCCATCTGCACCCAGGCGAACATCGGGGTGACCCCTTCTGGCGCAGCATAGAGCTCCACTCGAGGATCTTCCAGATGGCCCATGAACAGCATATCATCGCTGAGGTCCGTGTAGTCCTCTTCCCGCTCTCCGGCGATGCAGGCCATGAGATGAAAGTCTGAGTACTGATCCTCCTCCATCATCAACATCGCTGCCCTAAAAATCGCCCGTAGATTCATGGTCTTGCCAACTCCACCTGGACCGGCAATCCATAGACCGTGGCCTTCGCCGAGCGGCCATCCGCCACGGAAAATGATCCCGAGGACAGGTTCGTACTCTTCGTCCCAGGAAACCCGGCGATCGAAGTAGTCGAGTGGAAGAGGTTTGTTGGGATAGCGGCCGAAGATCTTGTTCTGATCCTCCTCGTCCGGCTTCGCAACCAAAGTGGGCCAATTTCGGACCACCGCAGCGTCCGTTTCCCCGTTGACGGAAATGATCTGAGTGATAGGGTCCGGAGGAACCTCTTCCTCGTTGTCGGATCTGCTGCTCGATCTGTCAGGCGGCTCCCGATAGAGGATAAGATCCCCTTCCCGTAATCCCCACAGCTCCACAGTAGGGGAAGGAATGAATCGGCCCCTTGCAAGGGACTCAGCAAAAATCTCACTCCTGGGGAATTTCGCCAACTTCTTGGCGTTTGGCGGGATGACCACCGTATCTGGAGTTCCCCATTTGCCGTATACAGGTCTCTGGCTCTGAGGGAGCTCCGAGAGGGGTCGTTGTAGTACCAACCCACGCTTCGGTTTATCATCTTGTGTACTCAACACAAGTCTTTCTCCTTTCCTAGTGGGCCTCAGGCCCAACCGGTCAGTCCGTTTTCCAGTCATTGCTGGATTGGGAACAGGCTACCCTCTAGTAGTGGGCCTCTGGTCCAAAAGGAAATCTCTAGAGAGCATTCCGTTCCCAATCCGTACGCGTTCTTATTTGGTTGTCAAGGAGCTAATGCGAAGCATAAGCTCCGCACCCGCCAATATTTTTCGAGGGAGTATACGGCTGACTAAGCAGTAAGCCGACCATCGATAAAATATGGTGGGAAAGTGCTATCCCGCTCAAGCGGGATCCAAATGCCCGCCCCAACAAACGCCAAATGTCTGTTTGCAGGCGTCTTATAAATTGTCAATTTTCCTCTGTTTCGCCCTCCGTAGCTTTAGCGTAGGGGGCTCATCAGTCAGCCTTTGGCTGAAACAGAAAACAACACAACAAAATCAAACTACAACCCCCTTCACACAAACAAACAAACAAACAATTCATCAACCCCGCAAATGGGATTGAGATGTCTGCCGAATTTCGGTGAAGAGAGGGTGAGGGAGGGATCCCAAACTTCGGGATCCCATTCCCATGTCAACGTCCCTCTTAGGACCGCCACGGTCTTCGGCCTATCCATTCGGCTGTTGGGAGGTCATTCCCGCGCCATCGTCCGTTGGATCGCAATGGATCCTCATTGACGACCTGACGTAAAAGCCCAATGGAAAGGGCGATCGCGCCGATGATGCCAACGAAAACGGCCAGGAAGCTCGAAACCAAACGCGAGAGTAGTGGAATGGACTCCACCAAATCTCGCTGAGCCGACGTTAACTCGCCGCCCGACGGAAAGCCAAATGCCGCAAACACATGAAGCGCGAATATGCCTCCCAGGAAAGGTAGGAGCAAATGAGGCCGATGAAAAGTGCTAAATGGACTCGGAAGTACCAGTCCGAAAACCATTTCGGTACGCTCCTCTCATTCGGCTCTTTCCTCTTAGCTCCCAAAGGAGCACGTCCGCGATTCTTGCCGTTTCCCGCGATCCAACCCCTCAAAGTGATCAAATCCTTCCTCCCTTCGTAGTTGGCCTCTGGCCAAACCGGATACTGGAACGCTTCATTGGGCGATTGATCCCGAATGAAGGATAAAACGGATAAGTCCGGGAGGAGCAGGTTCGAGAGAACCCAACTCCTCTTTTTTTGGCTAGCGCCGATCAGATCAAGAGCAAGAGCAATGCATACCCCAGCCATTTCAACTGAACGTTTTGGAACATGATCGCTCCTTCCATCGAATCGTCGTGACTAAGACGACGAATCGTTCTCATCAACCTCTCGGAGTTGAGACGGTCTGGTTCGACCGCCTGACGATTTCCCGCGACGAAGCCGTAGCGAGACGCGCCCCCGTGACACCGCGGTATCCCCCGACGCCAAAGCGCTATCGTCGACTTCGCGTAGGGTAGAGGATCTCTTCGCCGGCTGCGCAACCTCCGGTGGTTGAGCCACATCCGTGACCCGATCCACCACAGTCGGCTGCAGTTCACGATACTTCTCTTGCACGTATCGCGCCTCGATGTCGGCGATGTGCCATCCCTGACCGAGCAACCGGGCAAACAGCCTGAGCGTAATACCAGAGCGAAGGCAGAACGCGATCGCGTCGTCCCTCTCAAGACCAGCGTCTTCGATGCGCTTACGCTTGTAGAAGGTATCGCTGTCCCACAGCGCTTCGAGCTCTGCGCGAAATTTCGCGTTGTCTTGCTTGAGCTCGTCAAGCGAGCGGGTGATCACCGGACGGCCCGGGAGTTCATCAGAGAACTCCTCCTGAACCTCCGCAATGGTGACCCCAGGCATAGCCAGTTCTTGCCCGATCTCGAAGCCTTCAAAGCTCCAATGATCGGGATCCTCGACTGTGGCCTCGTCAATCGTGGAGGGTTCTGCCTTGATCCGAAGCAGGGCGTCGTAATGAACCATCACTGCCTGGAAAGCCTCCTCCGCCTGCGCATCGGTCGCGCCTCCAGCAAGGGCCTCCACTCCAGCTGCATTCGCTCGACTCTCAGCTGTGCCTCGAAGCTGTAGCATGAACGCTGCGCGTCGTCGAATCTTGCCCCGAGCATTCATGAAAGCGACGGCATTCTCCCTGTAGAGAGCCAAGTCGTGTGCCCGTGGCCCGGCCCTGGAGGGGAAGCTCAAGCTCATGACATCCTCTTTCTGGAATCTGCGCTTGTTCCACCACTTCCTGAGTCGACTCGTCTTGATATCATTATCGAGCAGGTCAGGATCGGTGCGGGCCAACACGTCTTCGATCATCGTCGTCGGCGTCGCCGAGATATACATATCCTCCCCGGCCTTGAATAGGCTGGGAATGGTGACACCGCCTTTGCGATGTCGCATCTCATCAGTGTAGATGAGATACCTGTCTTGGCGTTGCTGCCAGCGAAGGACGTGGTACGTAAGCGTCGGCGTGAGGAACGCAAGCACAGGCCACGCCCAAAACGCCATCCCCCATTCGGGGGCCGATGGGTCGATCAACTTGAAATCGGGGACGTCTGGCGAAACCGTGATCGCCGCTACAAATGCGCCCAACGCCAAATTGATGAACGACACCGTGACAGCCAGGAGAAACGGCCCAAAGATGCTAAAACCGAAGGCGAAGGGAGACCATTTGAGAAACTCCGGCCAAACGTACGCCTTCTTGCTCATTTCCAGCACCTTTTCAAGCCTAACTCCTGCCTCGAGTTCGCGCGTCCGCTTCTTCTCACTCACGAGGAAGAAAAAGTCGAAGACACGCTGGATCACCTTCTCCCCGAAAGGGAAGATCATCAGTGTTGCAGAGAAGATGATCCAGACGCAAACCACGATGATGGCAAGGCCAACATACGCGGCTGCATCCGACGGAAGTACCTCTGAAAGGAACTCTTCGAACGTCACATCTCACACTCCTTCGTAGTGGGACTCTGTCCCAACCGAATGAACCATACGCGTCGTTGCGCGTGGGCTCGAAAATGAACCCGACGGAGTCGGGGCCACATTAGAGCCCACTGCCTGACACGCAGGCACTCTCTACGAATGATCAATTCCCATCTTTCCTTTCTATAATCTTGTTGTGTTGTCAAAGTGCGTATCCCTCGCCCGTATACCACGCTCGCATTGAGCAGGTTTGAGTTTGGAATGTATTCTGTTTCGTCCCTCCATAGCTTATTAGCGACGGGGGACTCATCAGGTCCGACGTATATCGGACGACAGAAAAACACAACAAGTAGAGCGAGGGGGGGAGAAGCAAGATGGGTGGGTGGACCGAAGGTCCACCCCTGTAGCGAGCGTTCGCTACCCCATCTCACTTCACCGTTGTTGCCGCGCAGGTCCCAAGGACCAACCACGGGTCCATCCAACCCCGATTCATCTCTCCGTAGAGAACGAAGTCATCGGGATGCTGATCGGAAACCCCGATATGGACATGCGATCCAGCATCGGGATTCTCAGAAGAAGGCTTCGGATAGACGTCGCCGGTATTGCCGCACTCGCCGATCTTTTGGCCTTTCTTCACCTTCCTTCCCGGGATCATCAAGAACGCCTTCTTGTCAAGGTGGGCGTATACAACGTAGATCCCACCATGATCGATCCAGATATGCTTTCCGAACCCGGTGATCCCATCCATGAGCGTACCGGACGAGGGCTTGATGATCTTCCCGTCCGCGAGAGCCACGATCGGATCGCCTGTCGAACAGTCGAAGTCTCCACCGTAGTGGATGATGATCTTCTTGTGTCCATCCTCGTCTTCGACCTCGCGTTCTTCGAGCCACTCCCCAGTCACTACGATTGGGAAGCCTTCCGGAAACGGCGCTTCAAGAAACCCCGTCACTTCCGGCAGGAGCCCGAGCGCATCCAGGAGGTCGATGATCCATTTCCTGAGGAAGTCAAACATTCCCCAGTCAACGGTGTCTTCCGACCCTCCCGTGCCGATGACGCCGACGTCCCCAACGAGAGCATTGATCTCTGCAGCCCTATTGACCAGGACTCCGACATAAACAAAGTCGCAGTTCCAACTGCAGTACAACGCATCGATCTTCTCTTTGCGAGACAGATTCGCTCTGTAGCCGATGGCATGCAACCAGGCGGGGATCGCGTGGAAGGAAACCTTCTCAGACCAGAAGTCACAACTTCGAACTTCGTCGTCGTTGCTCTTCTTCAGATACTTCTGGCAGACGATCTTCGCCGTTGTCGGTAGCCAACCGCCCCGACCCATCTCTCCGGCGCCACAGTGGCTTATGTAGCCCCCGTAGCCCTCGTAGATATAGGCGCGGGCGATCGGATTGCGATCCCGGACATCGTGTTTGCGCCAGTGTCGCATCATCCACCGGGCAGCGGCTAACTCCTTGCGAAGTTGCCGAGGGTTATGACCCCAGCGCTGCTTGATGCTCGATTGCCAGTCGCAGGAGCCCATGTTGTTCCCACTCGCGGATTCAAACTGCTCGATCGTGAGCAGAATGCCGATGTCGATGTTGGCGCCGAAGCGGCGGTTACACCATAAACGCCCGGCCTCGGCATTCGCCACGGCTGAGGGAGAAAATCCCAGGGATGCAACTCGCTCCTGATCCTCAGGGGACAGGGCAAAGTCGTATCCGCCGCAGCCGAGTCCCAACCAACGACTAACGATCTCGTTGTAGGAGTTGGGAAAGGTGGCGTGGGCGTACCACGCGAACATGATCCCGGTAAAGGAACCGAAAATCAACAGAGGTACGCCCATCAAACTCACCAGCCCGATGAATCTACGCAGGAGTCGTTGTCCTGCATTCATCATGCACCGCCATCACCACTGGCGTCCGGTGACATTCAGGATGCTGTCCGGAATGTCGTTGATCAGGTTGTAGTACACTTCGTCCCGATCCACCGGATTCCGCACGATGATGCGGTAATACGGCATCTTCCGGAACCAGAGTTCCAAGGGGAAGGATTCGGCAAACCCCTCGATGAACGCCTTGACCTGATCGACCGTGTGCGCCGTAGCCACGAACCAGATGCGATCCTTATGGATCCCGTCCAGGGCATACACGCACCAGTCGCGTCCTCGCATGCCGATATCGTGGGGGATCATGCCCAGCTCTTCATGCTTAGTGAGCGCCGGCCAGGCGTAGATGTCTTCGATGGTCAGCGAACAGATCGGGGGCGTCGGCCACTCATAGCCGGCATACCCGGTCTCCCACTCCTCATACTCGGGCGTCACTCCCTCGATATCGTCGGGCGGGACTGCCCAGTTCCTGAAGCGGAGGTTGAACTCCTCCAGATCAGCGAGCACGTAGTGGGAGTAGGCGAAACTCTTGATCGAAGGCATGAGAAGCTCTGGCATACCGACGAACTTGCCCGTCTTCCACCATTGCTTTGCCTTGGCTTGAACCCGGGCGCGTGCCTGCGCTTCTACCTTGCGCATCAGTTCCATCTGGTCCTCGACGGTGTGCGCATCTGCGATGCTCACCACGTTGATGTCACCACCGTGGTGCTTGACCCAGTTGATGGCACCCTCTTGCCTGGCAGTCGTCAAGGCAACACGCTTGCCGAAGGGGCCGACCTGGTTGCCGCCGAGGGCAGCGTCCCAAGTGGTCTTCCCGCGTTCACCTTTGCCAATGAGCAGGAGATGTTTGTAATTCTCCCGATCGATGAAGACCGGATGCCCGGTCTCCTCGTCTTTGCCCCAGTAGTGGGTACCCTGGATCTCGCCGATCCCGTTGACCGTCGAGACCAGCCCGTGCAGCAGCTCATCAGCACCAGTCGTAACCGTGTGCCGGAACCGAGTCAGGGGATAGTCCAAGATCGGATCCAGTGGCGGTGCCCCAGGAATCATTTTCCGGAACGCCTTCTGCAGCTGGTCAAACAGCCCCGTGACTCTGTGCCACTCTCCCAGGTTGCTGAGCCTGAGCTCAACATCGTCGAACTTGGGCATCCGCCCGTTTTCGATCTGGGAGGAGGTGCGGAGGAGCGTCGTGATGTACAGCTCTCGGGATTGAAGATCACCCTCAAACCACGGCAGCTTGACGCGCTCACACTGAATCCAGATGTCCAGATCCAGCTCCGGGTCAAGTAGATCCTGCAGAAACTCGTGCGGGAACGGACCCTTCCAGATCCTGTAGGCGCGATCGCCCAAGATGTAGTAGTCATGCCGCCATTTCGGGCGGATCGGGCAAGCAACCTCCAGGGGAGGCAGTGGTCGTTCAGCCAGCTTGATCGGCCGGCGGTGAATCACCGAGTGCAGGAACGAACCGAACAGCTGATAGGGCAGCACCAAGCCGCCCATCGCCGCCGAAGTCCCGCGACTACCGATGAACGCACCCGAGAGACCAGTAATGATCAGGTTCCTCTCGTAGAGTTCCTTCCCATCATAGCCCTGTTGGTAGTCACCCAGGGCAGCGTCTTGGATCTCGTCGATCAGAATCTTATAGGGGCGATTCCCCTGACGCCTGATCTCGTCCAGATGTCTCTTGAAAGGTTCCACGATCATCGGCGAGTTGAGAAGGAGCATGGTGATGACGTTGCCAAGATGGGAGTCACCCCAATGGTGTAACATCAAGTTGATACCCGCCACCACATGACGTGTGCCGTCCTCGTCAGGCACGGTATATCCGTGCTGGAGCGGTCGATTGTGAAACACAACCGATCGCCATTTCTTGCGAGTTGCGGTCGGATCGCTGTCAGCCTTCTTTCGCCAATTGGATGGCCAAAGGCGAGCCAGAGTGGCAAACAGTCCTTTTCGATCCGAAAGCTCGAGCGGAGCGACCATCAGCATATTGCCGTAGCGTGTTTCTGCGGTCGCGCGAAGCCCCAAGATTTCTTCAGCGGTTCCCTCGTCAACATTGGGATCCCTTTTCTTGCGGGCTGAGATCCTCAGCGGTTCACGCTGAGGTTTGCTCCCCATTTTCTCTTCCATTACGGAAGGAAGAAGGGGCGCCGGTGTCCTCACTCCCCGAGCGAGCATATGGCCAACCTCTGGCAGTTCCGGCTCTGGTTGTTCCAGATCCGGTTGTACCGCCTCCGGTTGTTCCACACTGTGGTCAGCCTCTGGCTGTGGCTGTACCACAGTCCCGTCAGGGTGAACCTCTGCCTGTGCGTCGGTATTCATACGACCTCCTAATGGGTAGTCGGCCTCTTGGCCGAACCGAAAGACTTTTCGCGTCATTGCGCGATTGGCCCAAAAATGATCCCGACAACGTCGGGGCCACATCAGGGCCAACCGCCCGACACGCAGACTCTCTAGGAGATCTCAAAAATCCAATAATTCCTCGCTCTATTCTTGTTGTGTTGTCAAAGTGCTATCCCGATGAGATGTCGGGATTTCATTGCCCGCATACGCAAACGCTTCTCGTTCACAACGCGGGCCGTAAATAACTCAGGTTGTCAAGTTTGTCTGTTTCGCCCTTCGACTGCCTGTCCTACTGACAGTCCGCTCAGGGGCTCATCAGGTCCGACGTATAGCGGACAACAAACAAACACAAACAAGAAGAAGCGACACTCTCTACCAAAGACAAAAAACCAACAAACCAACCCCGCTACTGGGATTGAAAAGGTTCTTTGCTTGAGCAAAAGAGTGAAGGTGGATAGAGAGGGTTCAAACATCGAACCCCCTCCTATCACCTGTGCATTCCCACTAGCCATCCTTCCCATCTTGGCGTTTCGCCAACGTCGCTCGGTCCTCTGGACCTTGACCACGGGTGGTGAAGATCCGTTGAAGGGTAACGTCCCGCTTCAACAGGGTGTCGAACGGCTTGGCCCGTCTGTTGCTTTTCCTCGCCTCAATCAGATGCGAGTTCGTCTCCCAAAAGAGGTGTAGGAAAAACAAGCTAACATAGGCCATTGCGATAACGGCACTCACCACCGTGATCAACGGTAAGTCGCCTTCGAGGAGAAGGCTCATCTCGTTGTACACGAGGAGCAAGTCAGAACCGACCAAGATAAGTAGGACGGCCCGTAACCGCATTGGGTGGGAAGTATCCACAAGCCAGTAGTGAACTGACCTGACTCGCTCATACATCGCTCACCTCCCGGAGATAGCGCGATGGCCCTTGCCGCTTTCGAGGCTGGGAACGTTGAGCCCGTACTGGACGAGCCACGTTTTCCTCCATAGGGACATCTGCGGATTGGCGCAGCTGCCGTGTACGCCGACGCTCGTCCACCGATCTCGTCACATGGACTATCGCGCCAGTTGCCCACTTTGCAGGCCTAAGCTGCGGATTGATTTTGGCAGCGATGTCAGCAGCCGTATCTTGCACTTCAAAGTAGCGAAGCGGAAGCCTTCTCATGCGTTCCGCAAACCCAGGAGATTCCTCTCGGAAGCCCTCAGGCCGAGCAGACGGATCCCGTAGGATACCAGCCTGTCCGTCGACGGAATCGTCAGCCATCCAAGCACTGCCGGGCTGAGAGACAGATCCGCTCACGCGTCCGACTCCCGGTTGACGGAGCGCCCCAGGCTGATCGCCAGTGCGTACCCTTCCGGGAGCTCGAGTATCGCTGATACCACCAGCACTTCCTTGAGATGCGGAAGCAGTCGGCCTTCGAAGACGACTCCCGAACTGGAGGGAAACCTTGGTCTCCTCTTCCTTCCGGGAGAGCGATCTGGATCCAGCTCGCCTGCCGCGATATCGACCGGTCGGACCGGTCGCACGGGAACCTGGGGTTCCCCTCACCGGCCCTCGACGACTTCCTCCTTTCGCATCGCGCAAGCCACCCAACCTGTCGCCTGGCTTTCCCTTCGTACCAAGAGGTGGGTCCTTGGAAGGACTGCCTTTGTCCGAGGGAGCAGGAGGCACCATCGGCCCGGGTGGCGGAAGCCGCGCTTGGCCAGAGCGTTCGTCGCGGAGTCGCGCTTGGCTCGGTCCACCAGTAGGGATTGGCCCTGTAGTAGCGGTGGCCGTTGCGGTTGTGGTCCGCCGATAGCGTCTCACGTCAACGCCTCGCAGACCAGCGACGCCAGCCGCGTCGAAGCTCCGCAGCGTGCTGCGTCGCCTTCTGCCTTCTTGCGCTTGCACTGCCTGTCCCTCTGCTTCCTTGAAGGAGGTGACTGGCGCAAACACCAGTGCGATGACCGGCAGTATGACGTAGCAGATGAGCTGCGTGAGTCCGAGCACCCAGGCATAGAGCCCGATGTTGGCGGTCTGTGTCGAGATTGGTCCTACTTCCAGCGTCGGAGTCCCGCTGACCAGAAACGTGATCATGCTGAACCCCCAACTGAAAAGCAGCCAGCCGACAACTTGCGCTACCCAAACATTCATGGGTCTCGTGTTACCCACGATCACGGTGGCGAAAATCGCAACCACGTACGTCAGCAGCATAATGGCCTGAACGTACCGGTGGATCAACGCAACATTGAGGATAACCCCCACCAGCATTGGCGCATTCACGATGTCGGCGATTGAAGGGCTCGTCAAGCCAAACGCTTCTGCGATCGAAAAGAGGCTGATATCGTCAGGTTGAAGTCGCGACCCGACCAGGGTGAGCGCCGGGATGACAGCCCCCACAAACCCTGCCCCGAAGGTGAGGATCTGCCATTTGATGACACCTCCTGTGTCCTGTCTACTTGCCGCCTGCAGCGCCTTGTACGTCGCCAACGGCACGAGAATGAGCAGGATGCGAGTCAACCTCCGATATTTCTCAAGATCCGGTTTCAGAAACCAGAGCCCGAGCCACTTCTCGTTGATCGCTCTCAGGATATCTCCGATAGGACCGAGAGGTTCCTCACTGCTGCACGCGGCGAGAATCAACCCACCAAGCATCAGCAGCAGGAGAGACAGCGCCTTGCGTTTCATGGCGCTACCGTGGAGCTGCCGGTTCCGCGAACTCCTGAGTGAAATGGTCGATGATGTTCACTCCTCGAGGGGGCAGGAAGCTGTCGAAACCGATCAGTTCACCCGCGATCCCGATGACGATGATGATCCCGACCATGATCCCGATCCAGGTGCCTATGGGCGAAGGTGCGCCTGCTGCCGTCGGTCTCCTCACGTTTAACGGCCCGAAGAAGACCGCATAGAGAATAACCAACACACCGGCGACGATGACGTACCAGTGAATTCTCAACAGAAATCTCTCTTCGTCTTCACCTTCCTGCAGCAAGACGCCCATGAGCAAAATGCCCGTGAACGCCGTTGCCTGCAGACGCGTTCCAGAAATGGGGCCATAGTTACGCTCCCCGATTCTGGCGAGATCGATCCTCGCTGTCAGCCGCTGAAGCGGTTTCAGCAGAAGGATCGCGATCGTGTAGAGCAAAGCCAACACGATCAACGGGTTGGGCTCAAGCAGAAACTGCACAAGCCCCGAAAATGGGGTGGAAAGCATCGCCACTCCATGAGCAAAAAGTGTGTCCAACATAGTGGACTCTCCTATCTAGGGGTGATTGATTCACCCTCCGGTCAGGCGCATTGCCCTCGTTGGGGCTTTGGCCACGACATGGTCCCTAACGTCCTTACAAGATTTCAGTTTTTTTCGGGTATCAGATTTCAGATTTCGGGTTTTTAAGGTAATCAGTTTGAGTTCAACCGATAATCCGACGAACCGACGACCGTTCGTTAGAGCCCACCTCGTGGCCAAGCCACAAGAGGGTATGTCTTCCATCTTCTCGAATCTAGCAATACGCGAGTATGAGTTTTTTTTGCTTCTTCTTGTTGTGTTGTCAAGGTGCTTCCCGCTTTAGAGCGGGACTTCTTCACTTCATGTTCCGCCTAGTGGAACGAAGTGAGTCGGATTGTCTACGTGTTTGGGTTTGGTGAACGAAGGGGAAAAGCTTGAGGCTACAACGACACTTGAGCGCAGGGGTTGGCAGATGCTATAGCAGCATAGACCTTCATTGGCCATGTTATTTTGGTACCGATATAGTATCTCAGCGAATACTGTGATCGTCTCATTCTGAACTGTTACCGAATAAATACCATACTCCAGATGAAAAGTCAATGCAGACTTCCCGTAACGTCTCATAGCATACAATCCCATAAAATCCTCTAAATCTTTTAAACTCCTCCAACACCATCCATCATCCTTCAACATCTTCCAGCATCTCCTCCCACTCTTACCCTGCATAAGAGTGCTATATATTTTCTCACGATCGTGAGCGTTTTAGAGATCATCTTCAGGATGAGACGATTAGGAGTAACCTGAAGAGAAGAGTCAATCATCTTCCTAACCAAAGATGAATTCTACGAGAAGATGGACGAGATCATGGAAGAATTGGAAGCCATCAGAGATGAGCAATCAGTTATCGCACACCAAGTCTCGGATAATACCCGCCGTATCACTACCCTTGAGTTTCTCAACTAAGAGACCCTCTTAGAGCAAAAAGAAAATATCCTTTTCACACACTTTTCACTAAAGAGATTCATGCATAAGGAGTACATCAATTACCCAATATTATGAAAGAGCACACAAAGTACTCATTATTGTTTTAAATTGTTTCTGCGTTCCAAATAAGTTCATATTTAAATTTCTCCTTTAACGTGTAATGTTGAATTGTAATTGAAATAGGGATGTAGCGGCAAGGAAATAGGGTGTGAGGAAAGTCGGCAAGAGAAAGTGTGGAGCGCAAGTTGCTCCAACTGCCGGACAATTCCGTGCCATAATTCCCCTGAAAGGGGAGAGAGAGGAGTCCGCCGAAGCAGACTCCTTCTCATCCGTCGATTTGCTACCCTGAGTACCTTACCGCGCTCTTGAGCTACGCGCCCACTACATTAACGAACAGTAGCACGAGGTAGGATACGAAGAGGCCCGCAAGACCGTAGAAAACATACAGGATCCGCGGATCGTGTGGAGGATTCTCTCGGTAGGCTCCTATGGTGAGTAGAAGAAACAGCAGAGTGCCGATCAGCAGCGGAACGGTGATGAACCACCAGCCACCGATCATGAAGCCAGAGAACGCAGAGCCCCAATCGATCATGAACTGCGCGTCCACTGAACCACCGGTGAAGGTCACTCCCATGCCGACGAGAATCCATATGCCCGCCAGCAGTCCCACAATCAGAGCATTTCGGGTCTTAATGGTGTAAGTCATCGTACCTCCAGTGAGGAAAGCCCGCCGAAGCAGGCCTTCCACTTCATGTGTCAGTGCCACCTGCACTACCCGCACCATCCGAGAACGGTGCAAAAAGTGAAATCAGGCGGCAACGTAATCGACATCATCCGTTCGACGAGCGCTCCGTAGATCGAGGGGTATAAGACCCACCCGATCAAGAGAAAGACTCCTCCGGTCCCTTGCAGGACTGGAAGGATCTGTCGGACTTTCTCCTGTCGCTCTCGTGGATTCAGCATCCACCGATCACGACCTCGGCGCCGTTGCCATCTCTCGTAGGCGTTGTTGCCAAAAATGCCCAGAAATGTCAGACACCCACTAACGACAGCCGTCACCGCGAGCATCAACGAACTGAGCATACCGGCGTACGGGAGCACCGCCAGGAGTGCGACGTTCGGTTCCAATTCCACTCCGAGCGTCACTGACATCCATACTGCCCCGATGCCCACGATAAAGCCGAGGGAAGTTGGCAGAAGGAAAACTCCCAACGCTAACGCGCCGAACGCTTCAAGCCGAATCTGCTAGTATCTCATCGTCCATCTCTCATCTGCACCCGCACACTTTAGCATGCGCCGTTAGCTGGCTTCGACGATGGACAGGAAGACGCCGAGCCAGCGTGGAAAGTAGTAGAAGATAACGAGCATGATCGCCAGAACCATCCTGGAGAACGTGAACGCACCCTCTCGTTGTTTCTGGAGCATTTTTCTCTCCAACCGGCTCTCCGCCGTTTCCAAGTCTTGTTGGAGAATTTCTCTCCACAGCACGAAAGCGACGAAACCTGCGCCCGAAGCACCAGCGACGCTCAGTAACGCAATCGCGTTGGGAAACCCGAACCAATACGGCAGGAATAGAGCAGGAGCGCTCGGCATCCCAGGGTCCCAGACAACTGCCAAGAGGAGGATAGTGCTCCCCGCAATCAGCCCAAAGGCGATTCCAGCGAGAGCCCACGCGCTGACGAAGACGAACGCATTCACCAGCATCTTTCGATCTGACATCTGTAGCTCCCTTCATCCTCACCGACCATTCGGGCCAACAAGGAAAGTTGAGAGAGTCCCGATATTCTGGAACTCTCTTCACAGGTCCTCACTCGATCATCTCAAGAACAGCACGATGACCAAGTAATACATGAGAAAGATCAGGCCTAATCCCACGAGGAGTGGCGATGACTTTCGGAATACTTGCCGCCAGCTATTCTTTCTGAAACTGAACCAGGCCACATAGGCAAAGCTCGTCGTAGCCCATACCGCCAACCCTGCTGTGCGGATTGACGAAGGAGATTTGCTCGCGATTGGAAATCCCACTAGCTGCAGTAGAAGCTCCACTGTAGTCAGCACGAGTATTGCCGTCAGTGCACCTAAGCTAGAAAAAAGCAGGCCTCTGAAGAAACTGCTCTCTTGCTGAGGTGCATTCTCACTTGCATTTTGAGGTAACATTTCACACCTTTCTTCCATGCCAACCCAGGTCTCGCCCGGGCAAGCAAGGAGAATTGAGAGAGTCCGCCGAGGCGGGCCCTCTCATTATCGGTATACCCGTCCAAGGTAGAAGGTTTTACCCCTCATGTACCTCGTTGGGAACTTCTTCGTACCATTGCCCCTGAAGCGGTGGTTCGGGTTGATCGTCATCTGCCCGTTTGGCTCTCCGTGCGGAGATCCTTTTATCAAGCAGCCAGGCGATCGTGAGGGCAATGGGGTAACCCCAGGTCAGGATGTCGAGAGGTTCAACGAAATCGAAAGCGTAGAGCAAGAGCGCTACGGTCATCTGAACCCCAAGGACAGCTCCCAGGATGCCGAGGCCGAAAAACCTCTGTGTCCCCAGAAGATAGAACACGATCATGACTAGGGACAACGCGAACATGGGCGCGAGGGCGTTTCGGCACACGAACAAGAAAAAGGGCAAAATCGGCATTGCGATCTCCCTTTCACGAAGCCAGGTGTATTACACACCTAGCACGAAGCTTCATCAGGAACGAATTCCCGACAAAGCACGGGTTGCGTCTTTCGACGCGCGTACGAAAGTACAGTATTAGGTATTCAAAAAGCGTCTCCTTTCATAGTGGGACTATGTCCCAACCGGATGCCGCTCGTCTCATTGGACGTGGGGCTAGAACTAGCCCCAAGCGTAAGCTCAGGACAACCTCTCGCCCCACGTTCTGAAACGAAGACATTCCGGAAAGAAGCCGCTACATCCCTATTTGTCAAGGTGCGATTCCGACTTTATGTCGGAGGAGCACCGCATCCGCCGTAGTTTCCGAATGCGAAGCCCGACTAGATGATCGAGCAAGCAAGTCGTGAAACGAAGGTGGAAAAGTGCTATCCCGCGAAGCGGGATTCCACACTCCATGACCACTCGCTCTCGAGCAGTCTGGAGGATGGAAACGATACAAAATATCTATTTCTCAGCTTTCAGATATCAAATTCAATTTCGACTGGAACACGACACCTGAAAATCGAGAAACTAGCAAACTGATGTTTCGAATTTCGGATGTAAAGTAATAGGGATGTAGCGGCAAGGAAATAGGGTGTGAGGAAAGTCGGCAAGAAAGAGTGTGGAGCGCAAGTTGCTCCAGCTGCCGGACAATTCCGTCCCATATTTCCCTTGAAAAGGGAGAGGAGAAGTCCGCCGAAGCAGACCCCTCCTACCCGTTGTTCTGGGGATCTATTCCCAGCATTTCGATGAGCGGTCCGAGGTACGGATACAGCTCTTCCAAGTTCTGCTCGATAAGCATCAGCAAAAGAAAGAGCAAGACCAGGAGGATCACCGCTATCAGAACGAGCACCAAGAAGTACTCGAAGAGTCGTCTTGCCCCGCTCAGTCCACCCTGATTGGACATGCGAAACCTCCGTATGGGAGTTGAGAGATGGGTCCGAAAACCCATCTCTCCTTACCAGTGTTACTGGCCGTTGACCTCGCGAGACTGTCCCTCAACCGAGGGTTCGCGGGACGAACGCGCGTTCGACGGATTGGGATTGCGAGGATTCGACTCCTCACCTTCACCATTCGTACCCTCGATCTCCGCCAGATGCTCTGCGACGACCTCTTCCGGACATAGGCGCAAAAACCAACCGTTCAGTGCCCACACCATGGCGATGTCGTCGAAAGGCCCGGGGATATCCGGGATCAGTATGTAGATCACGGAAGCAGGAGGCAGCAGTTTCGGGAGCAGACGCACCCGCCCATCGAACATCAAGCGAGTGATCAGCTCTGCTCGGTCAATCAGACCCTCGATGAATCCAGGGTCCATCTGCTTTCTGCTCCGTTTTGAGCGCGGTTCGCGCTTTGGCTCCTGAGGTGGAGGTTGCTCACTCATGGCGCCACCTCACCCGTGACGATCGGCCCGAGCATTCGCTCGAAGCCAATCTGCAAGACACTGCTGCTCCCCGCGCCCATGAAGAACTCAGGAAACAAGAACAGCCACGCGGTGATGATCAACACCAACGCGATCGCCCAGTGCACTCGGATCGGTTTCCCGCGAGTAGCATAGACCGGGAGCCACATGTTCAGCGCCAACACCCCGATGAGATACGGGGCCGCCAACAGAGTTGGCATCGATTCGGCCATCGGGAACGCCAGGCTGAAGGCGATAAAGGTCAACAGCCCAGTGAATCCGGTGATCAGAAGTGTTACCAAGCAAGCCATTGTTGACCTCCTCGCTCACTTCTCGGCCGGCTCGGGGATCATGAGCTCATCTTTGTGCGCTTCAAGCGCTTCCAAGAGATCATCGTATCCCACTTCGCCGAAGTCTGCGGTATCCGCAACTGCTTTGGGTTTCCCTTTCGCAGCGAGCGTCGCCGCCCTGCCGACCGTGGTAACTTCCGCGGCAATTAACGCGGACTCGAGTCGCGCGTTCAGGCCGAGCTTCGAGATGGGCGAGCGCTTCGTAACCGGTGTCTCGCCGCCGAAGACCCTTTTAAATAACCCGGGTCTCTCTTCAGCTTCCTCGGCCGACTCGGCTTCTGCCGCTACAACCTGCTCCTCGGCCGCTTCCGCCTCGGGGACTTCCGCCTCCGGTGCTTCTGCAACCTCGGGTTCAGGCTTCGGCCTGACAGTCTCCTGGTGCATGACCTTCGTTTCCCGTTGTGGGATCTTGAGGTATTCAACCAGGTACTCCGTCAGGGGTCGCCACACCATAGGCACGGTGTGGTGTTGCGTCTCGATCGCAAGGACCACTTCCTCACCGGTCTTACCCACGATTTTTTGCGCCCTTCGTAGGTGCATGAACACACACGTGAAGTCTCCCTCACCCTCGAACCTGACCACTCGACTAACGAGCGATCGGAAAAGCGTTGACCTGTGATCGCTCACGTCGATCTCAAAACGGTTCTTATTGTCAGTCTCGACGATGATCAGTTGCCGCTTCGGATCATGAGTGAACGAGCAAGTAAGGCGGGGCGTCTCATTCCGGTTCATGGCCTGCCTCTCCTCTTTCGAGAGGTTGTGATAGTGGGCCAGGTGGTTCGTCAGAGGTCGCCAGGCCTTCGGGATTCTTTGCCCGAGGGTCTGGATCACTAGGACCACTCCATCGCGGCTCGTGCCGACGATCTTGTGTTCCTCGCGATGATACACGAACACACACACGAACGCTCCTCTACCCTTGAACTTGACCACTTGCTGAACCAGCAGACTGAAGAGCTTTGGCGCTTGGAAGCGCTTTGGGTCATCAGGGTCGCGAACGTCGATCTCTAGACGCTTCCGGTCGGCAGTCTCGACTATGATCCGTTTATTCTTCGGATCGTGGGTGAACGTATAAGAGAGGCCACCATCGTAGATGGCCCTCTGGGTAGGATCGGTCTCGATCTCGTCCACACGTTGCAAGATGTCGATGGGCTGTCCCTTTTCTTCGCCGAAGCGAGTCGTCAGCGTCAGCTCGACGTTTGGCATGCGACCTTCCCTGGTGTGAGGGGCATTATGGCGATCGACAACCCAATCGACGCCATCTTTGAGCCCCGCAAGCATCCACCGGCCATGAGCCGGTTTGAACTCTTTCTCCAGTGGCTCCGGTCGGTAAGAGCTCCTATTCCTTCGCGTAGTACGCTTAGACATCGGATTTCTCCTTGGACTTCATTGGGGGGTCATGCGGGCCTCAGCCCACAGACTTCACCGAAGTCCCGATAGGATGTCCCCATACTCGAAACCGCAGTCGATTCCCACACCACTCCAGGTGGTGCGGCTATCTACTACCATGCAGAGGAGGACATCGTCGACGTACACGAGGGTCAAGCACTTGTCAGTGCCACTCGCAACCTTCGTGCATCCTTCATCCAGCACGACGAGCTCGAGCTA
>JADFLW010000004.1:0-68220 GCA_022564195.1 Patescibacteria group bacterium
CCGCTTTATTTTTGGTCGCTGACAGAAATCTGTACTATACGAGTAAGGTGGTAGAATAGATCCCAGGATTTCGGTTGTCTTCTTTGACTTGGGTGGGGTGATTTTCCACGATTTTTTCTCTGGGGGCGGTTCCGAATTTGTGACTGCGTTGGGTTTGCCTAGGGAGAAGATTGTTGATGCCTATCTGAAGACCGACGTGGCTGAGTATTCTGAAGGGAAAATCGACAATCTTGAGCGCTGGAGAATGTTTACCGAGGAACTTGGACTACCTGAGGATAAAGTGCAGGTGTGCATTGAGGCATTTTATAGAGGGTACGCGCCAATCCAGGAGACGATTGCCTTCGTCCAAGAATTGAAACGGGACTTTCCTGACTTGCGGTTGGGAGTAATATCCGACCAGCCTGAAGGAATTGCTGGGTTTTTGCGAGAGAAATACAAGAAGGTATTTGCTTTGTTTGATGGTGAATTGGTGCTGATCTCAACGGAAGTCGGAATGAGCAAGAAAACTGAAAATCTTGAGCTTTACAGGGAAGCAGTGAAAAGAGCAAAGAAACCCGCCAGTGAGCTTTTGTTTGTTGATAACTCGAGTGGAAATATCAAAAACGCCGAATCAGTGGGGATGAAGGGATTCTTCTTTGACATCGAGAATGAAGATGTGGCGACTCTGGTAGGTAAGCTGAGGGAGGAGATCAAGCAACAATATAACTTTCAACGCTTCTAAATTTTAAAAAATTAATCCCCCAAAAATTCTGGTAAAATTTTTCTTCAAATTACCTTCGAAGAATTTGATATAATGGGAAATTATGAAAGCGGTTCATGTAAATTCTTATGGCGGACCTGAAGTTTTGGATATAAAGGATGGCTTAGATTCTCCTTCTCCTGAAGAAAATCAAATACAAGTAGAGATGCATGCTGCAAGCGTTAACCCCTTTGACGTCAAAGTAGTGTCAGGTATGTTCAAAGATCATATGCCTTTAAAATTTCCAACAATACCTGGCGGAGATTATGCAGGAGTGGTTTCTTCTTTGGGTGAAGGTGTAACAGATTTTAAGGTTGGAGATAAAGTTTATGGATCGGCAAATGTTGTCAACGGCGGGTTAGGATCCTACGCAGAAGTTTCTGTTGCCAATGTTAAAAATTCTGCTCACATGCCCAGTACTATAAGCTTTGAAGATGCGGCGGCACTTTCTCTTGTGGGCTCCAGCGCAGTACAGGCTCTTGAACAGCATATAAAACTTAAAAAAGGACAAAATATTCTCATTCACGGAGGAGCTGGTGGAATCGGACATTTGGCAATTCAACTTGCGAAATCAATCGGAGCCTATGTTGCGACCACTGTCAGTACCGATGATGTAGACTATGCCAAAAGCTTGGGTGCAGATGAAGTAATTGACTACAAAAAGCAAAATTTTGAAGAAGAATTGAGTAATTTTGACGCCGTTTATGATCTGGTTGGAGGCGAAACTACAGAAAAGTCCTTTAAGGTACTAAAAAGGGGTGGAGTTTTAGTCTCAATGCTTGGAGCACCAAACGAAGAGTTAGCTAGAAAGCATGGAGTTACTGCAGTCGGCCAAGGTACAAAAACAGAGACTGAGAATCTTACTCGTGTAGCAGAGTTAGTAGATGCAGGAAAAATTAAGGTAAATGTGGATAAAGTATTTCAGCTCGATGCGGTAAAAGACGCATTCGCGTATCAAGAAGAAAATTCTCCTCGAGGAAAAGTGGTCTTAAAGATTAAGTAATTTGTCTTCAAATAAATTTAAGAAATTCCCCCGAAAATTCTGGTAAAATATTTCCACTGCCCGCAAGGGTAGTTTTTTTGGGGTTGAGGTTTTGAGATTTTCTTCAGCGGCGGTTTTTTAAAAAATTAATCCCACGAAAATTCTGGTAAAATTCGCTTATGGCATATGATGAAGGACTGGCACAAAGATTGAGAGAGTTTTTTGAGGGAAAAGGGAATGTGGTTGAAAAGAAAATGTTTGGCGGGATTGCATTTATGGTAGATGAGAAAATGTGCGTTGGAGTCAGCAGAGATCATTTGATGGCGAGAGTGGGAAAAGAGCAGGAAGAAAAGGCGCTAAAAATGCCTCACACAAAACCGATGGACTTTACCGGCAGACCGATGAAAGGGTTTATTTATGTCGAGCCGAAGGGGATTGAAGAAGACGGAGACCTCGAGAAATTCATTAACCTAAGCCAAAACTACGTAAATTCCCTCCCGAAAAAGTAAATTTCCCCTCGTGTTAAAATACCCTTCATATGGAGCTACCATTTACACCATCCTTTTTTAAGAAGCTGAATATTTTCGAAGAGCTTAATAATTACAACAAGGTTGATCCTAGAAGGGGTACCTGGTCAAAAGAGAAAAAAGTTCTAGGATGGGCAAGTTCTAAGGAGAACACAAATAGAGGAAGACGATTGACGAAAAATATAGTTAAGAACATTCTGGACGAAAAGGGAAGTAGAAATCACCTCATTGAGGAAGCTCAAGAAGTATTAAACAGTCTTGAGTCGCGCAAGTTTTTGAGTCGGTTTGAATATGGGGAGAGTGGTCTATTTAACGAAAGGGCATTCTTAGCTGGGAAGATCTTACTTGATACCAAAAACCTAAAAAGAAGCGGCTATTATTTATTTTGGACAGTGTTGTGATGGTTTGTTTTCTTTGGGGGATTATTGATATTGATTCTTGAAATTTATAAACGCCTGTCAGAATTAAATTTTTGGTAGTAACCATTTCCTGCGCGGGTTATTAACGAGAAATCTTCTGTTAATATATAGCTATGAATGCGGTGGACATACTTGGCTACGTTGCAGGAATACTTGTAGTAATATCCCTGCTACCTCAAACAATCAAAAGTTGGAAAACAAAGTCAACTAAGGACTTATCACTTAAGAGATATATTATTTACATAACCGGCTTAATCTTGTGGATTACGTACGCCATAATTATTAAAAACGGACCAGTGGCTGTAATGAATAGTATTGGGCTAATCCTTGCCTCGTCTATTTTGTATTTAAAATTGAGACATGGATAAGAAGCCATCTTAGGATTTTTTAGAAAATTGCTTCAAGAAACCATTTCCTGCGTGGGGTTGAAAAAGTCTTCTGATATAATTTGTTCCAGATGAAAACGAGTGAATTCCAAAAGAGAATTGGTTATGAAGGAGAGCTTGAGAAGGTTGTTGGTAAAGTTGCAGAAGATTTTAGCTTAGGGGAATATTTGAGATATAGAGTAATTGAGTCGGGTTACGAAGATCTCAACGTTGTAATAACAACAGATAATGGTAAGTACTTTATAAAAATGCTTGCTACTTTTAGAGATAACAAGGGCTGTAAGAGATATGTAGATATTATGCATACGGCTCTTGAGGCTGGAGTAAGCCATCCAAGACTCCTTCGATCTTCTAAAGGGTATTTATATGTAAATAATTTTGACGGGACGGAAATTAGACTGGTCGTAATGGAACATATTGATGGAAAGACTCTTTATGATTCAAGGGAAAAAGTAAGTTTTGAGGATGCAAGGTTTTTGGTTCAACAAGCAGCCCTAATTAACAAAATTAACTTACAAGTTCCTTTTGTTTATGACAGCTGGGCGGTAGTTAATTTTCTAAAAGAGTGGAAAGAAAACAAAGAAGCATTTCCCGAAAACGATAAAGTTCTAATTGGCCCACTATTTAACAAATTTTCAAAGCTAGATGTCAAATTTCTCCCCACTGCTTTTGTACACGGAGACATCATTAGAACCAATGTAATGAGAGATGAAAACGGAGAGTTATACATTTTAGATTTTTCAGTTGCGAACAACTATCCAAGAATTCAAGAGCTTGCGGTTCTGCTTTGTAACTTACTTTATGATGATAAAAATCCTGGAGATTTCATGGGTTACTATGAACTTGCGTTAGATGAATACAAGAAACGAAATGAATTGACTAAGTTAGAGGTTAAATCTCTTCCCTTATATCTGAAAGCAGCTCACGCAATGCATATTATTGGAGCAGGAAAAGAGAAGTACAAAGAAGATAATAAATCTGAAGAAAACGAGTATTGGTTAAGCCAAGGAAGGAAAGGTCTTAGAGATATGAATAAACTATTCAAATAACTAGCCAGCAAGCTTTCTGACAAATTAAGAAACCATTTCCTATGGCAGCAGAAGTACGAGGAGCCAGAGGGGGAGAGAGGCGAGGGTCAATACTCCCAAGTATCCCATTCGATTTCTTTTGAGGACCAGATAGCTTCCGACGATTCCAAATATATCAAGTGGGTAGGTGACGATGCCGCAATAGGAGGCGCACCAGCGGTGCTGCCAGTGGAGAATGTTGGTGAAGGCACTGTCGAATCCCAGCGTCTGCAAGGCGTCGCGGATCAAGTGATACACGGAAAAGAGGAGTATCGTGATGAAGACTGCGCGGGCGAATTTGTTCATCGCGAGTTTTATTGTCTTCGATTTCCTGAGCCAATTCAATATTGAAGATGAGTCGATTCGTATATACTACATCCATGGATGTAGACGAGCTCAAGAAAATCGCCCAGAAGATTGTCGAGAAGGCTACGAAGCTCAAAAAGGAATATCAGCACCTTTTGCGTTAAGCCTCTTCACGGTTGTGTTGCTTCGGAACTTGACTGTTGGTGTATCATCATGGATGTTGTACGCGAATGTTTTGTGAATTCTATGACAAAAGAGAGGATCAGTATCGTTGGACAGGGACCGCCGGATGTTCTTAAAGTCGAAGAAGCATGGGTCCAGTCCATCGTCGACAGCACTAAGCCCTTCTCTGTGGGGTTTCTCCGTGCCAGGCATCTTGATGGTTCTATGCCACCTGAGATGTGCCGTCGTGCATGGCAAGCGAATGACTCCACCGTTTTGGTATACACCGATGAGTCAGGTGAGGAACAAGAATTGCCGGTCATTGCCGTGCGCACGAGCGGCGAAGATGGGGAGACTGTTCACGAATTCTGGGTCAAGCTTCCAGAGGAGTAACTTGCGGCAAATTCCCGCCACTTGACCTATAGTAGTATACTTATCACTATCAGTACATTAGGTAAGAAATGTATGCTTAGAAGAAGAGAACAGTTATCAACGAGTGAAGAAGTGCAGCAAAGTAAATGGCAGCAGGTGCTATGGAGTGGCGCAATTGCGGGATGGGCAAGGCAGATGGAAGGGGAAGAGTATGAGGGAAGGGAATGGGAATTTTCGGCTGAGCTGCCAGGGGTTACTGATCCCGAGTCTGTGAAGCTCGGCTTTTCTGCGGATGCCGAATTACGTCAGAACTTCTACACTATTTCTTATAAGCTCATGAATTCAGGGGTATGGCAGCTTCTGATGTATCGTGAGACAACAGACAGTGGAAACTTCTTGTCCGTATTCAGTGCTCACATAAGCGGAGAACTAGAAAAGCAGGTGGGTTCTTCTAACATGGATCGGCAATCTCAAGCCGAGCCGATTGAGTTGTAGCGATCTTCGTCCCGCTTTCTTTTTGGCCATGAGAATACTTCAATTGTCCCTGATATAATGCCTTCATGAGCGATTATGGTCTCATCCTTGATCTCATCAATAAGGAAGACGAAGTACTTCAGTCGCTTCCGAGTAGAGAAGTACACGAGAAAGGGCTGTTGCACAGAGCTATGCATATCTTGATTGTAAACAGCAAAGGTCAAATTTTTGTGCGCCAAAGAAGTCTTCAGAAAGAGCTTTATCCTGGTGTTTGGTCAACGTCGGTCGGGGAGCACGTGGCTTCCGGGGCCTCATATGACGAGACCGCAGAACGGGCACTGAAAGAATTTCTTGGTCTGGAGTGTGAGCTGACTCTGTTAGGGAAGATACGCGTCAAGGATGAGATAGAGAATGAGCTTATGGCTGTCTATCTTGGGAGAGCAGATGACATCCCCCACATTAGCTCAAAACACATGGAGGGTGGGGAGTTTTTGTCCGAGGAAAGAATCCAAGCTCTCCTCAGGCAAGGCAAAGCAACCTCGCATCTCAAGGAAGCGGTCGAACTTATGAAGTCAAGGGACAGTTAGCAGTCAATGATTATGTTCCACGCTCAGCGTGAAACCTTCTAGATAGATGAAAACAGCATCCATGAACGTCGGCGATCTCAAACAGCTTGTTCAGCTCATAATCGAGAAGGCTACGAAGCTCAAGAACAAACATACGGAGGAGAAGAACGCGACGGTCAACTATGCTTGTGTCTTTTCGCAGAGTCCGGAGGAATATGAGGCATTACTTTCTGCCGCTCGTAAGCTAGGTTCGGTGGTTAAGGAGACGTCTACTGGGCCTTTGTTTCGGGTAGAACCGCTCCAGACTGTCTCTGGGCCACTTCAGCTCCTTAAAGTGCGTGCTCCTGATAAGACCCGACCCGAACGTGGGGACGCAGACTTTACTGTTGCTGACTATCCTGCCTTCAAGAAGGGAAACTTGGATCGGCCTGGGTTTAAGCTCATTGAGCGCGAGGAGTTCGAGATGATCGAGCTTATGGATCCTGAGTTTAACGTCAGAGCGTATTTTTCGCATCCACCGCTTGATCAGCAGTTGGGGTTGGTTTAGAAGAGCTAAGTTTTTTCCTGCCTTCTTTTTGGATGACTGCTGAATTCGTTGCCTTTTCCTTTCTCTCCGTAGCGTTCTAGGAGTGTGGAGACTGATCTACCTGATTTTGAATAGTGTTACAATTGAGCCGCGATGGTGGTTTCTCTAGATACAATCAAGCAAAAACTTCTTGCTAACGATCGGTTTCGGATTGTGTTTCTCGGAGATTCACTTACTTCCCCAGAATGGGTACATCCTAACTGGAGGGAGATCGTTGAGTATGTCATAAAGGAAGAATTGGCAAAGAAAATGGGCGATTGGAAGCCTTCTTCTTGGGGTGTGCGGGGTATTAATTCAGGGTTGGATGGTGCAACGAGTAAGGATCTTTTAGAGCGTTTGGATAGCGATGTCTTCACTTACTCTCCGGAGATGGTTTTCTGCTCGATCGGAATCAATGATATTTATTTCGACATCAGCGCCAAAGAACATCAGGAGAATGTAAAGAAACTTCTTCGAAAAATCGCATCCAAAGTAGAGCATGTTGTATTTTGCACTTCGATAGCAACAGACCGTGAATCGCTGAATCGGACATACGCAGACTATGTGAAAGCCGATAAGGTTCTTTTTCCAATGAAGGGGGTTGGGTTTGTGAATCTCTTTGAACGGTACCAGAAATTTGATCTTAAGAGATTTTTTACTTTTGTTTCTGGTGGAAATGAGGTTGTTGGAATCAAGCCTGGGGAGATTGATTATCTGCATCCCAATCAGTTAGGAAATGCGTACGTAGCTAAGGTGATTTTGGCGGAGGCATTTGGAGTAGAATTTGATCCAGAGGTTTACATCAAAGACTCTCAAAACGAAGCGGTACAGTATCCCAGTTATTGATTTTAAGAGAAGTTGATGTTTTGGATGATGGGTTCTTCGGCTTTTCCCCAACGCACCAGTCCCGCCACTGAGCCAGACTCGGTGGAGACTCACTTTCACTCCGGGGGGGGTATCATGGTGAGTTTGCGACCCCGATGAGCGCACTCTGGATTGCATTTGGTACAATACGGCTGGAGGTGAATCACGTGTCCTTGCGAAAAGAGCAACACGAGATGTTTGGACCTGCCCCAAAGGATCCTCTTGACGATCCGCAATTCCGCGCTGATCTTTCTCGGATTCAGCGACGGCTCGATCAAGAGGCGGCGGAGGTGCGGGAGCGTGCAGAAGCAGCTGATCGGAACTTCGTGGAAGTCATCGAGCCGAGAAAGAGAGGGTACGCTGAGGCGCTGGGGATGACACTTGAGGATCTTGCGAAAGAGGCAAAGGATCCTCTACGATTCCAGATCATCGCCACAGTTGCCATGGAAGAGGGGCTTTCTTTTGCTGAGGCTCGGGAGACTTATAATGACGTGCTGGTTGAGCTGATGGAGCCGCTTGACGAGGTGGTGGAGCTGGCGCATCCGGTCATGCGATCTCGCTTTGGGACGCTGGTTCTCCCGAAACACAAGCGCAAGGTCGTGAGACGACTCTGGGCGAGAGAACAATGGCCGAGGAAAACGAGGGAGGAAATTGCCAACAGCCCCTCCTGGAGGGCGGCGGTTGAGCGATTTAGACAACGGAAAGAGGAGGGACTGTTGTATGAGTTTGAGAAACGCTCGGGGATACGTATTCTGCCTGACGAGCGGATTGCTAGGGATTTCCAGCCCACTCAAATACTAGAGTCAACTTCACAAAACGAGCCGCAAGTCGATGATGCGCTTCAACCCACGCAACTTCCGCTTTGGGATCCCAATCAAGACCTGCGCTCTGACGAAAGCGGCTAAATGCTTCGTGTTTTGCCTTCGCTCCTTTGTGATTTCTAAAGTTGGGTATAATACGGTTGATGAAACAGCCTTTCTTGATTGTGGTGCTCGTTGCTGCCTTATTGCTGTTCGCCGTTACTTTCTTGAGGCGGCCAGAGCCTGTGATTGACACCGTTTCGGTTGCTCCCAAAGAAGAGATCGGGGAGATTTCTGAACGTGAGTGTGTGGTGACGGTTGCTGATGCTGGGGGGCCGTATTATCAAGCGAATTCGCCGTTTCGGGACGAGCTTTCTCCACCGGATGCAATTGGGGAGAGCTTGCGCATCACCGGGAGGATTCTTGAGGATGACTGTGTGACTCCTGTCTCTGGCGCTACTTTGGACATTTGGCACGCCGATGCGAGTGGGCGGTATGGGGAAGATTGGTACCGGGGGAAAGTTCAGGCTGGTGACAGCGGCGAGTACGGGTTTGAGACCATCCGACCTGCAGCATACGGCTCCGGATTAACACAGAGACCAGCGCACATCCACTATAAAGTCCTTAAGGACGGCCAGGAACTTCTCACTTCCCAGATGTATTTTGACCAGAGCCTTCTTTCCAGGGTGGGTCCGACTCGTTTGGTTGCTCTCGAGAAGATAGACGATGGATGGCTTGGGAGGCTTGATATCGTTGTTACCCCTTGAGATGAGAAGATACGGTTTCATTTTCATCCTTCTTTTGATCGCCCTTGGGGGTGGGTTTTACCTTTTCGGCCGCCGGGATCCTCCTCTGGAGACAAAATTTGTTCAACCGGAAACCCCGCTTGCCTCGGATGGATTCGAGGGGCAGGTCGAAGAAGAACCCTTCGACGCGGCTCAGGGTAATAAAGAGAAAGTTGCGGTTACCCTGAGACAGCCGGGGGAGTATTTCCTTCTGGATTCTTCCCGCCAAGTGTATCAAACCTTCAACAACTGCGGTCCGGCGACCTTATCGATGAATCTTTCTTGGTACGGGATTGATGTCTCACAGAAAGAGCTGGGAGAGAAGATGCGGCCATACCAGAATCCGAAAGGGGATAACGACGACAAGACGATCTTCACGCATGAATTTGCAACGTGGGCTGAAAACTACGGCCTCAATGCGATAAGTAGAGTCAATGGGAGTATCGAGCTCTTAAAGCTTTTTGTCGCCAACGATATTCCGGTGGTCGTCAAAACTTGGCTCAGGCCGAATGAGGATATCGGTCATTTTCGGATTGTTCGGGGATTTGATGAGGGCAGGCAGGTGGTCATTCAAGATGATTCCTATCATGGGCCGAACAAAAAGATTTCTTACTATGATTTCTTATCGATGTGGCAGCCGTTTAACTACGCCTACATTGTCGTCTATCCCGCCGAGAAAGAAGCGCTGGTGTTTGCCATTTTGGGCGAGGAGCGTGATGAGGCAGTTGCTTGGGATCGGGCTTTGGAGCGAGCAAAGAAAGAGGCTGATCTTGATCCCGAGAACATTTACCCGTTGTTTAACCAATCGGCTAGTTACTACCAGCTTGGTGAGTATGAGGAATCTGTCGCGACGTTTGAGCAGGTTGAGGACAGGCTTCCTCGACGGATGCTTTGGTACCAGATCGAGCCGATCTTGGCCTACCAGAAGCTCGGGAGGTTTGATCGGGTGTTTGCGATCGCGGATACACTCTTGAATGGCGGGAATCGGGCCTTTTCCGAGCTCTATCAAATCCGTGGTGAAGTCTTTCTTGAGCAAGGGGATCGGGAGAAGGCGCGTGAACAATTCGAGCTGGCGCTTGCCTACAATGAGCATTTCGAGCCGGCGAAGGTGGCGATTGCGGGCTTGACCGAGTAGCGAAGTGTTCGCTCTGGCCTCACCCGGTCTTTGGAGGCATGTTACCATTGAGCCTGTAGACACCCGGTTGCACTTGTTCAACGATGCCCAGGTCTTCGAGTTCTTCGAACTTTGTTTGTAGGGGATATATCTCTTTGAAGATCTCGTCCATTTCTTCCATTCGATCGGTTTGCGCTATCATCCGAGCACTTGCCTGATTGCTCTCTGTTTTGTGGGTGATGACTCCAATATTTTCTAGTTCATTCTTCATTTTGCGGCTCTTCCTTGTTCTGGGAGCAACTGTATTCCTCTCTCAACTTACGGGGTAACATTTCTATCCTATAACGACTTGCTCGCTATTGTCCAGTGTTTTGCTACAATATCGCCAAGATGTCGTTGTCTGTTGGAATCGTTGGGTTGCCGAATGTGGGAAAGTCGACACTTTTTAATGCCTTGGTGAGCAGCCGGCAGGCGCCGGTTGGCATACACCCGTTTACGACGGTCAAGCCGAATACCGGGGTGGTGCGGCTTGCCGATACGCGTTTGGAAAGACTAAGCAAACTCATCAAGCCTGCCAAGACAACGCCGGCGACGGTAACCTTCATTGATATCGCCGGTTTGGTTAAGGGTGCGCATAAGGGAGAAGGCTTGGGGAATGAGTTCCTTGCCCACATTCGGGACGTGGATGCGATCTGTCACGTCGTGCGGGAGTTTGATGATACGAGCGTGGCTCATGTCATGGGTTCTGTGAGTCCTTTGCGCGACCGGGATGTTGTGCGTACAGAGCTTACCCTCAAAGATTTGGAGACGCTTGAGCGAGCAAGGGAAGGGAAGAAATCGGAGCCTGTGTTGCAGGCGTCGGTGGAGAAGCTTGTTGCTGCCCTTAATGAAGACACGCCTCTCTCCTCGGTAGATTTGAACAAGGAAGAGCGCGAGGCAGTCCACCATCTTCATCTGCTTACTGCGAAACCCGTATTTTACGTTTTGAATGTTTCGGAGGAGGATTTGGAGGAGCTTAAAGGCGAGGTGAAGCAGCTTGCCGGTAAGCTTGAGAATAGCGTTGTGGTGTGCGCAAAGCTTGAAGAGGAGCTCATTGATTTTCCTGAGGACGAGCGGGCAGTCTACCGACACGAAATGGGTCTGCGTGGCTCCGGATTGGACAGGATGATCGCCAAGGCGTATGCACTGCTTAGGCTTCTGACGTTTTACACGGTGAAGGGGGCCGAGGCTGGTGGTGAGGTGCGTGCTTGGCCTGTTCCCGCGGGTTCGACGGCGCTTAACGCATCAGGGAGGGTGCACAGCGATTTTTCCAGACGGTTTATCACAGCGGAGGTAATTGGCGTGGAACAGCTTCTCAAGTATGAAGGATGGAAGCAGGCGAAGGAGAAAGGGAGAGTGAGAACGGAGGGGCGAGACTATATGGTACAAGACGGTGACGTTATAGAGTTCAGGGTGAGTGGGTAGGCGAGCAGGTGTTATTGAGTTCAAAGTGGGTGGATAATGTGTTATACTAGGCGCGACGTTACCAACTGAAGGGGTTAGGATAGATGAAGCGAAGATACGAGTTGACGGTTGTTTATTCCCCGCAGCTTTCTTCTACAAACCTTACGAAAGTCGAAAAATCCATAGAGAGTCTCATTGAGAAGGCTGGTGGCAAGGTTGTGAAGAAAGAGGATTGGGGAACAAAGAAGTTGACTTATAGCATTGCGAAGCAGACCGAAGGAGTGTATCGGCATATGCTCGTCGAGTTGCCTCCGGACGGTCCGGCTGCGGTCAGTCGCGAGTTTAGGCTCATGGGGGAACTCTTGCGATATTTACTTGTTCTCGCTGGGGAGTAGATCTATGGTTGTTATTTATTTTGAGAAAAATCCCGCTTTCGCATAAAGCTTCGGTGAGGCGAAGGAGGAGGCTGTATGGCTGCTCGATCGCTGAATAAAGTATTGCTCATTGGGAACCTGACGAGAGATCCTGAACTGCGATACACCCCCCAAGGGACTGCAGTGTGTACCATTGGCATTGCCACAAACCGACAGTGGACTCCAGCCGACGGGGGCGAGCGCAAAGAAGAGGTCGAGTATCACCGAATTGTTGCCTGGGCGAAGCTCGCCGAGATCTGTGCTCAAATCTTGCACAAAGGGCGCAAGGTCTATGTTGAGGGGAGACTCCAGACTCGAACCTGGGCTGGTCAGGACGGGCAGGAGCGAAGTACGACCGAAGTGGTCATTGACACGATGATCGCTTTGGGGCCACCCCGGCCCGGTGTAACCGAGAGGACTGAAGAATCTGCGGCTGCTCCCGAAGCACAGCCTTCTGGAGCTTCCCCTGCTCAAGCTGGTGACGACACTGCTGTCGTGAGTGAGGATACTCGTTCGGAAGGCGAGGAGCCGAAGAAGAAACAGACCAAGAAGAAGGAGGCAGCAACCAAGAAGGCTTCCGAAGAAGCCCCGGGAGGTGAGGAAAAGGCGGGAGGGGGAGACGACGAGGTTTCTGAGGAAGATATCCCGTTTTAAATCGTTGTAGTTTATTAATAGTAGAAAGATTTCGTCACGCCTCGGCGGCGGGACGCGGGGGTCAATATGATAAGAAGGCGGCGGTTATTCCAGAGGAGAGTTAGGGATTGCAGCTTTTGTGTCAGCAAGACCCATCCCGACTACAAAAAGGTCGAGGATCTTGGTCAGCACTTGACGGACCGTGGAAAGATTATCGGTCGGGGGCGCAGCGGTTTATGTGCCAAGCATCAGCGTAGGCTGGCGCAGGCGGTGAAGCGGGCGCGCCATTTGGCACTCCTTCCATTCACTCAGCGAGTCTAGTTCGGTCCAATTTCCCCTTGGTTATTGTGTGAAGGTTGGGTTAGAATACTTCTTATGCTCTTGCGCCCCATAAAACTTGTACAGATTCGAACTGCTGTTCTGAGCATTTCTCTTCTTGTTCTCGCTGGGGGAATAGGGTATTGGTTTGGTCAGCATCGGGTGCGGGTGGAATTGGGAGACTCTCGCGATAAGATCCGAGTGGAGGTGGTTAATAAAGCAACACCACTTGAGCGCCGCTCGATTGATTTTTCTCTTTTTTGGCAAGTATGGGAGGAGCTTGAGCGAAGCTATCTCGACCCTGACCTGATAGATCCGGAGAAGATGGTTTTTGGGGCGATCGCCGGAATGACTTCTTCATTGGGAGATCCCTATACCGTCTTTTTGGCCCCTTCAGAGAATAGGCAGACGAAAGAGAATCTTTCCGGCTCTTTCTATGGAGTGGGTATCCAGATTGGCTATAAAGATCGGCAGCTTGCGGTAATCGCTCCCATCAAGGATATGCCGGCAGAACGAGCGGGGTTAGAGGCGGGAGACTACATCCTTCGAATTATCGATGAAGGCAAAGGTGTTGACGAGGAGACACGGGGTCTTGCGCTTCCCGAGGCGGTGTCGCTCATTCGAGGAGATCGTGGCACAACCGTGACACTCGAGATTTTCCGTGAAGGGGTTGAGGAGCCGTTTGATGTCGAGATCACGCGCGCGGAGATTGTTATTCCAAGCGTGGAGCTCGCTTTCCTTCCTGTAGAGGCACAAGAAGGCAAATCGATTGCCCACCTTCAACTTAGGCAATTTGGCGAGCGGACGGGCGAGGAATGGGATCAGGCCGTCAGCCAAATTCTTTCTCGGCGGGCTGAGCTTGTCGGATTGGTCATTGACGTTCGCAATAATCCAGGCGGATTTCTCTCGGGAGCCATTAAGATTGCCGGCGAGTTTGTTCGCGATGGCACGGTGGTCGTACAGCAGGGGAGGCACGGGAGCGAGACGTTTCGTGTAGAAAAACCAGGGAGGCTGACAGACATTCCAATTGTGGTTCTCATGAATGAGGGGAGCGCTTCAGCCTCGGAGATTGTTGCTGGGGCTCTTCGGGATCGGCTCGGTGCAGTCTTGGTTGGAGAACAGACGTTTGGCAAGGGGACGGTGCAGGAAGCGAAGGATCTTTCAGGCGGGGCAGGGCTCCATGTGACGACGTCAAGGTGGATCTTGCCCAGCGGCAAGGAAATTAACGATAGGGGATTGACGCCGGATGTCGAAGTTTCATTAGTAGAGGAAGAGGAAGGTGAGGATGAAGTTGATGAGCAGCTTGAGAAAGCAATTGAAATTTTGGTAGAGTAAACTGTCGATGAATTGACCTCATTACTCATTGACCTCATTGGATATTGGTGCTTAGGTGTTGATTAGGGCGGTGAGAAAGTAGAATAATTAGAAATTCTGTTTTTATGAAGCGTTTCTTCATTGGATTGGCGACCGGTGTCGTTCTTGTCGTAGCCCTTCTTACGGGAGCGGTGGCGGATCGGCTTTGGGGAATACCACTTCTGGATCGGTTTGTTTCTCTCCAACCAGGCGGCACCTCAAGGAAGTTTGAGCAACGGGTTTTAACGGAAGAATCGGTGGTGATTGAAGTTGCAGAGCGCGTCAGCCCTTCGGTGGTGACGGTTTCGGTGACGCGCGAGCGTCGGGTTTTTGATCCGTTCATGGATCCCTTCGGCGCCTTTCGTCTCCCACGTCCAGAGCGACGGGAGACCATCGAGCAGGACATCGGCTCCGGATTTATCTTGAGTGCAGATGGACTGGTGGTGACCAATAGGCATGTTGTTGACGATCCCAACGTGAAGTATAAGGTGATCACCAAGGATGATAGGGAGTTTGAGGTGAAAAAGATCTACCGGGATCCAGCCAATGATTTGGCGATTCTTCAAATAGACCCGAATGGTCTTGAGCCGTTGGAGCTGGGAGATTCTGAAGCCCTTCGCGTTGGCCAGTTTGTGATTGCCATCGGCACTGCTTTGGGAGAGTTTCGTCATACGGTAACAACCGGTGTTATTTCAGGGCTCGGACGGGGCATCCAAGCAGGGGATCCATTTCGAGGTGTCGTCGAGCAACTTGATAATGTTATTCAGACCGATGCGGCGATTAACCCTGGAAACTCGGGTGGGCCGCTTCTTAACAGCGCCGGGCAAGTGATTGGGGTGAATGTGGCGGTTGCGGGTGGGGCAGAGAATGTGGGATTTGCCCTCCCCATCAATGTCGTTAAAGAATCTTTGGAAATTTTCAATGCCACCGGTAGATTCTCACGGGCCTTCCTTGGCATTCGATACCAGATGATCTCGAGAGAATCTGCGATTCTCAACGAGGTTTCGGAGGGAGCGTTTGTCATCGAGGTTATTGAAGGATCTGCAGCGTCAGACGCGGGTATCACGCCTGGAGATATTTTGACCAACCTTGATGGTCAAGCGATTCGCAGCGAGAGTGGGGGACTGGCTTTGATCATTCGGAAGAAAAAGGTGGGAGATCGAGTGGACATTCAAGTTTGGAGAGATGGGGAGTTTCTCACCCTTCAAGCGACGCTTGAGGAGGCGGGGGAGTAAGGGATTCAAGATTTCGTAACCGCTTCGATGATTTTCTCCAGGTTACCATTGAGGATGCTTTCCAATTCATGCCAGGTCTTGTTGATGCGGTGGTCGGTGACCCGATTCTGGGGGAAGTTGTAGGTGCGGATCTTTTCGGCGCGCATGCCGTGTCCTACTGCAGCGCGACGAGTTTTTTCGATGGTTTTTTTGCGTTTCACTTCTAGTTGCTCCCAAAGTTTGGATCGCAGAAGCTCAAGGGCAATGGCTTTGTTCTGTTGTTGGAGTCTTTCTTGACGGACTTCGACCACGGTGCCGCTTGGCTTATGGGTGAGGCGAACCGCAGTTGCCGCCTTGTTGACGTACTGGCCGCCGGGCCCGCCGGCTCTGGTGAACTGCCACTCCAAGTCATCGGGGTTGATGGTGATTTGTGATTCGGGGATTTCTGGGAGAATGGCAACCGTGGCGGTTGAGGTATGGATCCTTCCTTGCTTTTCCGTCTCTGGGATCCGTTGCACCCTGTGCACCCCTGATTCGTGCTTGAAGGCCCCAAATGCTCCGCGGCCGCTTACTTTGAGCGTTGATTCGTCCAGTTGCCAGACCTTGAAGCCAAGCTTTTGTGCAAAACGCATATACATTCTCTTCAGATCGCCGGCCCAAATCTTTGCCTCGTCCCCTCCTGCCGCACCGCGGATTTCGATGAGCGCATTCGCATCGGAATGTGTGTTTCCAGCTGTGGACTTTCTTGAAACCAGCGTACCTTGTTTTTCTTGGGGGAGCGACTGCTTGAGCAGCCGCTTTTGGGTGGCAAGCTTTTCAATTTCCTCGCGTGCCAGCACTGCAAGCTCGGGGTCGGTAAGTAGCTCTTGGTGTCTGCGGATCTGGTCTTCGATCCGCTTGAGTTCGTCTTGGATTTGATTCATACATCAGAGGCTAGCATGAGTGGATAGGATGTTTGGCCGAGAACACTGCGCTTGTATGATTTACTGTGTGGAGGTCTGCTTTTTTGTTGAAGAGGTTTGCTTTTCCGATTTGCGTATTTCTATTGTGAGCATTTCCTTGAGGCTCCCAGGTCGCTCTCTTTGCTTTCGGACTTTGATTTTCTTTTTGCGGGATTTGGCCACTGCCGCGGCTTTCCTTTGTTTTTCCTGGAAGCGCTCAATTCTGCCTTGCGTGTCGATCAATTTCATTTCTCCAGTGAAGAAGGGATGGCAGGCAGCACAGATCTCCACTTGGATCTCAGGCTTCGTGGATCCCGTGGTGAAGGTGTTTCCACAGGCGCAGGTGACCTTTGTATTCGGGTAGTACTTGGGATGGATCTCGGCATTCATGTGCAGTGGATTGTAGCATCTTCAGGAGGGAAACTCAAAGCGGAGGTTCGTCCGGTCAGGTGCCTGGGCGGGTTTTGCCTCGCCTGCGCTCGGCTACGTAGACACCGACTGCGATGATCGCAGCACCTATGATCTCGATCAAAGAAATTCTTTCTTGGAGCAGGAGGAAGGAGGCTGGAATGGCAATGATGGGTTGCAAGTATGTAAACACGGCCGCCTCTGAGGCTTCAATCTTGTCTTGCCCGATCAAGTAGAGAGTGAGACCCAGAATTGATCCACCGAGCGCCATATAGGCCGTTGCTAGCGCTGGCCACAAGGACGGAGCATGGATGATCGACGTTAGTGCCTCGATTGGAGATTGTCCAGAGAACGCGAGTATCGCAGAGAAACCGAGGATTCCTACCCAAAAACTTATGTGGGTGACGGCCCATTTGTTTAACCCTTGGTAGAACCGCTTGGCTGCTAGGTAGTATGTTGCAATGGCCATGTTTTGCCCCAAGATAAGGATGTTTCCCGAGAAATTTCTTCCGATCTCCGTAGAGAGGAGGGGTGTGATGATCAGCACGGCGGTTCCGATCAGAGCGAGGACGAGACCGGTCAGCTCGTGTCGCTCCACACGCTCCTTGAGGATTGCTACCCCTCCGATGGTGACGAAGATCGGCCAGGTTATGGCAATCAATGAGGCTTCAATGGCAGTTGTCCTTGCCACCCCTTCGTAGAGCAACCAGAGTGCGAGTACCGTCCCGACTGCTTCGAGAATGAGGATTGTTCCCAGCGTTTTTCGTTTCAGAACCTTTCGGAGAGACTGTCTGCGGGATAATACGAGCATGTAGGGGATTGAGGCGGCGGCGGCGAGGAAGTACCTTCCGAGGAGAAACGTCGTTGGGGTGAGACCATCTTGGAATCCGCGTTTCACGATGGGAATGGCGAGGCCCCAGAGCACGGTGTTTCCCAGAAGTGCCAAGTAGGCTAATTTGCGTGATTTGGTCACACTCTATGATTGCAGAAACTGGTGAAGCTGATCAAGGGGGAGTGTTTCTTGCTTGCCCGTTGTCAGATCTTTAACCGTTGCTGTGCCGTTTTCTGCCTCATCTGGTCCCACGATCAAAACGCTAGGGATTCCCTTTTTGTCTGCATATTTGATTTGTTTTTGGAGTTTATCACTGGGATTGAGATAGAGTTCGGTCTTGATACCTTGGTCGCGAAGCTCACTCGCCAAGGTTGCGGAAGCGTCGGTCAGCTCTTGGTTGAAAATGGTCACGAGTACCCGGGCTGCGGTTTTTAGTTCATCAAATAGATTACGCCTGTCCATGGCCTCAATGAGTCGCTCCAGGCCGAATGAGAAACCGACTGCTGGGATTTTCTTTCCAGCAAAGACACCGATGAGGTTGTCGTATCGGCCACCACCGCCGACCGATCCTGCCTCGTAGCCTTCAATTATGGTCTCGATGATCATGCCGGTGTAATAGTCCAGGCCACGGGCTAGGGTCGGGGTGTAGAGCACGTGTTTCTTTGGAACCATGAAGTTTTTTAAGTTCGCGGTAATCGTATCAATCGGTTCAAAGGAAATCTCTTTCTTTTTCTTGCCAGGAAGTACCGGTCTTCTGCCGAGCCGAGTCATAAGGGTTTCAATTTTTGTTTTTGCTACGCCTAGCTTTTCAAGTTCGGTGATTACTTCTTCTTCGCCGATTTTTTCCAATTTATCCACTAGACGAATCGTTGGGAGCTCGAGGTCTTTCTTTATCCCGCTCTCTCTTATCATTGCAGAAAGCACTCGGCGGTCGTTGAAGAGGATGAGGTACTTTTTAAAGCCTAGGTCCCCAAGGACGGCGTTGACGACGGCGATAATCTCGGCATCTGCCAGGGGAGAAGAAGTCCCGACGATGTCGACGTCGCACTGGGTGAATTCTCGGTAGCGACCGGCTTGCGGTTTTTCGGCGCGCCAGTTAGCTTGAATCTGGTAGCGCTTAAATGGTAAAGGGAGCTTTTGCCCATATCGGGCAATGACGCGTGCAAGGGGGACTGTTTGGTCGTAGCGCAGCGCTACTTTGCGTCCACCTCGATCTTCGAATTTGAAGATTAATCGCTCTTGGTCACCGTATTTCCCTTCTAGTACCGCGGCATACTCGAGGGCTGGGGTTTCTAAGGGGTCGAAGCCAAAGCGCTCAAATACCGCAATCATTTTTTCGATGACGTATCGACGCTTTGCAGCCTCCTCTGGGAGGTAGTCCCGAAACCCTTTCGGTGGCTGCAGAAGCGTGGTTTTTTTGTTCATAGAATTCATGATAGCATCGGTGCTTATGGGCTACAAGCTAGATAACCTAGTCTCGTGCTTGTGCGTGGTGGTGGACCCATCGGTCTCAAGGAGTTGGGAAGGGCTCAAATGCCTTGGCCGGTAGTCTCAGGAGAGGGGGTTGTCGGGAGCAGATGGATGCGCAGCAGGGTGCTTGTTTCTCCATTATCTTCCTCATCAGTTTTCGTGATGATGATTGCACGGCGCGCTACTGCGAGAGCGTCGATGGAGGCTTCCTCGATTTCTGAATCTCTTCCCGCTGTCACTTGGGTGTCTTTGCTCACTTGGAGTGTCTGCGTTTCTCCAGTAGCGAGATCGAAGGTGAGGAAGTCATCTTCTGTGTTGAACTTAAGGGACGTTGCGAAGTGAGCTTGCCGTTTGGGTGTGTCTTTCGGTTTCTCGTCAATGATGACCCTCTGGGCATGTAACACCTGGTTTCCATTGAGGTATCCCATGATGATGGTGTAGGAGCCGATTTCAAGATCTTGGGCTTGGATTTTCGTTCTTTTGGGAAGGCGGATAAAAGTGGTTTCGGCGGAGGTGCTTGCGAGCTTCGGACCATCTCTGGTTTCGATCGTTAACGTGTGGTTGGCAATGGAGTCCAGCGTTCCAACCCAGGCACGTTTCAATCGTATTACGGTGTCCTTATCTTTTATGGCTTTTTCTAATCTTTCTTTTAGGCTTTCTTTGATCTCTTGCTCAGGAATGGCTGTCTTGGTTGCCTCTTGACTTAAGACAGTGGTTGTTGCGAGGAGCCCTCCAGAGACGAGAGCGATAGCGGTGAGGACCAGTGAGATTCGCTTGACGAGCCCCTTGGATGGCCCAGGTGTGTGAAGGGAAGATTTGGTCATAACTCTGCAGTTGAGTATACCACCGTGATCAGTTGCTCGGCCCGATTTCCGTCATTGTCAAATGCGGTGATGGTGATTTCGTTTGCGCCACCGACAAGGGAAATTTCGGCGGTGAAGTTCCCCTCCCCATCTGCTGTAAGCAAGTATTCGTTCTCTTCGGCAATAATGGTGATCACCGCATTTGGCGTGGTTTTTCCCACAACGGTGATCTCTTCTTGGTCGGAGATGCTTTCGTTTGTCGGTTCCGTGATGGTTAAGGTGTGAGTGATTTGGGGGGACGGCTCTGCTTTCGGTTGGTCCTCTACCGAGATTTTCTGGAGTTGATATTGTTTGATTGCTGTTTGGGCGGTGTAGATTCCATATGCGACGATCGAACCGATGAGGATGCCGATGACAATGACGATGACCAACTCCTTGCGCATGGGTGAGGGGGTAGGCAAAAAAATTATATAGGGCTTTTAGGCGAAATTACTCTAGCAGAAGGTACCAGTATTGTCAAGAAAATCTGGCTGTGGTAGGATGCGGATAGCATGGAGATCGCGTACTTGGGGCATGCATCATTTAAATTCCGTGGTAAGACGGCGAGCGTGGTTTCTGACCCGTTCGATTCCTCCATTGGGTTTTCGTTGTCTAGAGTTTCTGGAGATATCGTGACGGTCTCACATGGACATCAGGATCATAAACATGTCGCTGGCGTTTCAGGAACCACTCGAAGAGCACAGCCGTTTGTGATTGATGCACCCGGAGAGTATGAGGTTTCCGGCATCTCCGTTTTTGGTACACGTACCTTCCATGATGACGAGCAGGGAGCGAAGCGTGGAGAGAACGTTGTGTTTGTCATCCATGTTGATGATGTTGCGGTAGCCCACTTGGGGGACCTTGGACATGTGCTCGGTGATTCTCAGGTCGAAGACATCGGGGAAGTTGATGTTTTATGTGTGCCAGTTGGAGGGGTGATTACGATTGGTCCGAAGGAGGCGATTGCGGTGATTAACCAACTTCAGCCCGCGATTGTCCTCCCTATGCACTACCGAACTGAGCGTCATACCAAACGCCTGTTTGGTGATTTGGCAGCGGTCGATGTGTTCTTGAATGAGGGCGGTTATGATCAAGCGCGGCGGGTTGATAAACTGACGTTGACGAAGCAGACTCTTCCTGAAGAGACCGAAGTTGTGGTATTAAAGTAAATAGTATCTACTATGGCTGATGGTCGCATTCCTCCCCATAGCGATGAAGCTGAGCGATCGGTGCTCGGAGCGCTTCTCATCGATCGTGAGGCTGTCACTAGTATCGTTGAATTTCTTCGGCCCGAGCACTTCTATACCGAGGCTCACAACAGGATCTACCGGGCTGTGCTTGATCTTTATGAAGAGTCGAAGCCTGTGGATTTAGTCACCCTTTCGGAGAAGCTTAAGAAACATAAGAGTTTGACGAAGGTGGGCGGATCAGTATATTTGACCCAGCTTACTTCCGCTGTTCCCACTGCGGCTAACGTCGAACACTATGGGCGGATTGTCCAGAGTCTTGCTACCAAGCGGGAGCTTATCAGTGTTGCGAGCAAGCTTACGGAATACGCGTTTGATGAATCACGGGAAGCTGATGAGGCGATGGATCAGGCTGAGCAGCAGCTCTTTTCCCTTTCTCAAAAACACATGAAGCGTGCGTTTTTGCCAATTCGAGATGCACTTGCAGAGAGCTTTGATAGGATTGATGAGCTCCATAAAGCTGGAGAAGGATTACGTGGTGTTCCGACCGGATTTGCGGATATGGATGATACGTTGGCAGGAATGCAGGATTCAAACCTTTTGATTCTTGCTGGGCGGCCTGGTATGGGGAAAACCGCTCTGTCGCTGAATATTGCTCAGCATGCTGCCGTTGTTGCTCAAATCCCCGTGGGCCTCTTTTCCTTGGAGATGAGCAAAGAAGAGGTGGTTGATCGTCTGCTTGTTTCCCAGGCCGACATTGATGCATGGAGATTGAAGACAGGAAGACTCACTCCTCAAGATTTTGAGAAGCTGTCCAATGCGATGGGCATCCTTGCCGAAGCGCCGCTCTTTATTGATGATACTCCAGGGCTTTCGGTCTTGGAAATGCGAACCAAGGCCCGGCGGCTCTTGGCGGATGTGGGCTTGAAGCTGTTGGTTGTTGATTATTTGCAGCTTGCGGTGGGGAGGAATCTTGAGAACCGTGTCCAGGAGGTTACCGAGATCAGCCAGGGACTGAAGAATCTGTCTCGGGAGCTGAAGATTCCCATTTTGGCTTTGAGTCAGCTTTCTCGAGCTGTCGAGCATCGTGGCTCGAAGCAACCGCAATTGGCCGATCTTCGAGAATCTGGTGCTATTGAACAGGATGCGGATGTCGTGATGTTTTTGTATCGAGAGGATGAAGAGGATCTTGAAAATATGAAGCTTTGGATTGCCAAACATCGCAACGGTCGACTGCGGGTGATTGATTTGCGCTTCCGGGGGGATAGGATCCGCTTCTTTGGGATGGAGAAGCGGAAAGCTTCGAAGTGATGTTTTCCTTGCTGTTTGTGCCGCGTCGAACGCGGCTTCAACCACGTTGGATGTGGTGCCAGAGGAGGGAGTCGAACCCTCACGTCCGTGAAGGACACGCGATTTTGAGTCGCGCTTGTCTGCCAATTCCAACACTCTGGCGCTACTGGTATTTTACCAGAAATTTTCCTAAGATTAATTTTCCATGATTCGCGTTACAAAACTTCGGGGATGGTCTTATCTTGTAATGAGGAGGAGGAGGAAGATGAGGATCAACTGGGTGAAGAGGCCGTCGGGGAAGGGGAGCTTGCGATGGACGTGATGCTGGAAGGCTTTGACCCATGAGAATGGGGGAAATTTCCAACCGAACACTACGTATGGAGCTTCGAGCCAGTCTGGTAATTGGGCGACAACCATCGTCAGAAGAAGTTGGAGTGGAGGGACGCTCCCTTGCGCCACTACGAATCCCAAGCCGAAGCCAGTGATAGCATCTAGGAGTGAGAAGGTGATGACGCGATCTCTTGAACGCTTGGAGTGTCTCGTCATCATATCCCAGTGCGGGATGGAGTCAAGGATTGGGTGAGAGAGGAGTGCTGCGGCGTAGCCTAAGCTCGGTGTTGGGGCGAGTTTTGCAATGACGGCACCCGTTATTGCGTGTGTTGCAGCGAGCATAAGAGGAGTGTACGGGAAGTTGCTTATCGATGTCAAATCCTGCACGTGTGATATAGTCTAGAGGAAGATCGGAGATTTCTATGTTTCCTGTGTTATTTTCTTTGGGTCCCATAACCATCTACACCTTTGGTGTTTTCGCCCTGCTTGCTTTCTTCTTTGGTACTTTCATTATCTGGAAGCGGGGGAGGGAGGCAAATTTTGCTGAGGGGGAGATCTTTGACAGCGTCGTTCTTGTCACGCTTTCTGGACTGGTTGGTGCCCGAATCACCTATATTGTTTTGAATTTTGAGCGCTTCGGCTTTTCGCCACTTCTATGGATTTCCTTTCTTCGAGTTCCTGGATTGATGTTCTATGGAGGCTTGGTTGGAGGAGTTGTGGTTGGTTGGATCATTTGTCGGCGCAAACGATTGGAGTTCTTTACCGCAAGCGATATTGCAGTTACAGGCCTTTCGCTTAGTCAGGCTATCGGGTGGCTTGGCGCCTTCTTTTCTGGGTTTGGTATTGGGAAAGCAGTTGATCGGTTTGGCCTTGTTTTCCCAGGCTTCACGGAGCCACGTTTTCCAGCTCAGTTCGTCTGGGTGTTCGGGTTTGCTCTCATTTTCTTGTTTTTGTGGAAAGTGGAGGAACGATACAGAATGTTTGATTGGTACCGGGGTAAGCGGGTTACGGCAGAGACTGGTTTTCTTTTCTTTTCCTATCTTGCTTTGCTGGGAATTCTCCAGCTTTTGGTTGCTCTCTTTGTTGCGCCTAGTGTATACTTGTTTCGCGTTCCAGTTGAGGTTGTTGTTGCACTTTTCCTCTTTGGACTTGGAATGGGCGGGTTGTATGTAAGAAGCGGACGTGAGCTTTCTCAAGACGGCGCGGTGTTGGCTGCATTTTTGGGTGGTCGGGGTCGCAGCGGTATGGTCTGGTTGAAACAGGGTTCTCGGAGGCTGCGAAGACTTCTTGGGAAGAAAGGAAAAGTGGAGAGCGATAAACGAAAACTATGAAAAAGTTGATTCAATTTCCTGCGAGAATCTTGCGGCCGTTACGAAACTATCTTTTGGCTGCCCAAAAGCGGCTTGAGCGTCGAAGGCACAATATTGTTGCGGAAGATCCCTTTTCTGATAGTTCTCGGGTGAATGATAACGCCGCCTCTGACACGGACGCCGCAGAGATTTCTGGACACGATCGAGCCGAGGCACTGCGGAATGAGGTTGACAGAGGGCTTATTACGGTTCGGAAGGCACTGACGAAGATCAAGCTGGGAAAGTATGGCCAGTGCGAAAGGTGCAAAAAGATGATTGATACCGATCGACTGGCCGTTAATCCTACCGCCGAGTTGTGCATGAGCTGTGAGAAGAAGGGGAAACGGTGAGAATAAGACACACAGGACTGTTTCTTCTAGTCGCTTTTTTCACAGTCTTTTTTGACCAAACATCCAAATTGTGGGTAGTTCGGCAAGGGAGCCTGTCTACGATAAATACAGGAGTGGCTTTCGGGATCTTGGGTGGTTCCGTTTGGCTTTCCGCAGTTTTGCTAGGGTTTCTGGCCGCACTTATTTTGTATTGGGCGTACAGCGTTCGGAGAAATCAACGGCCCCGCGATGCTCTAGTTTTTGGGTTGTTGATTGGTGGTGGTGTGGGGAACAGCATTGATCGGTTTTTGCGAGGAGGGGTTGTGGATTTTTTGTATCTGGGGATTGGTCCGCGTTTCAACCTTGCGGATCTTTTTATTGTCGTGGCAGTCTTACTGGTCGGGTGGGATGCTGTTCGTGATTTGGGCAGGAAACGCACTGCCTCTGTTTTGGCTGAATAAGCTGTATGGAGCCACAAGTGCTGCATGAAGACGATTCTATTTTGGTTGTTGATAAGCCGGCTGGGATGGTGGTGAATCGGGCGACGACGGTGCGGGGTGCAACACTTCAAGACTGGGTGGAGGAGAATTTCCAATTTCCAATTTTCAGAGATTCACGTTTGCGGAACGGCATTGTTCACCGGTTGGACAAAGAAACGAGTGGGGTGGTGGTGATCGCAAAGACAGCGGAGTCTTTTGTTCGACTGCAGGAACAATTTGCCAGGCGTACGGTGAGCAAAGTCTACCTGGCACTCGTCCATGGTGAGGTTAAGCCACGCATGGGGAGTATTGCTTTGCCACTTGCACGAAGCCAGCGGAATCGAGAACGATTTGCCGTTTCAGCGATTGGAAAGAAGGCGAAGACGAGTTGGCGTGTTCTCGGCGTCTATAAAAATTTACGAAGATCTGGCGTTAATACTCGGGGATATCAAGGTTTTAGCTTTCTTGAGATTAAGCCCAAAACTGGAAGAACGCATCAGATCCGCGTGCATATGGCACACCTTAAGCACCCGATCGTTGGAGATGTTCGGTACACCGGCAGAAAGCGGGGGAGAGAGGATCGGAAGTGGTGTTCGAGGCAGTTTTTGCACGCGGCTCGTTTGGCTTTTGGTCATCCTCAGAGTGGTAGGCGAGTGCGATACGAGGCGTCCCTGCCAGAAGATCTTTCTGCGGTGTTGGAGCTACTGGATTGAGACGAATATGATTTTTTCGTCACTGCGGTACTGAATTCGCTGAGGACACTGAAATTTCAGTGGATCAGTTCCTTGTTGCGCTTTTAATGTTACTGAATTTCTGTCCAGATAGTTGTATTACTATGAAGTTTTCCTTTACCGTAACCAGGAAAGATAGTCGAACGCGGGCGCGGGCTGGGGTGCTTCGTACCCCTCATGGAAAGGTTCAGACGCCTGTTTTTATGCCGGTGGGGACGATGGGGGCTGTCAAGGCGCTGTCACCTGACGATTTGAAAGCGGCTGGTGCACAGATCATTTTGGGTAATGCCTATTATCTGTATCTGCGGCCTGGAGATGTGGCGATCCAGAAGTTAGGAGGATTGCACAGGTTCATGGGTTGGGATGGACCGTTGTTAACCGATTCTGGTGGCTATCAGGTCTCTTCGCTCGGCAGCTTCAGAGAGGATGGGGAGTCAATTCTCTCTCGTATTGACGACGATGGTGTGACGTTTCGTTCACATTTGGATGGTAGTGAGCATCGACTTACACCGGAAGACGTCATTGTGATCCAGCGCAATCTTGGCGCCGATATCATCATGGCATTTGATGAGGCGACACCGCCTCGTGGAAAACGCTATGCTCAGAAAGCGATGGAGCGCACGCACAGATGGCTTAAGCGAAGTATTGAGCGTTGGCGGGAGCTTCAAGAAAATCGTGGCAGGGGAGCATCGCCACAGGCCTTGTTTGGTATCATTCAGGGCGGTAATTACAAGGATTTGCGTCGGGAGTCGGCGGAGTTTGTGGTTCCACAAGATTTGCCCGGAATAGCAATTGGAGGAGCTTCAATTGGGAAAAGTCCAGATGAAACCCGAGAGAATGTGGACTGGGTATATGATTTGCTTGTGCACGATAGACCACTGTACCTTATGGGTGTGGGGGTTAATCCGCAGGATGTCGTTGCTGCGATTGAGAGCGGGGCGGATCTGTTTGACTGTGTGGCGCCGACACGCCTCGCTCGAATGGGACATCTGTACTTTGGAAAATTACAGTTGGCAAAGAGGAAATGGGCTTTCGAGTCGGAGTTTCGAAAGGGAAGGATGAATATCGGAAATGCCCGATTTCGACTTGACAAGAAACCGATTCAGGAAGATTGTGGCTGTTATACCTGCATTCGTGGGTTTTCGAGAGCGTATCTGCATCACCTTTTTAAGTCGCGCGAGCTTCTGTATTATCGCCTGGCCAGCATCCACAACGTTCGGTTTATGATTCGGCTGACTGAGGTTTTACGGAAAGTCATTTTGGAATGACGCAGGGAGGAGGATAGCTTCATTGCGAAGCATACCCCAGGCCTCGCGCCAGCCGGCAAAGCCTTTGGCGACGCACAGCCGCGCTTGGGGAACCGCTGAGCAATGGGGGTTTCAAGGGGGACTCCCCCTGGCACCGACGTCAGGTCGGATGGGGTGTCACGGAGCAGGCGACCGTCAAGGGGTGGAACCCCTTGGAAACGAACGAGCAGTGCGAGAGAGTTTATTGGAATACGGGCTTTTGCTCAGCGGCGTCTTTCTGCTACCATAGACTCATGGCGCGACGGAAACTGCCCAGTCTCGACAGTCGTCGGGGTTCTCGCCCCGCTAGGCGGGGTTCTCAGCGAAAACGAACCTCTCGAGTTAGAAAAAAAGATGTTTCGGCGAAAAGCTTCACACTGCTCAAGTCAGGGTTGACGTTTGCAGCTATTGTCGCTTTGTTGATAGTAGTCGTTGTCGGTTATCGCGTCGCGACGCGCAGGGTTTGGACTGACAGCGCTCGTGTTTCCTTCGTCCTGCAGGAAAGTGATCCATCTTCTCCCAACTCAGGCGTGTATGTGGTTTCCTATCTTTCTTCGCAAGAGCAGTTGGTCATCGTCTCGTTTCCAGAAGGCATGAAGATTGAGGCGGTTGGGGGATTTGGACCTTGGAGAGTTGAGTCGCTTTATCCCTTGGGAGAGATGCAAGAGAAAGGGGGAGAGCTTTTGCATCGAAGCTTTGCCGAGTTCTTTGGAGTAGGGGTAGAGGGCTGGTTGGTGACGGACAAGGTTGGTGTGGAAATGAGTCGCGGCAACGCACGGAGCATTTTGCGGCGAATCTTTGGTCGGGCACTCATTGGTAAAGCTCGTACCAATTTCGGACTGTGGGATCTTTTTCGTCTTTGGAATGCGATTGGCGCTGTGCGTCTCCACAATGTTGAGTTGGTGGATCTGTCCAGGTCGGGAGCTGTTGTTGAGCAGAGTCAGCCGGACGGGTCGGTGACATTTACCGCAGACCTTGAACTTCTCGATCAGCTCAGTCGACGTCTATTTTCTCATCCAGAACTTATTGAGGAGGGGGTTGCTGTAGCAGTTTTGAACGGGACCAATCACCGCGGTCTTGGGGCTCGAGTCGCACGAATCGTCAGAAACATGGGAGGAGATGTTGTTGTTGTCTCTGATTACTCTCGGACAGAGGAGATGACGACACTCTGGGCGTCGCAAGACGATCTTCTCAAGAATTCTACCACCCGTCAGCTGTCAAAGGCGCTCTTTATTGAGAGGGCTTTGGTGGGGGAGACAAGTCAGCAACGGGCCGATATCCTGGTCGTTGTTGGAGAAGATTATTGGACGCGTCTTACGAAGCTTTAATCTTCCTTGGAGCTTCAACGTTCTTCTTCCTCACCCGTTTCCCTGATGTCTATTGGTTCTTCTTTGATGACTTGAGGTCGCAAGTCAGCATAGTATGAAGCGTTTGCTGTTATCGGAAACGACGGGGTGTTTTTAAATCGTTTGGCCCTTTCCGTTTCGCGTATGAAGATTTGAACTCCGTAGCTTTCTGGCAATTTCTTGATTAAGGCCTCGTATTTATTTCCGCCGCGAATGAGCTTCCCAAGCTGGAAAGACAAATCATCCGGAAGAGAACCAATATAGGTATCGTCTTCAGTTGTTACCGAAACTGAGCGTTTCTTTGCCTCAAGAAACACAGGTTGTCCGATGTGAAGGTTTGCTATTGCGTCGGCGTCTGTTAAACGTACGAGCTGCGTTGTTTTCGTTTTCCCAGGTTCTTCGAGAAAGTTTGCTTTAATTGATGGAGTTGGGAGGCTTTTGTCTGCGGGGGATGGTTTTTTATGCTTTGCCTTAAGCCTCCTGATGTTCTTCGTGGCAATCGGATTGTACTTATCCAAGTCGAGCACTCTTTTGTACGTTTCGCGGGCTTTGTTGGTGTCGCCAAGTTCGGTGTAGGCCTTCCCAAGGCGGTTTAGGGCCGTGATATCATCAGGCTCTTCCTTGAGGATTGTCAGATTGAGCTCGACGGTTTCCTCCCAGTTTCCTTCGAGAGCGGCGCGAATGGCTTTGTCGGCAGTGTCGTTTTGCATTTTCGTCCCGGTGTCCTCCGGGAGGCGAGTCCCAGCCCTCGCTCGAAGTGGCTCGGCGGGGCAGGCTTCTGTCAACGGTACATCAGATTGAATGGTTCTGTCAAGAGTGATAGACTAATGTTCAATGTTTAATGATTCTTAAATCTTAAATCTAAATCCTATGAGTGGGCATAGTAAGTGGAGTACCATCAAACATAGGAAAGCCTTGAAAGATCAGAAGCGAGGGACGCTTTTTAGCAAGCTCTCTGGAGAAATTGCCTCTGCAGTACGCGAAGGCGGCAGTGAGGATCCTCAACAAAACCCCCGCCTCCGTACTGTTTTGGACAAGGCAAGAGCGGCAAACCTTCCTTCTGCGAACATCTCTCGAGCGATTGCTCGGGGTTTGGGGAAGGGGAGCGAGGGAGCACTGGAAGAGGTTGTTTATGAAGGGTATGGGCCGGCAGGGATCGCGATCCTTGCGGTTGCTCATACTGATAACAGACAACGTACTGCAGCGATAATCAAGCACTTGTTTGAGCAAATAGGGGGGAGTCTCGGTGGTCGGGGATCTGCGTCTTTCTTGTTTGATCGGCAGGATGGGAAGTTTGCCGCGAAGGTCCGTCTTCCCATTCATGAAACGGCCAAAAGGGAGAAGCTCACATCGCTTCTTCGTGAGATTCGTGCTCAGGAGGATATCACGGACGTCTATTCCAACGCACAAATTTCTGATGAGTAAACGCAAGCGATTCGTTCTTGTTTCACTACTTCTGTCGCTGAGTCTTGTCGGGACGCAGTTGGTGCGGGTTGAATTTCGCTATCAGGCCATCGTTGTTTTCGGTGGCATTTCGTTTGCGCTCTCAGCTTGGGCTCTCTCTGAGGGTCTTAAAGGGGTGGAGTGGCTTACTGTCCTTACCTTGCCCGTTCTGTATCCCGTATCTGTCGGGCTTTTTTACTTCCTTTTGCCAGAGCGTCTGTTGACAAGATTGGTGATCTTGGGCGTCTTTGGTATTGGGATGTATGCTCTTCTATTGACCGAGAATATTTTCTCCGTTGCCGCTATTCGTACTATCCAGCTTCTTCGTGCTGCCCATGCTGTCGGATTCTTGTTGACCTTGGTTACCGCATTCTTTCTCTTTGATACCATTTGGTCGTTTCGCCTCCCGTTTTACGCCAATGGGGCATTGGTCGGGCTGGCGTCTTTATCGCTTTTCCTTCAAGGACTCTGGTCGTACCGGCTTGGAGAGGAGCGGATAGAGAAGCGCACGCTTCAGTACGCTTTGGCTTTGGCGTTGGGTTTAGGTCAGATTGCCTTGGCGCTGTCATTCTGGCCGGTGACGGTTCCTGTTGGCTCGCTCTTTTTGGTGACCATGGTGTATGTTGGGTTGGGGATTAGCCAATATCACTTTTCCAGCAGGCTGTTTCACAAAACGCTTTATGAATATTTGGGAGTTGGCATAATAGTACTTGTGACCACGTTTTTGGTTACGAGGTGGGGGTGAATTATGGCGAGTGATCCGGAATGTCAAGGAGGGAATACAGCAGGGAGTGACGGAGCGCAGCCCGAACTTCCAGGGGTGCCTGGCTCCGATGATCGGCGCGATCCCCTGAGGCTTACGGATTCTTTTGCATCACGGCCAGAGTGGGACCGCTTGGTCCGAGTGGAAGGCAAAGGAACAGTTTCGGACTGTCTGTGCAGGCTGATATTGGTGGACGGTTGGCTCATGGAGAAATTACGAGCGAGCAAGCGGATGAAATAGTGGATAGGACCTTGCGAACGAGGGATGAAATAGAAGAATCAATGAAACCGCATTTTCCGGCAATGAAACCTCGACGACGGGATTCGAGAAAAGGATAGCGATTTTTCTTCTTTTTTGTTTCATTTGTATCATAAGTGTCCTTTTCATTTTCCGATAGACCGTAAGGAAGGGGAGAGGAGTAAGGATTCTTGGACGACGGGTTATGGCCTATAGTATTAGATTACCTGGTGTTAAAGCCTATAATATATATTTTCACAGAAACCTGGTAGGATTTTTCACGATTTAGCAATTGGGGAGAGTGAGTGCTTTTTGTTCTCTGGATTCAAGGATTGGCTTCTTTATTTGGGCCTATACATGGGCCTTTTTCTCGCTTAACGATCCTGGGTACATAATGTCTACACCCTCTCAGCAGGTGGTAGATCGATTGTGGATAACTTAGAGTCTTCATAGGAAATGATACAGTTTGATCCACGTAGAATTTCTTCGCCAGGCTATCGATGGAGTGGAGGTAGGAACAATACCCGAATGTGGATTTTTCAAAAAACCGAAGAAGGGGTTCGGGCCGCCATCGAGCTGGAACTCAAACCTTCCACGTACAAGCGATTTTCAAACTCGTTTGAGATCGCAATTGCAAACAGACTATGGTCTTTCACCACTACTCTGACGAGGGGTGTGTTAATGTAACGGAGGCTGTTTTGGCATCTATTGCGTCGCACAATAATACTTTTACGACATGAAGGAAGTGTACGGTTGGGGCAGTGTGATCTGCTGGTGCTCCTTAGGTTCTCTCTAGCTCGTTTTTTTTCCTTGGCGGCTGCTTTCGTCTCCCTTCTGTGGTTTATTCATTTCTCCGTTTTATTCCTCAATAAAGAAATCTTGCGATTGAATAAAAACCCGAAAGCGGATCGTTCTATGGTGTTGGAGCCTCCTGTTTGCATGTAGACTACGTGCATGGATATTAAGCTACTACACATGTGTTCATAGAAGCCGTTTTAGGGCCATTGGAGCGCGTCGACCAGATTCAAATTGTCCTATTTTGAGCTTTACCCATTGGGCGGTGGATGGCATTGCAACGCCATTTGTATTCTTTGAAGCTGGTTTACCGCTTTTGAATTGAGCCGCACACCCCACTGCGGACGCTGCTGTCGACGATTACTGCGTGCGTTTCCTCTACTCTCGTGTTTCATGTACGGCCTCTGTCCACTTTACATACGACTCGGTGCTTTTGGAGTGTTGCGTTTTTGTATTTTTTTGTTTCGGTTTCTTTTGATCCATACGGAGTGCGCTATTTTCACGATTACTCAAGTGTATTTACGCGCTCCATGAAAAATGAGAAGGCCGTTTACCACGGCTCCCTTTTTGTTGTGAAATAATTGTCCCATTGAACAATGGCGACTGCTTTCCCCTTCTTCGTTTCTGATGGTTTGGATTTTCTGGAGCCCATTATGTCGCACAATATTGACAAAGCTCCCCCACGGTGCTAGGATGGATTTTACTATAGTTCTTTTTTTCAACATTGAGCTTTATATGCATTTATCATTCCCCTATTGCCTCAATTGGGTCGTCGACTTTGGCGGACGATCTTCCCTGCTACTAAACCATATAAGTTCTTCTCTCGGGTTTTCTGGAGATTACATTATAGGCTTATCAAATTTCGCGGACTGATGAGGTCTGATGTGTAATGAAAACATACATCTTAAAAAGGGTGATGTATCAGTCCAATTTAGGTTAGAGTGATTTTGGCAGGATTTCAAGATGAGTGCTAATAAAACCCGAAAACCTATAGTTCATACTTCCCATTCGAAGGAGACGCAACCACACAGTGAGCTCGAGGAATTGGTTTTGCAGTTTCTCGAGTATATGGAGATCGAGCGTGGAGCTAGTCCGTATACCATACGGAACTATCACTTCTATCTGCGGCGATTTTTGGCTTGGTTTGTGCGTTCTGCACGCACCGATGATATTCGCGAACTTGATCTTTCCTCTGTGCGCAAGTACCGAGTCTATCTGTCGCGTTATACCGATGAGAAGGGTGGAACGCTTTCGCGTGTCACGCAAAGCTATTATGTCATAACTCTCAGGTCATTTTTGAAATGGCTCGTGAAAAACGACTACGATGTACTTCCTCCTGATAGGATTGATCTGCCGAAAACCGAGAGCCGATCCTTAAAGTTTCTTAACCGGCGTCAGGTTGAGCGGCTGTTGTCGCAGCCTTCGTTGTCTTCGCCCAGGGGATTACGGGATAAGGCGATTTTGGAACTTCTTTTTTCCACTGGACTTCGGGTTTCTGAGCTTGTTGGTCTTGATCGGGATCGCATTGATCTTGATCGGCGGGAGTTTGGGATCATTGGGAAAGGCGGTCGGGCGCGTGTGGTCTTCCTATCGCTCCGTGCAGCAGGGTGGGTTTCTCGTTACGTTGAGAGCCGTGATGACCACTGGAAGCCTCTGTTTATTCGTTACTCTCGTGGAAAGGCTGATCCTTCTTCAAGCGGAGAGGAAATGCGGCTTTCTTCCCGTTCGGTACAGCGGATTGTTGAGCGGTACTCAAAAAAAGCACGGCTTCCGGTGCGCATCACACCTCATGGATTGCGTCATTCGTTCGCGACGGATCTTCTGCATGCAGGAGCGGGACTACGGGAAGTGCAGGAAATGCTGGGGCACAAGAATATTTCAACGACCCAAATTTACACGCATGTCACGAATCCGCAACTTCGTAAGGTCCATGAGAAGTTTCACAGTAGGAATACATAATACTCACTCTTTTTCTATTTTTGTGACGGCGGAGACTTTGTCGCTGGTTTTGGCAAAGCGCATCAGGATCACCCCTTGGGTTGCGCGTTTAAGGCGAGGGATATTCTTGAACGGCAATTTGATGACTTGTGCCTTAACACTGGTGATAATGATCTGATCTGTTTTTTGGTCGACGAACATCGCAGTGGCGATGTTTCCGGTGCGGCTTGTCAACTGAGCTACTTTGACTCCCTGCCCTCCTCGTCGTTGAAGCGGATGCTCCTGGACTGGCGTGCGCTTCCCCATCCCCTTTTCTGTGATGACCAGAAGGTCTCTGAAGGACTTTCTTCTGCGATCTTTCGGTTTTGTTGTTTCTTGGGAGAATGCCTCAATGTTGATGACGACATCAGCTTTGGTTAGCTTAATACCCCTCACTCCCATCGTACCTCTTCCTGTCGGTCGAACTTCCTTTTCTGAAAATCGAATGGACTTCCCTTTTTTGGTGATGACCATGATATCGTGGTTTCCTTCAGTCAGTTTCGCCCACACGAGCTCATCTTTTTTCTTGAGCACGATAGCGATAATTCCGTTTGATTTGATGTTTTGATAAGCGGCGAGTCTACTTTTCTTCACAACACCATTGCGTGTTGCCATGAGAAGATATTTGTCCTTGGCAGTTATTTGGCCATGTGATAGCGCAAGGATGCTTTGGATCTTTTCGTCTTGATCGATGTTGATGAGGTTGATGACGGCTTGTCCTTTTGACTGCCTGCTGCCCTGGGGGATTTCGTGGGCGGCAAGTTTATAGACTTTTCCGAGGTTCGTGAAGAACAGGATACTGTCATGGGTGTTTGCCGTAATCAGGAAAGCTACGATGTCTTCTTGTTTCGTTGCCATGCCAATCACACCCTTTCCCCCTCTGCGTTGGGAGCGGTAGGTGCCGATTGGAATTCTTTTGATGTACCCTCCTTCTGTCACGGTGATGAGGACTTCTTCGGATGGAACAAGATCTCTTGCCTCGAACTCATCGAGTTTTCCGGCTTTCACTTTCGTGCGACGATCGTCTCCAAATTTTTCCTTCAGCTGCTTCAATTCTCCGGTGATGATGGTAAGGATCTTTTGTGGCTTGCCGAGAAGATCAAGGAGGCTTGCTATGGTTTTCTTGATTGCCTTGTGTTCATCCTGGATCTTTTGACGCTCGAGGGCGGCTAGTCGGCGAAGTTGCAAGTCAAGGATGGCTTGTGCTTGGACCTCAGTGAGTTTGAAGTTCTTCATCAGCCTCACCTTTGCGACATCGGCATCTGGGGATCTGCGGATGGTTTGGATCACCGCATCGAGATGGTTAAGCGCGATGATTAATCCTTCCAGGATGTGTGCCCTGACACGGGCTTGGCGGAGTTCATGTTGGCTTCTGCGGATCAAGACCAGTTGTCGGTGTCTCACATGCTCTCCGAGAATCATCTTGAGGGTCATGAGCTGAGGCGTCCCTTCGTGATTTAAGGCGACGATGTTTGCCGGGAAGGACTCCCGAAGCCGGGTGTATTTGTAGAGGTTATTGAGGATTGCCTTGGGTTTTGCGTCGCGCTTGAGATCAACGACAATGCGCATTCCGTGGCGGTCAGATTCGTCTCTTAAATCCGCGACCCCAACGATGCGTTTGTTCTTCACGAGTTGAGCGATTTTTGCGACAAGCTTGGCTTTGTTTACTTGGTACGGAATTTCGGTAATAATAATTTGCATTTTTCCGCTCGCCGTTTCCTCAATCGTGGCTTCCCCTTGCATGATGATTTTCCCTTTTCCTGTTGCGTAGACTTCTTGAATGGCTTCCCGATCAAAAATTGTTCCTGCGGTTGGAAAATCTGGCCCTTTAATATGTTGAAGTAGATCGTCAACGGTCGCATCTGAGGTGAATGTGCCAATGATCGCGGCCGGGTCGGCGGTTTCCGGATCTTTGATGGCCTCCTCTTGCTCGACTTTGCCCATTTGAATGAGTGTGATAGTTGCGTCGACAACTTCATTCAGATTATGCGGTGGAATCTTCGTTGCCATACCAACGGCGATGCCTTCGGAACCCATGAGCAGTAAATTGGGAAGTGAGCTGGGAAGTACTGTTGGTTCTTTTTGCGAGCCGTCAAAGGTGTCAACAAAGTTGACGGTGTCTTTATCCAAGTCTTTGAGGAGCGTTTGTGCAATAGCGGTCAGACGCGCTTCAGTGTATCGCATTGCTGCTGCAGGATCGCCATCGACGGATCCGAAGTTTCCTTGTCCGTCTATAATGGGATACCGCATGGAGAAATCTTGGGCGAGGCGGACTAACGCGTCATACACTGCCATATCACCGTGAGGGTGATACTTTCCCAAAACCTCTCCAACGATGCGTGCAGATTTTTTATACTTAGTACTATGGGTGAGATTCATTCCGTGCATTGCAAAGAGGATGCGTCTGTGCACGGGTTTGAGTCCGTCTCGTACATCGGGCAAAGCGCGTGCGACAATGACGCTCATCGCGTAATCAAGATATGAGCGCTCCATCTCCGAAGTGATCGTTACCGGCAGGATACGGCCGAATGGAGTTGTGTTGGATTCGTTGGATTGATTGTTTCGCTTTTGCCGCATAGTTTTTATCACCTGAGGAAGCTGGCGACGAGGAGTGCCGTGAGGTTGACGATTTTGATCATCGGGTTTATGGCTGGACCTGCGGTGTCCTTGTACGGATCACCGACGGTATCGCCGATGACGGCAGCTATGTGGGCTGGGCTCCCTTTGCCGCCCAAATTTCCTGCCTCTATGAATTTTTTTGCATTGTCCCATGCGGCCCCACCGGTCGTCATCGAAATGGCAAGGAATATTCCGGTGACAATAGTTCCGACGAGCAATCCCCCCAGGGCTTTTGGACCCAGCAAGAACGCTACGAGGAGGGGTGCTGTCACTGGGATAAGTGAGGGAATAACCATTTGTCTTAATGCCGCTTGGGTTACGATGTCGACTGCCCGGCCATATTGGGGCTTGGCTTTGCCTTCCATGAGTCCCTCGATTTCTCGGAACTGTCTTCGGACTTCGTTCACGACAGCGCCTGCTGTTTTGCCTACGGCTTCCATGCTTAGTGCAGCAAAGAGGAAAGGGAGGGCGCCGCCTATAAATAAGCCAGCCAGGACTGTGGGGTCTGAGAGTTCGAAGTGTACGGTTTCGGAGACTGTAAGTTCTTGCGTATAGGAAGCAAAAAGGACTATTGCGGCGAGGCCGGCACTGCCGATGGCATAGCCTTTGGTTATGGCTTTCGTTGTGTTTCCTACTTCGTCGAGGCTATCGGTGACTGCTCGGACTTGAGCTGGAAGGTCAGCCATTTCTGCAATCCCGCCCGCGTTATCGGTGATTGGTCCGAACGAGTCGATGGCAACGATGATGCCTGTTAAGGAGAGCATGGACATAGCAGCGATCGCAATTCCGTATAGGCCGGCGAGATTGTAGGCAAGAAGTATTGCGCTTGCGATGACCATCACTGGCAGGAATGTCGATTTCATTGACACCGCGAGTCCGGCAATGATGTTGGTTCCGGCTCCGTATTCGGAGGCCTTGGAGATCGCTCGCACTGGAGCGTACTTGCGTGAAGTGAAATATTCGGTGATGACCAGGAACGCTGCGGTCACCGCGACTCCAATGAGACTCGTTAGATACAGGCTCATGGTCGAGTATCGGCCATTTTGTGCCATTAAACTCGTGGTTATCGGGTAAAACAGTAGTACAGAGATGATAGCGGACGTGATGAGTCCTCTGTAGAGCGCAGGCATGATTTCTCCTGAGGAAGGCAGCTTGACAAAGAACGTGCCGATCATTGTGGCAAGGATGCCAGCGCTTCCGAGGGCTAGTGGGTAGAGGACCGCGTTGGGGAAGGTTGTAAATACCAGGTTTCCCAGAAGCATTGCGGCAACGGCAGTGACGACGTATGTTTCGAATAAATCGGCAGCCATGCCGGCGCAATCCCCGACGTTGTCGCCGACCAGGTCAGCGATCACAGCCGGATTTCTTGGGTCATCTTCTGGGATATTGGCTTCAAGTTTGCCGACCAGGTCGGCACCGACATCGGCCCCTTTGGTGTAGATGCCACCCCCAAGGCGGGCAAACACAGAGATGAGCGATCCGCCAAAGGCCAAACCAATGAGGGCTTTTACATCACCGGTTACTGCAAAGAATCCTGTAGTGGCCAGGAGTGCCAGACCGACAACCAGGAGTCCCGTTACCGACCCGCCGCGGAAGGCGACAATGAGGGCCTTGTCCAACCCCTTCTTGGCAGACTGCGTGGTTCGGACATTCGCGCGTACCGCAATCATCATGCCGATGTACCCACTTATGGCGGATGCCGCTGCGCCGACGAGAAAGCCCACAGCGGTGTTGATGCCTAGGGTGAGCATGAGTACAACTGCTAGACCGAATGCGATGACGGCAACGACGCGATATTGGCGATGAAGATACGCCGAGGCACCTTCCGCTATCGCGTCGGCAATCTCGATCATCTTTTTCCCGCCTCTGTCAAGGGAGAGCATCCAGCGTGATAGGAAGATACTGTAGCTGATCGCGGCGAGCGCGGCAAGTATTGCTATGAGGATTGTGTTTTGTCCAGTAAGCATCTCCTGGCCTTTTTTTAGATACCTAGGGAAGGCAGCTTCGCGTCCCGGTGGACACCGGGATAGCTCTATTGGATCTTTTATCTATACTAATGTTGCCAATTTCGTATCTCGTCAAACGCTATGGCTCAGCTAGCAATTTATATATCTAAGGTGGCTAGTTTGGCATGTGTTTGAATGAAGCGGCGCCTTGGCGGAACCTCTTCGCCCATCAGGGTTGTGAATACGTGATCGGCGCGGGTCGCATCTTCGATGGCAACCTGCTTAAGAGTTCTGGTTTTTGGATTCATGGTTGTTTCCCACAACTGGGAGGGGTTCATCTCTCCTAGTCCCTTATAGCGTTGGATGTCCACTTGCTTGCCTTGAAAGCGGGTGTCCAGAAACTCATCTTTTTGCTTGTCCGAGTACGCGTACACTACTTCCTTTTTGTACTGAATTTTATAGAGTGGGGGGAGCGCGATGTAGAGGTGTCCCCCATCGATGATCTCCCGGAGATGTCTGTAGAAGAATGTTAACAGCAGGGTGGCGATGTGTTCTCCATCGACATCAGCGTCGGTCATGATGATGATTCTATGGTAGCGCAATTTCTTAGGATCCAAGGTCTCCCCTATTCCCATTCCGAGGGCGATGATGAGGTCTTTCAGTTCAGCAAATTCTACGATTTTATCCAAGCGTGCCCGTTCCGTGTTGAGGATCTTTCCTCCCAGGGGAAGAATGGCTTGGGATTTTCTGTCCCTTCCCTGTTTTGCGGATCCTCCGGCTGAATCGCCTTCGACGATGAATAGCTCGCTTTTTGCAGGATCTCGCTCTTGGCAATCCGCTAACTTTCCTGGCAAGGTGAGGCCTTCGAGCGCCCCTTTTCGTATCACTGCGTCTTTTGCGGCTCGGGCAGCAAGTCTGGCTCTTGCCGCAAGGAGGATTTTTTCTACTATTCGACGAGCCTCTTGAGGGTTTTCCTCAAGATACTCATCGAGTTGTCCTTTGACGATGCTATAGACCGCCGATTGCGCTTCAGTGTTATTTAATTTGGTTTTCGTTTGGCTTTCGAATTGAATATCGTTGGCAGCCATCTTTACGAAAACGACCGCAGTCAGGCCTTCCTTCAGGTCCTCACCCGTTAAGCCATTTTTTTCTCCCTTCAGAAATCCTTGCCTCGTTGCGTAATCCTTCAGCGATTTTGAGAGTGCCATGCGGAAACCAGTGATGTGTGTGCCTCCGTCGCGAGTGTTGATGACGTTGGCGAAGCCCTCGATATTTTCGTTGAATGAGTTGTTATATTGGAGGGCCACTTCCACACCGATCGTGAATTCTCCCTCAGTCCATTCGCCGCTGAAGTAGATTGGTGAATGCAGGGGTTTTTTGTCGCGATTGAGGTGAGCAATGAGCGAGAGAATTCCCCCTTCGAAGTAAAAGTGTTTTTCGATCCCTGTTTCTTCATCGAAGAGATGGAAGAAGAGACCTTTGACCAAATAGGCTCGTTGGCGCAGGGTATTGGCCACTTTGGTGAAGGAGAAGCGATTGGTTTGTTTGAAGATCTTTCGATCAGCGATAAAGTGGGTGAACGTCCCGCTATCGTTTGAGATAAAGGAACCCATCGCTTGTGGCAGAATCTTTCTGACTGCCGTTTCCGAGATCTGTTTGACCGGATGGAGCGGCGTGCCGATCTCGTACTCTTGGGAGTGGTATTTTCCATCGCGTTTCACCACCACGCGCATTGATGATGAAAGCGCGTTCACTGCCGATGCACCGACTCCATGAAGTCCGCCAGAGGCTTGATAGGCTATTCCTTCGAATTTCCCGCCAGCGTGGAGGCGAGTCATGGCAACTTCAAGCGCCGAGACGCCAGTTTTATGTCTCCCAACGGGGATTCCTCTTCCGTCGTCAGATACGGAAATGCTGGCATCTTTGTGGAGCACGACCCAGATATTATGAGCAAATCCCGGGATTGCTTCGTCCACGCTGTTGTCGACGATTTCGGTGATCAGATGATGCAGCCCCTTCGCGTCCGTTGAGCCAATGAACATCCCCGGGCGCTTGCGGACTGGCTCCAGTCCTTCGAGAACCCTGATGTGCTTTGCGGTATAAGATTTGGAGGTTTGTGCAGTTTTGGGCATGAATTAAAAAAGATTTGCTTATTAGGCAATCCTTGACAAATTCTATCAAACTCTATGAGTCCTGTCTAGCTTGGAAGAGGGTGGGAGACCATGATTGTCCCCTGTTGACTTTGCATTTCGTTGTATGATTTGATGAGGCGATGTCGAAGCGAGAGGCTCTTTTTTATCTTGTGATTCTGGTCATCGTTCTTCTTTTCTTTGGTCGGCTTTTTTTCCCTGAGCCGAAACTTTTCTACACACCTGATTATGGACGATCCGATCTATGGAACTTTCACTATCCGGTGAAGGATTTTTTAGCAGGGTCTTTACAACAATGGGAATTTCCATTTTGGAGCAAAGATATGGGAACTGGCTTTCCGGTTTTCGCAGAAGGTCAGATAGGTACGCTTAACATTATGAACCTTTTCCTCTTCTCCTTCTTCCCGACGTGGATTGCATGGAACTTCAGTTATGTTCTTATCTTTCTTCTTAGTTTCCTCGGAAGCTATCTGTTTTTTAAAAAGATCGGCATTTCCAGTAAGGCAAGCCTCTTTTCAGCTTTCACTTTCAGTTTTGGTGGATATTTCATCAGTCGGATTATCCATTTCAGCTATATTCAAGCAGCTTCGCTTCTGCCATGGCTGTTTTTGCTTGCTGAGCATTTTTGGAAGAGACCCTCGGGGAAACATGCACTTCTGTTCGGAATTGTCTTGTCGCAACAGATTTTTACCGGCGGTTTTCAGTGGGTATTCATCAGTCTTTTGGGAGTTTCTCTTTATCTTGTCGTGCGGATCCGTGAACGTGATCTTGGCGCTCTCATAAAAAAAATCGCTCTCTTTTCCTTGGCCCTACTCCTGGGCTTGGCTCTTGCGGCTCCACAGTTGCTTCCGACACTGGAGCTTAAACGCATTTCTGTACGGAAGGGTGGGCTTTCTCAGAGGCAGATCTTTCAATACCCGTATCCGTTCAAGAACCTCGTCACATTTGTGTTGCCGGATTTTTTTGGTACGCCGAGAGATGGAAGCTATCCTTCACCATTTGAAGAGGGAGGCTCGGGCATTTATTGGGAAAATACCGCCTACGTTGGGATCTTACCGCTCATTTTTCTTTTGCTGGCGTTGGTGAAAAAAGGAAAGAGCAGACAAGAAAAAGCGCTCTGGTTTTTGGGTGTGTTTTCTTTCCTCCTGGTGCTCGGTGAACGCTCTCCGCTGTCATTTCTCTACACCTACTTTGGTTTTAACAATTTCAGAGTACCATCTCGGTTTTTGATTCTCGTCACGCTCTCCCTCACTGGATTGGCGGGAGTCGGGCTTGATCGAGTGCTTCAGGCTCTTTCTCGAGGGAAACGATTCAGACCGTATCAATCACTCATCTTTTCCGTCGTTTTCATTGTCGCTATTGTTGATTTGTTTTATTTTGGTTTTTCCTATCATCCTCTTGTCCCCGTGAAGCAAGCACTCGATCCCCCAGAGACCGTTCGGGCTATACCCACTGGAGGCAGAATCTTCACCACTCGTGAGCAGGGCCGAGTATGGAATGATGTTTTTCTCTCGCGCGGATGGCAGGAAGCGTACCCCTATTTGCACTTCAAGAATGGGCTTGATGCGAATTTGAACCTTGTGTTTGGTAGGGCGAATGTCCGTTCCTATTCTGCTCTGCCTCCCATACGACAAGCGATACACTTGAGACTCCTTCCAAGAATGCTTGATGCTGCGGCGGCAGCCTACATCATCTCCCCCACCCCATTGGAGGATGGTGATGCGCTTGAATTAGTTTCCACGATTGAACCTCCAGAACCTTCTTTACCGAGGTATTATGTTTATGAAAATCGCGAAAGCCTTGATCGTTTTCGATTCGTCTCAACCTATGTTATCGGGTCAACAATGCGGGACGTGCTTGAGATTGTCGATGGTGTAGACTTTCCATTTGAGCGCTCCGTCATTTTAGAAACAGATCCAAGTGAAACATTTATGCAGTTAGAGCAAGCGGAGATTTCGGTTCTTGTTGATCGCGATCAGCGGTTGGTTTTGGCGACCAAGACCGACAAGAAAGCGATCCTGGTTGTTGCTGACAGCTTTTATCCCGGATGGCGTGTAACTATTAACGGCCGAGAAACCGAAATTTTTCCTGCGAATATCAACCAGCGGGCGGTGATTGTCCCTTCTGGGGAGAATACCGTAGAAATGTTTTATTTCCCGGACCGTTTCTTGCAAGGCATTGCGGTGAGTATTGGCTCTCTTTTTGCTTATCTTGTGATCACTTCAAGAAGATCCCAGCGAGTGTTCCAGCAGGTTTTCAAACGTTACAAACGGGAATTTTTCGGTTGATCAGTACAGCACTGGCCTGATTCATGAAGAGGCAAAACAGTCGGAAATACTTGCTCATTTTTCTTGGTTTCAGCGCTGCCTTTTTGGCGCTGAAGCTCCCTCATGTCGCGCCTCGAGTGTCCGACGAGAACTACTACATTTACGCGACCCACCTAGTGCTTGGCGGCGCCCTCCCCTATCGAGATTTTTTCCTTGCCCATTTTCCCACCCAGATTCTTCTCTACGCCGCTCTGGCAAAGATGTTTGGATTTTCGATCGCCGGTTTTAAGGTGCTTCAACTGCTTGTTACCGTAGGATCAGCGTTCTTGCTGTTTCGGATTGGCTCCCGCAAACGCAATGCGGCGGTGGGGATTGTCGCCTCGGCCCCATTGGCGGGTCTGGCGCTTTTTGTCGGGCTGACGATGCGGCGCTATATCCTCCCAGCCGCTCTTGGGTTTGTTGCATACGAGTTGTTGAAGCGGAACTGGCGCAAGGTTATGTCCTTTCTCACATGTAGTTTATTGCCTTTTTTCCTTGTCAATATCGTTTTGTTTGCTCTGTTTGGGGAGGATTTCTTGACACCAGTATGGCGCTACCAGCTTGCAAAATTTTCGGCCTCCCTTGCCGAAGATCCCTTTGGACTTTTTTTGCGAAAGGATTGGGTGCTGGTGATGTTGTCAACTGGTGGGATTTAGGTTTGGCTGCGCGCGCTGTGGAGGAGCTGGCGAACCAAGAAGCCCTTGGATCGACGGCTTTCCCCCTACGTAGAGCTCGTGGTCTCCGTCATTGCGGCATCGGCTTTGCAGCTTGTGTTTCTTCGCAGTCTCTCCATAATTTTCCCTATCTATTTTGTGACACTCATCCCGTTCTTTTCTGTTTTGGCTGCTTTCTCTCTTGTGCTTTTCGTTGCGGATCGGAGTCGGAGGGCGGTGATGATGCTGGTTGCCGCTCTGACGCTCATCAATGCCTTCGTCTACAAGAGAGATCTTTCAATGGCGGCAACGCTTGATAATTTGGAGGAGATTGCTTCGGATGTTCAGGCCTTAACAGACGAGGGTGATACTCTTTTTGGCTCGTATGCGATAGCACCGCTTATCGCATTGAGCGCGGACCGGGGAATCACGGATAACCAAATAGAGACGAATTTGCTGCGCAATTTGACCGGTCTTTTTCCTTCCGATGCCGCCACTCGGGTGGCCACGAAGAGTGCGATTTTTCTTCAGGAAGCCTTGGTTGACCCTGAGACAGGTAGGATACTGCGACTGCGACCGTCCTATGTTGATGAGAGTATTCTTCGAGACGCTTGTACGCTTCTTCGGGGCTATCCTCTGGAGCGCAGTGCTGACTTTACTGTCCTCTTCTTGTGGGACTGCTCGCAGCAAGAGTAGCGTTTTGCTCCCGCTGCGGGAAGCCGACGGTTATTAACCCTCGGAGAAATAGCAGCAACCGAGCGGGATTGAAGCTACAGGAACAGAGCTCAATTGGGCTACCGATAAGCAGAATCCGAGGGCTCCCTCCAGAGGCGGGCAGGCTTAGCCGTCGGAGCTTCAATGTGTGTTCGGTCCTAGACGTTTGATTCTTGGGAAGTTTATGGCGAAGTGCTCGAGGGTCAAGTTCGGGTTCAGGTTGTTTTTGAGGTCTTCGAGCGCTTGCTGCGTTCGCCCGACTGCGGGAGCCCAACGCGGATCCTGGCGCATCTTCTCGGCAAGAACGAACAGGAGGTCTTTAAGGGTATGCTTCGCGTCATTTCGCTGTATGAGTTTTTCCACGCCGCGCATTCTACTTCCCGGAGAACCCTGTCGGAGAAGATTCGTGATTGAGGAAACTTGTTTCCCGTTGTCCGCGATGAGATGCTTTCCCCTGCGTGGTGTCCGGATGATCTGACAGCGCGAGCGTATGGTTGGGAGAAGCTCGTGCTGATTTTTAAGTTCGAGTACGAGAAATGTGTTTGGCGTGGGTTCTTCCAAGGTTTTTAAAAGCGCGTGTTGGGCTTGGAGGGTGAGAAGATCAGCTGACACAATCAGGGCGATTTTGCATTTCGAAGCGTAGGGTTTGAGTTTCAGCGTGCTCTTCAGCTGACGCACTGCATCGATTGTGATCGTGGGAGTTGGTTGCAGGAGAAGAATGTCGGGATCTGTGAAGCTCAGGATATCTTCCGCCAAGTCTTTCTCTTCTTGGCGCAGGTCGGCAACGAGCCTTTTCACTTTTTGCTGTCTGTCGTTCTTGGTCCCATTGCAGATAATGTAGCTATGCATGAGATGAGAAATAAGATATTAGGTTTGAGATTTAATAATATCGATCGGATTTTCTTTTAGATTTTGGTGATTGGTTCCTTGACATTGTAGCACAAACCTTCAATAATGGACTCGAGTTTATGGCTGCTACACCTGCCTCTCCGACGTCCGGTGTTGTTATCGATGAATCGGATTCGCAGTCTGATTCTGTCTTCGATGTTCTTCTGTCTGGAAAGGCCATCACTCGCGAACAATATGATCAGCTGAAGATTGAAGCGGTCAATGTCGGGAAGAATCCTGAGGATTTGGCCTTCGAGAACCAGGTCGTTGATGAAGAGCAACTGGCTCGAGCGAAAGCGAAGTTTTACAACGTTCCCTTTTTGGATCTTGGGCATACCGCCGCCTCGCCCGAAGCACTGAATAAGCTTCCGGAGAGCGTAGCCTCCCGATATAAAGCGTTGCCTTTTGGGTTCAACGAGGAGGAGAATACGCTTTCAGTGGCGATGGCCAACCCTTTGGATTTGGGAGCGGTCGAGTTCATTGAGAAGAAATCTGGGTCTCGGGTCATCCCATTCACGGCGGTGGAATCTCAGCTTGTCCCGATGATTGGAGATCTGTACGCCGAGAGTCTATCGACGGAAGTAACGGAGGCGTTGAAAGAGACCGGTGCAGCGGAGGCGCCTGGTGTTCAGACCGTAGATATTGCGAAGCTCGGTGAGGTGATTCGTGAGGCGCCGGTTGCCAAAGTCGTTGCGACGCTCTTGGAATTTGCAATCAAAGCTCGCGCTTCTGATATTCATATTGAACCGATGGTTGACAAAACACGGGTGCGCTACAGAATTGACGGAATTCTCGTCGAGAAGCTGATGTTGCCCAAAAAAGTGCATAGCGCGGTGGTCTCGAGGATCAAGATTCTTGCTGGAATGAAGATTGACGAAAAACGCCTACCGCAAGACGGGCGTTTTAATTTCAAGGCTGGTCAGGAAGAAGTTGATCTTCGTGTCTCTTCATTACCGGTCGTGCATGGAGAGAAGATTGTCATGCGGCTCTTGAAAAAAACCGGGAATGTGCCGACCCTACCGGAGCTTGGTTTGCGAGGAGGGGCTCTTAAAAATCTTCAAACTTCGGTTCTGGTTCCTCACGGCATCATCCTCATTACCGGACCTACGGGTTCAGGGAAAACAACGACCTTGTACTCGATGCTTTCTAAAATTAGTACCCCACAGGTCAATATCATTACGCTCGAAGACCCCGTGGAATATGAGATTGTCGGTGTCAATCAAGTTCAGGTCAATCCTAAGGCCGGACTCACCTTTGCCTCGGGGATGCGCAGCTTCCTCAGGCAGGATCCGAACATCATTATGGTTGGCGAGATCCGCGATACCGAGACGACGGAGCTCGCGATCCAAGCTTCGCTCACCGGACACTTGGTGTTCTCCACGTTACACACGAATTCTGCCGGTGGTGCCCTCCCGCGCCTCTTGGACATGAAGGCGGAGCCCTTCCTGCTCGCATCCTCAATGACCTGTGTCGTTGCGCAACGAGTGGTGCGGAAGATCTGTGAGCACTGCAAAGAGCGTTTCAGCGCCCCACCAGAGGTTCTTGAGGATGTCAAGCAGTTTTTAGGCTCTCTTTATGAATCGGCCCTCCATACGCAAGGCGCTTCTTCTGATGCGGAGATTACACTCTTCAGAGGAAAGAAGTGTTCAGAGTGTGGGGACACCGGCTATAGCGGACGGATCGGTATCTTCGAGGTCTTACCAGTTTCGGAGAAAATCGGACGGCTTATCTTGGAGCGAGCCCCCGCCAGCCGCATAGAAGAACAAGCAGTCGCTGATGGCATGGTGCTGATGAAGCAAGATGGGTATTTGAAAGCCTTGGAAGGAGTGACTACAATAGAAGAAGTCTTGCGTGTTGCGGAGATATGAAGAGGATCTGTTGAACACCTGAAGGAATATCATGGACATCTTCAAACTTTTGGAAAAGACTGTCACTGCCAAGGCTTCGGATTTGCACTTGGTGGTGGGGTTGCCGCCGATGCTTCGTGTTGAGGGCGAGCTCGCCCCCATTGAGATGAAAGCTCTTACCGATGAAGAATCTCAAGCCTTGGTTTTCGCGCTCCTCACTCCTGAGCAGAAGGACCTGTTTTTAGTCAATCGCGAGCTCGATTTTTCATACGATCATGAAGGGAGAGGGAGATTTCGTATCAATGCCTATCATCAGAAGGGATTTGTTTCTGCCGCGCTGCGGCTTGTTCCAGCGGAGATCCTTCCGATAGAGGAGCTCAATCTTCCCAAGATTTACCACAGCTTTGCGGCATTGCGGCAAGGCTTCGTTTTGGTCACCGGACCGACTGGGCACGGGAAGTCGACAACCTTAGCGTCGATCATCCAGGAGATCAACGAGACCCGAGCGGTTCACATCGTTACTGTCGAAGATCCGATTGAGTATGTCTATCCGATTGGCAGCAGCATTATTTCGCAGAGGGAGTTGCATTCCGATACCCACTCTTGGGAAATTGCCCTGCGTAGCGCTCTTCGGGAAGATCCTGACGTCGTTTTGGTGGGAGAGATGCGTGATTACGAGACCATTGCTGCGGCCTTGACGATTGCCGAGACAGGGCATTTGGTCTTCGCAACCTTGCACACCAATAGTGCTGCACAAACCATTGACCGCATTGTTGACGTTTTCCCAGAGCATCAACAAGGACAAGTTCGCTTGCAGCTTTCAAACACTCTGGAAGCCGTTCTTTCCCAGCGGCTGCTGCCGGCAATTTCCGGGGGAAGGATACCAGTGGTAGAGATTCTTCTTGCCACGCCGGCTGTCCGAACGACCGTCCGCGAAGGAAAGACCCATCTTATTGACAACGTCATTCAGACGTCGGCCGATATTGGGATGCAAACCTTGGAATCGAGCATGGCCTATTGGGTGAAGGCAGGAAAGCTATCCTTTGATGTTGCCGTGCAGTGGGCGTTGCGGCCGGGAGAGTTGCGACGGCTCGTGGGAGGAAGTAAAAAATAGCTGTATATGGAGCGCTTTCAATACAGAGCAAGGTCCAAGGATGGAAAACTACAGAAGGGTAAAGTTGAGGCACGTGACATCGGGCAAGCGGCTTCTGTACTTCGCGAACGGGATCTGGTTGTTGTGGACCTCAAACCGGCTCGCCGCGAGATCCAGCTGGCATTCCTGTCTTCCTTTTTCCAGCGGGTGAAATTCTCCGATGTGGTGAATTTTACGCGCCAGCTCTCGACGATGATCACCGCAGGCCTTCCCTTGACTGATTCCCTCGCGCTTTTAGAAAGCCAGTCTTCTCCAGGAATTTCATCTGTGATTTCCGAAGTGTTGCGCGATGTCGAAGGAGGGAAGCCGCTTGGGGTGGCGATGGAGAAGCACCCCAAGGCTTTCAACACCGTCTATGTTTCACTGGTTCGAGCCGGTGAGGCCGCAGGGAAGCTTGATGAAATGCTGAAACGCCTGGCGGATAACCTTGAGAAAGAGCGAGAGTTTCGCTCCAAAACCCGTGGAGCGCTCGTTTACCCAATTATTGTTGTCATCGGGATGATCCTTGTCACTCTGATTATGATGATTTTCGTTATTCCCCAAATGACGGAGATCTACAAGGATTTTGGGGCGGAGCTCCCGTTTTCTACACGGATGATGGTTGGGCTATCGACAATCGTTGTTTCGTACTGGCATCTGGCTATCATCGGTGGGCTGGTTGTCGGATGGGCGTTTCGTGCCTGGCGAGCGACTCCCATTGGCCGGCGGAGTGTGGATATGATCATTTTTCGGATTCCCATTTATGGAAGCTTGAGAAAACAAATTCTCATGGCAGAATTCAGTCGGACGCTGGGCCTACTGGTCGGTGCTGGTGTCTCGATTGTTGAAGGGTTAACGATTGTTGCGGACACCCTGGAGAATGTCATCTATGCTGATTCCGTGCGAGAGGCAGCAAAGCGCGTTGAAAAAGGAATTTCGGTCGCGGCAACCATCGCCACTTACGACCATTTCCCTCCAATTCTTTCACAGATGCTTTCGGTGGGCGAAGAGACGGGTAAGGTTGATGAGGTTTTGCTTAAACTCGCAGTGTATTTTGAAACGGAGTCCGAACAGCTCGTCAAAAGCTTGACAACGGCGATCGAGCCTCTTATCATGGTTGTCTTAGGAGTGGGTGTCGGATTTTTGGTGATTTCCATCATCATGCCGATCTACAACTTGACGAGTCAGCTGTAAAACCTAGAGTTACATTACGCTGCCCAGAAGGGAGGTGAAGAGGAACGCCTCACCTTAAAATGAAAACATCAAAAGGATTCACGCTCATTGAGCTCTTGATCGTTATTGCGGTCTTGGGAATATTGGTGGTTGCTATTCTGTCGGCCCTCGATCCTCTGGAACAGATCAGAAAAGCCAGGGATGCCGGAAGGAAATCGGATTCCGCCGAGCTTTTGGCGGCCTACGAACGCTACTACACGACCTATCAGTGCTACCCGTATGACGCGAATGCACCGATCTGTACGGCAGATGCCCCGCGGACCACTGCACAGAACCCAGAATTTACCGATTGTGCGGGTGCTTCTCCAGGTCCGGATTGCGACTTGATCATTCAAGGAGAGCTCAAGAGACAGTTCGGCAATCGTGAGAGTGTCCTCACGGCCACACCGACATTGGAGCGCTTGTTTATGAGCGAAGAAGCGGTTTCGCGGCAGATTTCTGTCTGCTACGAGCCTGAGTCACGGTCAGCCCGGCAGGGCGGACTTGGACCGACACGGGATGTCACGAATAACGTGGCATCCACTTGCGTTATCCCGGGTGGTTATCCTGACGCAACCTGTTACGTTTGTGTGCCGCAATAAACCCTGAGAGGGATCGAGGCAAGACAGCGTATGTCTATGATCATCCTTCTTGCTTCGATCTTCCTCTTGGGTTTGGTAGTTGGAAGCTTTTTAAACGTTGTTATCTATCGCACCTTGCACGGAGAGAGCCCGTTTGAGGGGCGGAGCCGTTGTCCTCACTGCCACAGGACGATTCGAGCGGTTGACAACATTCCCCTTCTCTCCTATATACTGCTGGGCGGCCGTTGTCGGCGCTGCCGGGCGTACATTTCTTGGAGCTATCCAGTTGTTGAGTTGTTGACCGGTGTTCTTTTTGTCTGGTGGTTTGTTGCCGGATCGGCCATTTTTCGTCTCACGCAATACCCATTTGTGCATCTGCAGCCGCTGTTCTGGCTGGTCATTGGTTTGCTTCTTCTCGTAGTCTTTTTCACCGATCTTCTTTACGGCGTTATTCCAGATGTGATTGTCTGGATTTTGGGCTTTTCTGCTCTTTTGTATCGGGTGCTTCTTACCATGGGCGGCATCATGCAGCCGGCGGACTTTTGGTACTCTCTAGTGAGCGGTGTTGGAGTTTTGGCATTTTTTTTGGGCCTTATCGCAATCACTCGTGGTCGGGGCATGGGCATGGGTGATGCGAAGCTGGCGTTTGTCTTGGGTCTTATTTTAGGCTGGCCGAGAATCGTCGTTGCGATTTTTTTGAGCTTTTCTCTTGGGGCTTTGGTGGCGCTGTTGCTTTTGGCTATCGGGAAAAAACGATTCGGTCAAACGCTCCCCTTCGGCCCATTCCTGGTGGTTGGGACGGCCATTGCTCTGGTTTGGGGCGGGCAGCTGTGGTCCTCTTACCTTACCTTGCTTTTCTAAAAAAGTGGTTGTCTTTACACGAAGTTTTTGGTTGACAGGGTTTGCGACGGCTGTCATACTTTTAAAAGTACGCAGGAAACAATGAGCAGAAAAAAAGGTTTCACATTGATTGAGCTTTTGGTGGCGATCACGCTCATCTCTCTCTTGGCGAGCATGGCGATCGCCAGTTATAGTGCTTCAAGACGCCATGGACGCAATGCGAAACGTCGAGGCGACATGGTTGCTCTCCAGCAGGCGTTTGAACAGTACTATATTGATAATGGGACCTATGATGCTGACTGCAACACTATGGTGACCAACTACATTCAAGGGACGTTTCCCAGCGATCCCCTCTCTACAGGGACACCGTATGCCACCAGTTGCGTGGCAACCTCCTACTGTATTTGTGCACTTCTTGAAGGTGGAGGTGGGGGGAACTCATCTGACTCGGCATGCACATTCGGTACAGGTGACTGGTTCTGTAAAGAGAACCAGCAGTGATTGAGCGTCTAGCGTAGAGGGTGTAGCGTACAGTTGAAAAGACAGTGGGAGGGGTCAATGTTTATCAAAAAGTCAACCGGAACTCGCGGCTTTACCTTGATTGAGATCCTGGTTGCTGTCCTGATCTTTGCTCTGTTGACGGGCATTGCTGTCGTGAGTTTCCAAACAGCCAATCGCCGGGCGCGTGATGGGCGACGCCAGGCTGATTTGGAGCAGGTGCGCACGGCACTGGAGATCTACCGGGCTGATAACGCGAGTTATCCTACTGGGAACTGGGCGGCTATGGTTGTAGCGCTTCAACCGAATTACCTTTCAACTGAGCCGGTAGATCCGCGCGATCCGCCCTACAACTATTATTACGGTGATACCGGAGGAGGGATTTCCTACAATCTTTGCGCGTATTTGGAAGGGGGGAGCACGACCCCTTGCGGGGTCGCAGTGTCCTGTGGAATTGCCTGCAACTACGGTGTCACTAGTCCATAATGTGCCTGCCATGCTACAGACCTCGGATTCGTCGGTTTCCGGACATTCCTCTGACAAAGGATTCACCCTTTTGGAGATTCTGGTCGTTGTGGTGATCTTTGGTCTTCTTTTGGGAGGAGCCGTGGCCAATTACCGGCGTTTGAATGAGCGCAAGATCGTTGAGGGCGCCGCAAAGCAAGTAGAGCAGGCGCTGCGTGATGCGCAGAAGCGCGCCTCAGCAGGGGTGAAGCCCAGTAGCGTTGAATGCGATGATCCTGAGACCTTGAACTCTTACGTCATTACCATGAGTGGGACTGGCTATCAGATTCAGGCAAATTGCAGTGGCGGAAGCCCATCTCCTTCCAGCTACACCCTTCCTCAAGGGACGACGATTGGCTCGGCGTCGGCGCCGACGGTGACATTTAACGTCTTGACCCTGGCCGCAACAGCGGCGACGGTGTGTGTTCAAAATACGAGTGGCACGCTGATCTTTAAAATCGATGTCACTGATGGCGGGGCAATAAGTTACCAGGGGCAGCAGATCTGCCCGTAAACACCTTGTGCCTTCCCTTGTTGTTCTGAAATAATAGGAGTATGACCAAAGATCTTCGAAGAAACGGGCAGATGCTTATCGAGATTCTTATTGCTATTGCCGTGGTTGTTTTGGTGCTGGTTGCCGTTGTCTCTCGGGTGGTGGAGGCGGTTCGCAACGCCAATTTTGCCAGGAATCAGGTGTTGGCAACCCGATTTGCGCAGGAGGGTATTGAATGGACGCGTTCTCAGCGAGATCGGCTTGGCTGGACTGATTTTGTCACTGCCTTGGATGGTAACCCTGTCACCTACTGCGTGTTGGATCTTTCTTCCAATATTGAAGTTCTCTCTGCGGGAAGTTGCACGGGAACCATTTCCGGAACCATTTTTGATCGGGAGATTGTGATTGATTTTGTGAATGATTCTGATCCGGATGCAGAGGATTACGTGGACGTGACTTCCACAGTTTCTTGGCAGGACAGAGTTGGCACCCATGACTCTACTTTGGTTACTCGTTTGAGCAAATGGAACAAGCAGTAAGCAGCGAACCTATGCGAGAGGATGGATATACCCTCATCGAGGTACTGGTCGTGATTACCCTTGTGGCCTTGATTGCAATTACGGCAACACGGCTTTTGTTTACGAGTTTAGCAGGAGCAGGGAAAGCTTCGGCTTTGGCCGTGGTGAAGCAGAATGGCGATCACGCGATTGGGGTTGTGGAGCGGGCAATCCGGGATGCCCGAGTTGCTGATTGTCCGGCTCCAAGTTCCTTGATCCTGACTGACGGAAATGGAGTGGATACGACGTATTCGATCGTTTCTGGGCGAGTTGCCAGCACCATCGCCGTGAACGTCTTTCTTACCAGCGATCGGATTGTTGCCGAAAGCTTTTCCTGTGTCCTTACTCCAGGGTCGTCAGGCAGTCCCGATGTTGTCTTTGTTTCCTTTCAACTACGATTGGGTGATCCCTCGGCAGATCGACCGAGCGAAGTTGCCGTCGAGCGTTTTGAAACTCGAACAACGTTGCGGACGTATTAACAGGATTGGGAGGCCTTTGATTGTGTTCTTAGGCATTGGTTGACAGTCTAAAACCCTTAAAGCTACAATGGAGTATATGCTGAAGCGAAAACAGTCAGAACGAACCTTTCGGCTCCGCTCCCGCCAATGCGGCCACGCCAAAGGGCGGGAAAGCGGGCAGGCAGGACAAGCAGGGCAAATAGGAATCATCATCCTTCTTTTGACCATTGTCCTGTTAACAATCGGTCTCTCGATTGCCAGTAGAAGCGTCACCGATATTCGTCTCTCTCGGCAAGAGGAGGAAACCACTCGTGCCTTTGATGCGGCGGAGGCTGGGATTGAGGATGCCTTGCGTCGGGATCTTCAGGGCATTGTAGCGACCGGAGGATCTAGCTCTGTTGATGTCGGTGCTTGCCCTGGGCCCGATTGTATTACCGCGAATTACACGGTTGCTGAGCAGCTGGCTTTGGAGACAGAAATTGAGGAGGGTGAGACGGTGGAAGTGAGCCTCGTAGGGTTCACGGGAGACGAGGTCAGTATCGAATGGGCAACAGAGACGTGCCCTAGCTCTACTGTCGCATCCATTGTGGTGGCGGTGTTCAACCCTTCAGCCGGTAGTGTTCGGCGGACGCCATATAAAGGATGTGAAAAAACTCCTGATGACAATTTTCTGAGTTCGGGGTCTGCGGTGACTCCAGGCTACCAGTTTCGTGTCCTTGAAAGCGTGGATTTCGGTGCTGGGGAAGAATTCATGAGGATTCGGGCAGTGTACAGCAGAACTGCGCTTCTGGTTGACAGCAGCGATCCTCCTGGAAATCCTCTCCCAGCGCAGCTCTGGAACATTCACTCCGAGGCGCAAACCGCAGGTGGTGAGACTCGTGCTGTTGAGGTCACAAAGACACTCCCCGCACCCTCGTCGATCTTTGATTTCGTTATATTTTCCGGAAGCAATCTTATTAAAAATTAGAATGCAATTCAAGGTTTTTGCTGCCCATGGCTCGTCGCCTTGTCGGACTCGATATTGGATCGTTTAGCATTAAAGTTGTTTCTCTCTCCAAGAAAGGGGTAGGATACCGTCTGGAAGCGATCGGTATTGCCTTGAATCCTCAAGGTGCACGGCCTGGAGACGATGAGGAAAGCCAGAGGCGCGTGGTTGAGGCTACAAAAAAGCTTCTTTCCGATACGAAACTTTCTGGCTCAAAATCGGCCTTTGCTCTTTCGGAATCGCAAGTGTACACGAAAGTTATGGAAATGCCGGTTCTCTCTGACAGCGAACTTGCTTCTGCTATTCATTGGGAGGCCGAGCAGTACATCCCCGTTCCCCTTGATCAGGTCAACATTGATTACGAGATCATTTCTCGACCAGAAAAAGGTTCGGGTGGTGACAAGATGGAGGTTCTTTTGGTGGCAGCTCCGAAAAAGGCCGTTTTGAGATTGGTGGAGTTTGCTGGCAAGTGTGGGGTGGAAGTGGTGAGTTTGGAGACGGAGATGATTGCCGTGATGAGGGCGATTGTCCGAGATGAGGCCGGTGCAGCTCCAACCATGCTTGTCCATATTGGAGCGAGCAGCATGGACATCTCTGTGGTTTTACAGGGGATGTTACTCCTCACCCACTCTATTGAGTCTGGAGGAGTTGCCTTAACACGATCGCTTACTAATGAGTTGGGATTGGAGTTTGCTCAGGCTGAAGAGTACAAACGCAGCTACGGTTTAGACCCTTCGCAACTTGAGGGAAAGGTGCGGGATGCCTTGCGGCCACTCGTCGATCGGACTCTTATGGATGTTAAAAAAACTCTTCAGTACTACAATTCTGGTCATCAGGAGGCTCCGATTAAAAGGGTTGTTCTGTCGGGTGGCTCGGCATTGCTCCCCGGGCTCGTTTCCTATATGGCCGAATTTCTCGGTATAGAAGTGGTGTTAGGGAATGCTTTTTCTGAGATTGAGCCCTCCCCAAACGCCGCGATACCGAATGATACCGTGTCGTTTGCGACAGCAGTGGGACTGGCTATGAAGGAAGTATGAAGTTGTCTATTAACCTCCTTCAAGAGACTCAGAGGATCAAAGGGCGCTTGCGTCGTATTGGTTTGGCAATTCAGTCGGCAAGCGTCGTTGTCCTTATCGTTTTTGGTGTGTTCGTCTTTTTGCTTTTTAGCTACTCATTGGTTCTTGGTCGTAAACAAGGCAATCTTTCGAAATCGATTACCGAGCAAAAAACCGTCATTGAGCGTTTGCGCCCCGTTGAGGCTAAACAGGTCGTTATCCATCAGAAGCTTGGACTTGCCGGGAAAGTTGTTGGCGAACCCAGTCTTCCCTATGGCCTCGTCAGTGAGTTATACGATTTGAGTCAAGGTCATAACCTCAAGGAGAGTAAGGTACAGGGGGTGAAAGGGGAAACAGCGGTTCTGCTTCAGGCCCAAGCCGACGATGTATTCTCCCTGGTTTCCTTTCTTGACGCACTTTCGGATTTTGCAAAAGAGCGTGGTGCCATTCGATTGACTGGGAGTAACTTCACAAGAACTGCTGAGGGGACCTATCGGCTTCATATCCTTTTTGAAATTGAGGAGGGATCATAATGGATATTGGGCTGCCTTCTCAGGTCAATCTTAAGGAAGTTCTTCGGATTAAAAAGTACTTGTACCTTCCGTCTCTCACGGTGGTTGTCATCGTTGGGCTCTTGGCTTTTTTCATCGGACCAACTCTTGGGAAAGTGTCGAACCTGCGGAAAGAGATTGCATTGGCTTCTGGTGAGCTGACAGCGCTTGAGACAAAGGTAGAGGTTCTCCAGGGTCTTGATGAATCGATGCTTTTAGAGCAGGTGGGGGTGCTTGAACATGTGCTCCCTTCAAAAAAGGATGTTTTTGGGCTGCTTACTGCACTGAACGGACTTGCGGCTGAAGAGGGTGTCGCTCTAGGAAATTTTGAGTTACGACCCGGGAGTATTGCAACTGAAACCGCGACGCCATCAGCTTCAGCAAAAAAATCGAGTGAACCGACACGGAAAGGTCCAGCTTCTAGGCGACGATCTGATTTGGAGTCCATTGCGGTGTCTGTTAGTGTCATCGGCTCATTTGAGGACGTGACTGCTTTTTTCTCCAGTGTTGAGCGATTACGTCCCCTGATGAGGTTCACTCAAGTTAGTCTCTCTCCGGTAAAGCGACGCTCTGTCGAGCCGGTGGCAACGCCGTCCGCAACTTTTCAAGTAGTTGCAAATTTGGGACTGGATCTTTTTTATGCTTCACTCCCAACTCAGCTTGGTTCAGCGAGCGATCCACTATCCCCTCTTTCTGAAGCCGAGCAGCTTCTCTATGATGAGCTTTTAGGCTACCTATCGTATGAGGTTAGTCTCCCCAGCAGCATTATCACAGGTAATGAGAATCTTTTTTCCCCATTTTAACCCCCTCCGCGAGAACCCGAGAGCTATTAGCCCTTTGATGGATAGCCTGCCTCGAGACTGGAACAATTTGGTTCCCGCCTGCAACGCTTTCTAGCGTAGCGATTGTGGGCAGGTCGGGGATTTCAGCTCCGGTAGATCGCTCTGTTAGGTACTATAGATGGGAGAATCCGTGGGCTCGTAGCCCACGGAGCTTCAACTCCGGCGTTGTAAGGGAAACTTTATTTCGTGGGTGTGGAAGGTTCTGTTTGGAGATTTTCTTGAGGTTCTACCAGTTCTACATGAATTTTTTTGCCTTGTTTCATCGCAGCGACACGCATGAGCGCTCTTAGCGCCTGGATAATTTTTCCTTCCTTTCCGATCACTCTTCCCATATCTTCTTGATGGACCATAAGTTTCAGCATGGTAAATCCGCTTTCATCTGCTTCTTCCTCCACACTCACTTGGTCTGGATGATCGACGATTGCGCTGGTTAAGTCTTTAAGAAGTTTTCTCACGCCTTTTCTGCTATGAGACGAACAGTGCGTGTTGGTTGAGCACCTTTGTTCATCCACTCGTTGTATTTTTCTTTATCAAGCTTTATGGTCGCAGGATCCGTTTGTGGATCGTAAAATCCTAGGCTTTCGATGTATTTGCCTTCGCGTTTGCTGCGCGCTTCGACGACGACGATTCTGTATTTTATTTGGTTTTTCTTCCCTATGGGGAATAATTTCAATTTGAGCATACTGAGGAAGAAATTGTATCACTTCGCGTCGTACTTCTCAAGAGCGAGTGACGCAGCCTTTTGCTGTGCTTGCTGCTTGCTCTTTCCAGTACCACTTTCCGAATGTTTTCCGTTGATGAATACCGCCACCGTGAAGGTCTTTTCGTGGTCAGGTCCGAGTTCTTTCTCCACTCTATAGACGGGCGCAGGGAATCCTTTTGCTTGGATGAGCTCTTGAAGCTTACTTTTCGCGTCCTTATCCAATTCGTTGGCGATAATGTTATCAAGTTCTGGAAACACGTGTTTGCGGATGAACGGTTTCACTCGCCGCATTCCATGACCTATGTATATGGCTCCGATGATGGCTTCGAACGTATTCGCCAAGAGGCTGATGTTTTCCTTGCCGCCAGAGATCTTTTCGCCATGGGAGAGTAGAATCAGCTCTCCTAACTTCAAAGACTGGGCGATTGTAGCCAATGTTTCGGTGCGTACCAGTGAGGCACGGAGACTGGTGAGGGCCCCTTCAGTTTCTCGGGGGAACTTTTCAAACAGGAATTCGGTTACCACGAGTTCGAGTACGGCATCGCCTAAAAACTCGAGGCGTTCATTGGAAGAAATTTTTTCTTCTGGGTGTTCGTTTAACCAGGATCTGTGGGTGAGCGCTTGGCGAAGCAGCCTTGGATCTTTGACTGGGATGGCTTTTGTGAGGCTGGTCATGGTGAATATGAAATAATGTGCGTGTCCTCAAGCTAGAAGTTTACGCTTCAAGTTTCTTTGAAGAATTCCATGATGTCCCCGACCGTTTTAAGCGTGCTTGCGTCTTCAACAGAGAGGTTCACTGCGCATTCCTTTTCGAGCCTTGCCAAGAGGTCCGCTATTTCTACCTCTTCGGCATTGAGATCTTCTCTGAGGTCAGCGCTTTCGGTGAGCTCCTTTGGCGAGATGCCCAGATGGTCTGAGACAATTTTCTTGATTTTATCCTCTTTGTTGGTAAATGGTTTCTGATTACTTGCTGGTGTCATGACTTTTCGTTTTCACTCTCTCAATTTTTTCTATTGCGTTTCCTAAGACGCCGTTGACAAACGGTGGGCTCGATTGACTCCCGTAGGCTTTTGCCAGCTCAACTGCTTCATCGATTACCACCTTTTCTGGAACTGATTTTGTCATGAGTTCTGCCAGCGCCAAGCGCAGAATTGCCAGATCGACCTTGTTGATTTTTTCGATTGGCCACTCCGTTGCGCACTTTCGAATTAACCCGTCTATTGCTGGAAGCTTTTCAACCGTCTTCTTCGCTAGAGTACTGAGACGGTCGTGCTCCCTGAAGCTGAACGCGAACAATTCGCGAACAGCCTTTTCTCTCCTTTTGTGCCTTGGGTCATCTGCGCGTTTCACCCTTCTCCCCTTTCCTATGCCTTTCCGCACTCGCGGCAAACCTGGTGCGTGAGTTTGGTTGCCCCACAGTGCGGACAACGAATCAGATTTTTCCTCGTGATTTTTATTGCTTTTCTGCGCTTCCCTTTTCTCCGCGTTGAAATTTTGCGTTTCGGTAAAGCTCCCATGGTTTGAGATTCAATATTTACTATTTAATGACTAATGACTAATGACTGATAGAACATTCTCAAATCTTAACCCTATTCTCTGTAATCTTTTAGTCTTTTAGTTCTGATTTATGATACTCTTGATTCTAGTTGGGTTCGATGGGTTTTTCAATAGCACCAAGTTTGGCCTTTATTTTTTGGTGTTTTTTGAGCTTCGGGTCTTTCTCGACAATGCTGTGGGCATGTCTTCTCGTTGCCGCGATCAGTGCTGCATCTTTCCATGAGGCGAATTTGAGATCAGCAAATCCATGCTGACGAGTCCCGTAGATATCTCCTGGGCCTCTCAGTTTCAGATCAAGTTCGGCAAGCTCGTTCCCTGATTTTTCCATCTCGAGCGCTTTCAGGCGAGAGAAGCCTTCCGCCTTAGGAAGAGAGGTGAAAAGAAGACAGAAGCTTTGTTTGTCCCCTCTTCCGACGCGCCCTCGCAGTTGATGCAGTTGTGCGAGTCCGAAGCGTTCGGCTCCTTCGATCATCATGATTGTGGCGCCTGGAATGTCTATGCCTACCTCAACGACCGGTGTTGCGACTAAAATCTCGGTTTTGTGGTCGCGGAACTTTTGGATTGCTTCCTCTTTTTCCTTTGCTTTCATCCGTCCGTGGAGCAGTCCAAGAGAGAGGTCAGGGAAGATTTCCTTTGACAGTCGAATGGACTCCTCTGTTGCTGCTTTGACCTGGAGCATGGATTCATGTTCGCTTGTTTCGATCAGGGGACAGACGATGAACGCTTGTTCGCCATTTTTGATTCGTTCTCTGATCCATTGATATGCCCCCTCTCTCTTCTTTGGGGGAACGATCCAGGTTTTCACCTTCATTCTTCCTGGGGGCATTTCGTCTATGATGGACAGATCCAGATCGCCATAGAGGGTCAAGGCAACGGTCCGTGGTATTGGTGTTGCGGTCATGGTTAAGATGTGTGGGGTCTTCCCCTTTTTAATGAGCCTTCCGCGTTGCTCCACTCCGAAGCGCTGTTGCTCATCGATAACGGCCAGGCCAAAATCTTGGGGTTCAATCGTTTTATACAGCAGTGCGTGTGTGCCGATGATGAGGTCGTAGTCGGAAAGATTCACTTTCCTGCTTGCAGTACAGAGGCCGATTTTAACGTTGAAGGGCTTCAGTAGACCAGTGATTGTTTTTTCGTGTTGGTGGGCGAGAATCTCGGTTGGCGCCATGAGCACAGATGGAAAGCTCTTTGTGTGGCTTGCGTACATCCCGATTGCTGCAACGACCGTTTTTCCGCAGCCAACGTCGCCAAGGAGGAGTCTGTTCATCGGCCTATCTTTTGAGAGATCTTCAAGAAGCTCTTCGGTGACCCTTTTTTGCGCATCTGTCAGTTTGAAAGGTAAATTTTTCTGGAAGTCGTTGAGTTTCCTTGGCTCGACGGTGATCTTATGGGCGACATCTCTTTTTTGCCAGGCCTTTTTTCGCAATAGCGTTCTTACTTGGAGGAGGAACATTTCGTCGAATGCAAGACGTTTTTTCGCTTTTTCGGCGCTCGTGGGGCTCTCTGGGAAATGGAGGTTTGCTAGCGCTTCTTCTATGTGGAGCAAGCGTTCTTTCTCACGGATGGAGTCTGGTAGCCATTCCTCTAAATCGGGGAGAATGATTTTTATAAGCGGTGCGATCCTTGATCGAAGCCATTTTGAACTTAGCCCTTCCGTTTCAGGGTAAACCGGAACTAGGCGGCCGGTGTGGATCGTATATTTTTCTTCTTTCACTATCTCATACTCAGGAGAAACCAGCTGCTTACGTAAGCCCGTAGCTTCGATTTCACCAGACAGGTTTAGCGATTCCCCTACTTTGATAGTTTTGGGTATGAAGGGTTGGTTGAACCAAGTGGCTTCAAGTTGACCAGACCGGTCCTGAAGTTTGACTTTTTGGATTACTTTCCCGGTTTTCGTATAGACATTTTTACTCTCAACCACTGCCCCTTGAACAGTAACGGTTTCTCCAGATTGGGCTCTCATTATAGGAGTGATCAATGAGTAGTCAATATAGCGGTGAGGCTTGTGATAGAGGAGGTCTCTGATGGTTTCAATCTCCAGTTTCTTGAGTCTAGCAGCATAGGCTGGGCCGACCATGCGCAGTTTCGTGATGGGAGTGCCGAGTGATAGCTTCATGGGGGTGATTATATCTTAAAGTGACCGTCAGAGCGCGTAGAAGAGTGGGAGGAGGGAGGTTGCAATGAGTGCAAAGCCGGCGATGACGACGAGGATTTTCCAGAACATTTTGTGGCGTTTTGAGAGAAGCATGGTATGAATGATAAGTAATGAGTAATGACTGATGCCTGATGAATAAACCCTATACCCTATGCCCTATTGCCTTGTCTTGACTGCTGCTTTTCTAAAAACTCGTTTTCCGAACTGCAACACTTCCCCACCCTTCACCGTAAGTGTTTGGTTGGGGTCAGTAACGCGCCGGCCTCTCCACTCTACCCCACCTTGTCTTATTACTCGTTTTATTTCGGATCGGCTGACATCTGGTAAAGCCGCAGACACAGTGACAAGTGACGTATATGTGCCGGGTTCAATCGGGAACTCTCTGATTTTGGCTGGAAGCTCGCCTTTTTGGACAGTTTTCTCGAAATGTTTTTGGGCTTTCAGGGCATTTTGTGCACCATGGAATTGGGCAGTGACTTCGAGCGCTACGCGCTTTTTGTTTTGCAACGGCTTCTCTGGTAGGCTTTTGATTTCTTGAAATGGGATATCGGTCAGAAGCTCCATGTACTGAATAATTTGTTCGTCAGGGACGCTCATGAGTTTCCCGTACATGTCTTCTGGTGGTCCGTCGAGCCAGACGCAGTTGCCTGAGGTTTTGCTCATTGGTTTTCCGTCTGTTCCCATGATCATGGGAACAGTAAGCACATATTTTTCCTTGTTCCGAAACTTTTTTTGCAGCTCCCTTCCAATGAGCATGTTGAACTCTTGGTCGGTACCGCCAATTTCCAAGTCGACATCCATCACCACCGAATCATAGCCTTGTAAAATGGGGTACATGGTCTCATGGTACCAGACGGTATCACCGTGTTTGATCCTTCTTTGAAACATCTCACGTTTGAAAAGCTGCACTGCTGAAATTTTCGAAGCGATGTTGATGATGTCCTTTAAGGTTAGTTTAGTCAACCATTCGCCGTTTCGCTTGATCGTGACTTTTTCAAAATTCACGATTGGTTCGACTTGCTTCTTCCAGTCTTTGATGTTTTGCTCAATCTCCTCTTGGGTGATCAGTTTCCTTCTTGTATCTCTTTGTGAGGGATCGCCAACAAGGACGGTTCCGGTGCCAAAGAGGAAGATCACCTCATGTCCCAAATCAGCAAATTCCATGAGTTTCCTGAGGCCAATGGTATGTCCTACGTGAAGCCTGTAACCCGTTGGATCAAAGCCTTGGTACAGGCGGATTTTCCGTTTCTCAATGAGCTTCACGAGCCCCTCTTTTGCGGGCAGGATTTTTTCAACTCTTCTGGTTAAGGCATTTTGAAAGACTTCTGTCTTCTTTACGATCTTCATAGTCTGGATTATACTTAAGCATCTTAGAGTGTGTCTAGAGGGCAAGCAAATCTTTGACTGGTTTGATACACTTTATTGAGAAACGATACAATCATAAATGAGTGCGCTATGTTTCATAGACTGAGGTGGGGACGTGAGTGGAAACGTCGGATTCGGAAACTCAAGATGAGAAGAAGCGGATATCGGTTTCCAACGCGAGCCAAGCTTTTACGCGGCTTGGCTATCTTTACTTTCTTGTCCGTTGTCTCGGGCATTTTTGTCTTTTCCATTCTCTTTGCTTGGTACGCGAAGGATCTGCCGAGGCCAGATCGGGTTGTGCGTCGAGAAGGGTTTGCGACAAAAATCCTCGATAGAAATGGCAAGCAGCTTTGGGATGTGTATGGTGAGCAGCGCCGTATCCCGATCACCCTTGAGAAGGCACCACTCCATCTCCAACAGGCCGTGATTGCTGTCGAAGATAAGGATTTTTACAAGCATGAAGGCTTCGATCCTCGAGGCATCTTGCGGGCTTTCGGAAACATCATTCTGTACCGAAGACTTCAGGGTGGCTCGACGCTCACTCAACAGCTTGTCAAAAACGTTCTTCTAACGCCCGAGCGCACGCTTGCACGGAAGATTAAGGAATTCATCTTGGCGGTTCAGATTGAGCGGAGATTCACGAAAGATGAGATTCTCACGATGTATCTTAATGAAGCCCCATTTGGCGGTACTGCTTGGGGTGTGGAGGTGGCTGCGGAAGTGTACTTTGCGAAAAACGTTCGAGATCTCACCCTTGTTGAATCGGCCATTTTGGCGGGACTGCCACAGCGACCGACTGCCTATTCCCCTTTTGGTGCAAACCCGAACGCCTATATTGGTCGGACAGGGGATGTTTTGCGTAGAATGCGCGAGGATGGATACATCACTCGGGAGCAAGAAAAGGAAGCTCGCGAACAACTCGATACGGTTGAGTTTGCCGCTTCTGATACTAGCATTCGCGCCCCGCATTTTGTGATGTATGTACGAGAGCAACTTTCCGAGATCTATGGGGATCGGATGGTTGAGCAAGGGGGCTTGACCGTGACAACAACGCTTGATCTTGAACTGCACGAGCAGGCACAGCGGACTGTTGCCGAAGAGATCAAGAAGGTTGAGGGCATTCATATCACCAACGGTGCAGCGTTGGTGATGGACCCTCAAACGGGAGAGATTCTGGCTATGGTTGGGAGCAAGGATTTCTTTGCCGACGATTATGACGGGCAGGTGAATGTGGTGCTTTCGCTTCGGCAGCCGGGGAGTGCAATCAAGCCGGTGACCTATGCGACAGCCTTTAGCCGCGGTTTCACGCCGGCGAGCCCGATTATGGATGTTCAGACAAAGTTTCCTGGGAGGACTGAAGCCGAGCCATACGTTCCGGTCAACTACGACGGGCAGCACCACGGACCGATGCCTCTTCGAACAGCGTTGGGGAGTTCCATCAATCTCCCTGCTGTTAAAGTCCTTCAGCTTGTGGGGTTGAGGGATATGTTGGGGTTGGCACATGATATGGGATTTACGACACTCGCGCCGACGACGGAAAATATGCGACGATTCGGGCTCTCTGTTACCTTAGGCGGTGGAGAGGTCAGGCTTATCGATATGGTCACTGCATACAGCGCGTTTTCCAATGGCGGAACTCGCGTTGAACCCGTTTCACTCCTTGAGGTACTCGATCGGAATGGGAAGACACTGTTTGAGCATAAGCCGACTTCCGGAAGACGGGTGATTTCCGAACAAGTTGCCTTTTTAGTCAATGATATTCTCTCTGATAACTCTGCCCGCCTGCTCACCTTTGGGGTGAACAGTTTGATTAACATTGCGGGTCGTCCTATTGCGGTCAAGACCGGAACCACCAATGATCAGCGGGATAACTGGACCGTGGGATGGACGAATGGTACGGCAGTTGTCGGTGTCTGGGTTGGAAACAATGATAATAGCCCAATGGTTCAAGTTGCCTCTGGTGTTTCGGGTGCAGCACCAATATGGCGACGGATTTTCCTTGAGGTGTTGCGGACTCGAGCCGCTCCTAAGTTTACTCCCCCTTCTGATGTTGAGCTTCATTCAGTTGATACCATCTCCGGATACCCCGCACACGATGACTATCCGGCACGAAGTGAGTACTTTATCAACGGAACCCTTTCCAGTGGCAAGGACCCAATTCATACGAAGCTTAAGGTTTGCGGTTCTTCTGGAAAATTGGCAACCCAGGCGCAAATTGCCAATGGGGACTATGAGGAGCGCGAGTTTTACGTTTTTAAAGCCCCGCAAGTGCTCGCAAAAGAGGCCCGAGAGGTTTGGCAAAACGGCATTGACCAGTGGCTTGCTACCCAGGGAGATTCGCGTTTTCACCCGCCTCGTGAGCTTTGCGAAGGGAATGAGGAGATGGTGGTTCGCGTCCACTCCCCTGCCAATGAGACTCAGCTAGATAGCAATGATGTCTTCATGGATGTTGAGGTATTCTCCGATTCTTCTGTGGAGTGGGTCAAGATCATTGTTGATGATGCGGTTCGTGATACGCTCACTGAGCGTCCGTTTCGGACCACGATGTTCCTTGACGATGGGAGATATACTCTCAAGTTTAAGGCGCGAAACTCGGCTGGTCGGGAGGCGGAGAGTGGCGAGGTTCGCATTGGTGTGAATGTTCCGTGGGAAGCTCCGACGCCTACGCCTTCACCTACTCCTTCCCTCACTCCGACTCCTCCAACTTCGTAGATTTGGGCAAAGACCCTTTCGTTACAGTTTTCCTACAAGGCGCGCGTTGAAGTGTTTCTTGAGATGCTTGGTGATTTTTTTTCGCACAGGAGCAATGTCTTCGTCTTTCAGAGAACGTTTGGGATGTCGGTAGGTTATCGTGAAGCTGAAATTTTGTTGATATCTTTCTTTTAAACCTACTGATTCGACCAGGAGACTCGTGTTCGTGATTTCTTCAATGACTTCTCCAATATAGGTCTTGCCAGTCAAAACGAAGGTTAAATCTTCTACGATCGGAGGATGTTTTGGCAGCGGTTGGTATGTTGGGTGAGCGCGAGCAGCCGCAAGGAGCTTTTCTGCGTCAAAGACGGCGGCGGTTATGGGTTCTTTGAGCCCCAGATCTTGCAGGATAGAAGGTTTTATTTCTCCCGCTTTTCCGATGATTTCGTTGCCAGCGACAACCGTTGCGGTGCGATGCGGATGAAGCATCTTGGCTATTCCGTTTTTGGCGAGAAACTGGTGCTCAATGCGGAGCCTTTGGAGAAGCATTTCTAAAAGACCCTTGGCTGCGGCAAAATTTTCTGTCGTTGTGATCACTAACTGGGGTTTTTCTTGCGGAAGATCCCCCGCTTTTGCGGGGTGGTAGACATTTGCGAGCTCGAAGATTTTTATTGAGGGTTGTCGGGAATTTTTCCTGATGATGTCAAGATGAGACGGGATGATCGAGCGGCGAAGAAAGGCATGATCCTCGGTCAAGGGATTGGTTAGTTTCAAGTGACTTCCTTTCTCGTACTCGGAGGCGCTGGCGAGTTCTTGGCTTACCAGTGAGTAGGTGTAGACTTCAGTCAGTCCCCAAGCTGACAGGCTCTCTTTCAGCCTGTGTTCAAGGTCAAACGGTATTCCTTGGGTCTTCGTCGGTATCTCCCCGTCCATGAGAATGCTGGGGAGGTTGTGGTAGCCCCAGATGCGAGCGATTTCTTCGATGAGATCTTCAGGGATTTTAAGGTCATGGCTCCGCCAGCTGGGTGGAGTGACTTCGTAGACGGTTTCATCCTTACGGCTTGTCCTATCTACTTTGCAGCCCAGTGAAGTGAGGATCCGTTTGACTTTTTCAGGTTTCACGGTTAGCCCCATGTAGGTATCCAGAAGTTTTTGGGAAAGTGAGATGTGCCTGGCCTTGGGTTGGCTCGGATAGATGTCAACGATTTTACTTGCGATTTTTGCTTGGGCGAGCTTCTCGTAGAGCTTCATTCCCCTCAAGATCGCATCCATCCCGAGCTCTGGATCGACGTACTTTTCGTTGAGGATGGCCGCTTGAGAGCGAATTGCCAGCCCCATCGATGCATCTCTGATTCTTCTTGCGTCAATGCTTTCAATCCAAAGGAGGACATTTTTGGTTCTCTCTTTGACGACGGTATTCTTCGTACCCATGATTCCAGGAAGATCAATGATTTTTCCTGTTCCGTCATCGAAAATCACTTCACCGCCGTGGAGGGTGTATTTTTTGTCATCGAAAGTTATGAGAGTCTCGCCTTTCTTGGCTTCACGGACGCGGATTTCTTTGCTGGTGATACGGTCGTAGTCAAACACGTGCATCGGGTGACCGATTTCCCACATGACGTAGTTTGTGATGTCGATGATATTATTGAGTGGCCGTTGGCCAACTTGCCTCAATCGTTTTTGGAGCCAGGCAGGTGAAGGGCTGATCTTGACGTCTTCAAGTTTCACAGCCAAGATGCGGTGACAAAGATTGGGATCGTTCTTGATTTTCATGTCCAGAGGAGCGCGGGTGTTCACTTTATTCAGTTGAAGCTTGGTGAGATGCGCCTTGATTCCAAATTCGGGGAGAATTGCCGCAGCTTCCCTGGCGATGCCACGAACGCTCATGCTATCCACCCGGTTGGTTGTTACTTCGATATCAAAAACTGGCTCACCTTCAGTTTGTTCGATGCGCTCGACTGATGGACCGCACAAAGAGAGGCACTCTTGAATTTTTTCAGGGGTCGCGGGCGTCTTAAGATGTTCTAATAGCCAGATGTACGGAATGAGGATATTCATAGTTTACTGTTTAATATGTGATGAAGCATATGAGCCTTAGAATTGTTCCAATAATCTCAGATCGTTTTGGTAGATGAGGCGAATGTCGTCGAGCTTCAAGCCAGGTTTTAGTGTGTAGGCACGCTCTACGCCCATACCGAAAGCAAATCCGGTGTACTCTTCAGGGTCGATGCCTCCCGCCTTAAGGACCTGTGGGTGTACCATGCCTGCCCCCGCGACTTCATGCCAGCCGCTTTTGCAGTATCGGCAGCGTTTTCCAGTTTTTCGCTTGCCTGTTCCTTCGCAGATGGTACAAGAAAAGTCTACTTCAAACGATGGTTCAGTGAATTGGAAGTGAGATGGGCGCAGTCGTGATGTTACGCCTTTGCCGTAAAATTCTTTGGCGAAGTGGTCGATTGTTCCTTTCAGGTGTTGGATGCTTATCCCAACGTCTATGACGAGTCCTTCGAACTGATGGAACATGATGGTGTGTGTAACATCCTGTTGGCGGCGGTAGCATTTGGCAATATTGATCATGCGAATTGGAGGTTTGAGCCTGTGCATTTCACGCACTTGCCCGCTTGAGGTATGTGGAGTGAGCACCAGTGCTCCGTATTTGCTGTGAGAGGGGGCGTCGATGAAGAATGTTTCCCATTCGTCTCGAGCCGGATGGCCTTGTGGCATGTTTAGTGACTCGAATGCGAACCAGTCCCATTCCACTTCGGGGTAGCGGACGCGAGTGAAACCAATGCGTTCAAAAATCCTTGCGACTTCTTTAATTGCCAATGTTACCGGATGGAGATGCCCCAGCGGTAGATGTTTTGAAGGCAGGGTAACATCGAGCCAATCCCCTTCCCTTTGTTCGCTTATTCGCTTTGCTTCAACTTTTAAGGATTGTTGTATTGCCGATTTTGTATCGTTGAGGAGGAGTCCGAATTCTTTCTTTTGCGAGTCTATGAGTGTTTTAATACCACTCGCCAGCTTGTTTACTTTTCCTTTTCTTCCAAGATACACGACACGCAGTCGTTCAAGCTCCTTTTGCCCCTTCGTATCCGAAATTAGCGCTATGGCCTCGTTTTTTAGATTCAGTAAGCTTTCTCGCATCTGGGAATAGTTCATGGTACTTATTGTAGTAGATTCTTCTACGGTGGTATAGCGATCTAGTAATGGAATAATGAAAAACTCCCCACAGGGAGTTTTTCATTTGCTATTTGGCATCATTTTCGGATGCTGCGCACTCCCCTCCTCTAGTGGAGGTTGAAAAGGAAGGAAGCGAGCGAGCGTGCAGTTGTCATTTGTTCGATTCTACGTGGCTTTTTCTGCCGTTTCAGCAATGGCCTTGAA
>JADFLW010000004.1:68230-80846 GCA_022564195.1 Patescibacteria group bacterium
TTTCTGGGTCATTGACGGCAAGTTCCGCAAGCATTTTGCGGTCAAGCTCGATGTTGGCCTTCTTCAGCTGGTTGATGAATTGGGAGTATTTCGTGCCATCAGTATATGTTGAGAGCGCCGCGTTTATGCGTTGGATCCATAGTCGACGCATATCACGCTTTCTCAGTTTCCGGCCGATGTAGGCGTACTGACCGGCGTGCAAGTCGGCTTCTTTCGAGACCTTGTAGAGGCGACCTTTGGTCATTCGCATCCCCTTGGTCCTCTTCAGAACCTTTTTATGACGTTTTCTTCTGGTTGGTCCGGTTTTTACTCTCATTTTCTAGCGTATAGCGTTTAGGGCCCAGCGTTTAGGACTAAGCGAGGCCGAGCATCCGTTTGATTTTGGTTGCCATTTTTCCAGTAACCTTTTTTGGTACTTTGTACCGACGGATTTGTTTACGGCTTTTCTTGCGTCTTAAGTGCCTCATCGTGGCGGTGCGTCTTAATACCTTTCCGGTTTTGGTTACCCTGAATCGTTTGGCGACAGATTTTCGGATCTTGAGTTTGTTTGCCATATGCTACCTCTTTTTTAGCTCTTCTTTTTCATGGGTGCTAAGATCGTTATGAGGAGTTTTCCTTTGAGTGCCGGTTCTCTTTCCATGGTGGCGACGTCTTGGAGGTCCTTGTGCGCCCTTTTGATGAGCTCGTATCCAAACTCCTTTCTCGTTATTTGGCGACCCACGAACTTTACTACAAGACTTACTTTATCTCCTTCTTCCAAGAATTCCCTCGCTCGCTTGACTCGAATTTGAAAGTCATTTTCCGCGATGAAAGGGGTAAAGCGCACTACTTTCTGATTTTGGGCTTTTGACTTCTTTTTCCCTGCTAAGTGTTTGCGCCGTTCTTGGTATTTGAACTTTGCAAACTCGACGATTTTTGCAACCGGGGGTTTCTCTTTTGCGGCTACCTCGACTAGATCCAAGCCCTCTTTGCGGGCAAGCTCGAGTGCCTCTTTGGTAGGCATGACGCCAACTTGCTTGCCCTCTTCGTCAACGACTCGTACTTTTTCGGCTGTGATGTATTGGTTTATTTGCCAAAACCTCTTTCTTATTTTGTACCTTTTCATGCGAGAATTATAGCATGCGCTGGTGTAAAAGTTTCTTCCCTATTTCTTCTGAAATCTTATTGATAAATCGTTTCGTTGACATTTGTCCTAAATCCTTTTTTCCTCGCATACGGACTGAAACCCTTTTATCCTTCTGCTCCTTGTCCCCTACCACAAGCATATAAGGGATTTTTTGCAATTCTGCCTCCCGGATTCGTTTTTGCATGGAGAAAGAACGATCGTCTACCTCTGCTCTGATATCATTTTCTTTTAGCTGCCGGTTCACTTTTAGGGCGTATTTGTGATGACGGTCAGCAATTGGAATGATGACTGCTTGGACAGGAGAGAGCCAGACTGGGAAGGCGCCGGCGTAGTGTTCGATCAAAATTCCAATAAATCGCTCGAATGAACCGAAGATGCCACGATGAATCATCACTGGTATCTCTTTTTTCCCGTCTTTGTTAATATAGTTAAGACCCATTCGTTGTGGCATTTGGAAATCGAGTTGGATTGTCGCCAGTTGCCAATCTCGGTCCTGGGAATCCCTGATGTGAATATCTATCTTCGGACCGTAAAATGCGCCGTCCTTTGGTTTTATATCGAAATCGACTTTGGCATCCCTGAGAGCTTTTTCCAGAGCTTTTTCTGCTCTGTCCCATGTTTTTTTATCCCCCATTGCTTTTTCTGGCCTAGTGGCAAGATAAAACTTTGGCTTAAAACCAAAAGACTGATAGACATCCATTGCTAAGAGTAAAAGTTTATGAATTTCTTCTTGAATCTGATCTGGACGGACAAAAAGGTGAGCATCGTCAATTACAAATTGGCGTACCCGAAAAGCTCCTCCCAAAACTCCAGATAATTCGCGTCGATGTAAAATTCCATAATCGGATAATTTAATAGGAAGATCTTGGTAACTACGAGTTTTTGTAGCGTATACCAGAGCAGTTTCCGGGCAATTCATCGGCTTGAGAGAATAATTAACCTCAGGGACTTCTTGGATTTTGCCATTGACTTTGATTTTAACGGTTGGTACTTTACCCGCTGCTATCTCCTTATCCTCATAAATGGCTAAATTAAACATGTTGTCAGCCCCAAAGTGTTCCCAGTGCCCGGATTGCTTAAACAAGGAACTTTTAACCATGACCGGGGTTGATATTTCTTGATAGCCTTCTGATAGAGTTTTCTCTCGAATGAATTCTTGGAGAGTTTGGTATATCGTCCAGCCTTTCGGATGCCAAAAAATAGCACCAGGGGCGACATCGTGGAAAGAAAATAAATCAAGCTCGCGCCCGATCTCCCGATGGTCTTTAAGTTTTTTGGTTTGTTGCATTTTTGAGTTTACGTTAAAACAAGCTTTGCTTATAGTTACCTAGGCAGGCTTTGTCGGGTTTGGGAAAGCCGCTTTCAGAGATTTTGACTTTGCCGAAATCAAAGTCATAGTAGAAGCCGTTTTCGATTGCAGGGCTGATGGCCGGTTTAGCGTTCGGCCACAGCTTAGTAACCGCGGCGGCAAGCAGGTATGCCGCAGAATGTCTGATAGGATCAAGATTTGCAGCGTTTTTCTTTTGTGCTTTTTCCATATCTATACGTTTTCTACCATAAAAAAAAGACCGTATTTTCAGGAGCCCCCACACGTCAGGGACGGTTCCATCCTGATATGGTCTTGGTTCTGATCCTTCGCGGATCGCCGCTTTGCTCTCCGGATGGTGAGGCCGGATCATCGCAAAGATTTGACTGATGAGTGCAGTATAGCAGACATCGTTAATGAATGCGATTGAAAATTTGTCCTGCACTGCGCTAGGGGGATTGCTGGGGTTCAGGTGGGTCCAGGCCTTGGTTCTGTTGGAATAATTCTGAGACTCCTTCCAGCTTCTCTGGGGTGATAGTGTAGCCAGCTGGTTCACCCGTAAAGCCGGGCGTCTGTTGGATCGTGGGTCCAAATAGGGGGAAGGAGCTTGGGAGGAGATTTTGAATTTGTGGGAGAAGATACGTTGCCGCAAGATAGTACATCACTCCCCCAAGGAAAAGATAGACCATGAGTGTGCCCAGGGCCCTTGCAAATCCGGCTAAGAAGTTTCTTGCAAAAATTGAGCCGTAGCCAGCATCGTAGATGGTTTTTTTGTGTTTCAGGGGCGTCGGAGCTTGTTGTTGTGATTGTTCCGCCATTTTTTTCTCCTATGGACTATTGGAACAAAAAAACCCACACGATGCAAGGTCTGTGTGGGAAATTCTTTCTATTGTGGGCGGAAGAGGACTCGAACCTCTGACCTCTACGATGTCAACGTAACGCTCTAACCAGCTGAGCTACCCGCCCTTCTTGAGGCTATTTTACAAGAAGACTCAGATATATTCAATTGATGTTTGTCTGATATCCGAAGGCGTTGCTCCTCGTTCGATGCCCGGCATAGGCAACAAAAAACCTCCCTAGTTTGGGAGGGGTCCTTAGTTAATGTTTAATGACTAATTTTTATGTTTAATTCGTTACCCGGCTTGAGTGCTCACGGTGCGTTCCTGAGATAACATGAACTTGGTTCCGGATTTTCCGACCTGAGCCCAGAAGAATGATCGCTGCTTTGCCCTTGCGTTGGCCGTGTGCATCCAGGTTTTCGAGTCTGCGACTTTCTTGCGCAGGAGGATTATCATTTGTCTCAGCTTGTCAAAGAAGTTGATGTGGTACACACCAGGGTCGACCACGACTTGTTGGACGGCAACTTCTATTTCCTGTGCCAGTCCGGACGCTTCCTCAATCAGTTTCTTCAGCTCTTCTTGGATTGCCTTGATTTGGGCTGTGATTTCCTCTTGTTTTCTTGAGTAGACGAGCTTTTCTTTCCTGCTTCGATGCTCGAAGTGGGATCGCTCTCTCCGGCTGGCTTCCTCTGCACGTCTGCGAATTTCTGCTTCCAGATTGAGCGATTCGTCGGGACGCAGTTCTCCGGAGATCGGTTGCCTGACTCCCCCACCAAGGGTGACTTGACTCACCATGTCGCCGGCGATGCTGGCAATGGCATCTTTGCTGGACACTGCAGTTTTGCCTCCGATTTCTCGGAAGGCCTCAAAGAAGGTATCTGACTGATAGTTTTGCTGTTTCTTTGGTTTGTTCATTTTCACTCCACCAAAATCCTTCCTCTGTAGGAAGTTTGATGGATACTACCATATTTTCCCCAAATCGTCAATGGAAGGCGTGTGTTACATGCGTAGCAGGTTGTCAATGACCTTGCGTTTGCGCAAACTTGCACGAATTGCCGTGCGTTCAGTGGGGGTGTCAAGTGATCTTCGGAGCTTCTCGTCGCCGACAGCTTTTATCATTTCATCAACTTCTTGGTCAGCAACGCTCACTTTCATATCCTCGGCAATCTCATTGAGGATCAGTTCCAGCTTCAACGTCCGTTCTGCTTGTTGGCGATACTCCTTTCTCAACTCTTGGCTGGTTTTGCCGAGTGAGGCAAGATACTGATCGACCGTCAGGTTTAACTTCTCCAGCTGCTGCACCATCCGAGAGAGCTGTCGGTTCACTTCATCCTCGACGAGCATCTCTGGGGGTGTGATCTCGATGCTTGAAAGTAGCGCCTCGAACACTTTTGAGATTCGTTCATCGGTTGATTGTTGCGGCTGACTGGCATTGGTGTCCGTGGGTGCTCCTTGGGTTTGGGGTTGTGCGTCCTTGCCGGGAACCCAGATCTTCCCGCTCGTCAAGGCGGCGGCTGCGGCTTTTTTATAGTCGCCCAAGCGAATGTCGGGCTTCTCTGCAACTGTTACTTTCAGATGCCAGTCTTGGCCCTCCTCAAGACTTTCCGGCTCGACTCTCGGGCTGGTGATGGGCTTGAGGCTGAGTGCGTTTACTGCCTTGGCGTATACTACGGGGAGAAGGTGTTGGAGCGTTTGGGTATAGAGCTTCTGTTTTCCAACTCTCTCTGCGACACGGTGTTCTGGGGCCTTGCCCTTCCTAAAGCCCTCAATTTCGGTTATTTTGACTGCTTCTTCAAGAGCTTTCTTGTAAGCCGTTGCTACGTTTTCTTTCGGGATGGTGAGCTTGAAGGTCGCCGTACCGTCGGGTTTTCTTTCCACGTCAGAGGTTGTTTTCACGGTTTTCGTGGTGGCTTTGGTTTTGTCTTTCGAGGCTTTCATGAGTGGTTTGCGGGAAATTGCTTGTCTTTCGCTTTGGACTTTGGTTTATCGCTGAACTTTTTGGCCCGCCTGAACCAGTTCGGCGTGCGGTAGGCGAGCTTCACCCTTGTCTTTTTTCTGGAGTAGAACTTTGGCATTTTCCGGTGCCGAGGGTGGGAGTTGAACCCACACGCCCTTTCGAGCACACGGTTCTAAGCCGTGTCTGTCTGCCAATTCCAGCACCTCGGCAGATTCCTTATTTTACCCTCTTTTGGTACGGAAATGAAGGTTTAGAAGTTTCCAGTATTGAGTTCTTCCATGAACTGTTCGACGCCCTTCGCCCACGATCCGCTGGAGAGTGGTGTATACACTTTCATCATTTCTTGTGGGTTGGTTAGCCCTTTCTGAAGGAATTTTTCGCTTAATCCTTTCATGACGGCCTCAATCCCCTCTTCCCAGGACTCAAAGCAGAGTGTGCCTCTGGAATGAATGCCGTAGCCCCAAGCATTATGACAGTCTTCTGAGGGCATTTTCTTTCCAAGATTCGATTCCTGTTGGGCTATCGCAATGAAAAGATATGGGTCCACACCATATTTTTCGGCCGCTTCGATAATGAGATCACCGGAGCCTGCCATCGGTGAATTGTAGCGGCTTAAATAGAGATCGATAATGACTGGCCTGGCGTCTCCCGTGCGGATGGCCGTTTTGATGTTTTTGGCGGTCTGTGGAAGTGCAGCGTACGCAAGAAAGGGTGTTGGAGCGTAGGTAAGCCCGTGGATTTCTGCGGAAAGAAGGACCTGCATCTCGCGCGTCTTCACCAGATGCACATAGGTTTGAAAACTCAAAATGAGCGTAGCGATTGTTGCCGGGAACCAAGCTAGGAGAATGAACAATCGTTTCATAGGGCAGGGATTATATTTTGAGGCAAGATTGCATCACTTGTCAGAGGATATTGAATTACTTTTGTTATGGTGGCACATTATGATATAGATTGTCAAGAGAATACAATATCTGTGGGGAGTAGAGGCTTGTGTTAGGGGAAGATCGCTTTGATCACCCGTTTCCATATGGGTGGGATTTTTCTTTCACTCCGGGTTTTTTCCCTTATTGTTCTGCTCCAAACGGAGAGAATAACCCATTGTTTTTTCTTATTGCGGGTTGCCACGACTTCAACCTTTTGATTTCCCCAGGTTCTGTAGTAGACCCAGGCGCCTTTGTCGCGGGTATGTCTTGATTGGTCTGGATTTTTCCAGGTTGCCCAGGCGTCTCCTTGTTTTATTCCCCGCTCCCTGAGTCTCTCTAATGCGTGGTCGGTCCAAATTACTCCACCGAAGTGTTTTTGCATCCTTTTAAGGTGCCGATGACCAGCTTGGGCTGGTGAACGGCGGTCGATGAGACCTCATGAGTCCTGTATTTTTTATGCGTCCGTTTTTACCGGTTTACCACGGGGAACAATCCAATAAGCATGTGATCCTACCTGCCTGAAACATGGAATTTTTGCCACCACTCCTTCGTCTTAATCTTCCCAGGCGCTGCGACTGACTTGTGAGCCCGGGAGGAATCGAACCTCCAACCAATTGCTTAAGAGGCAATTGCTCTACCGTTGAGCTACGGGCCCGCCTACATTTCGGAGAAATTTACTGGGTGAACCCCTAAGATCTCCGCTGCATTAATTTTTAGCTTGTTTTGTCTTTTCCAGTTTTTTATAGCTTTTTCGCTGCACTATTTTTATTTAAAGTGTTCACACTTTTTACAGTGCCCCAGGAGGGATTCGAACCCCCGACCCCTCCGTCCGAAGCGGAGTGCTCTAAGTCCGCTGAGCTACTGGGGCGGGTTTAAAGGCTTATTCAATTATACCAGATGAATATCAGGGGCGTATGTGTGGACCATTGACCGGAGGAGAAAATGAGTGTATCGTTTTTTCTCGGTATGCGGAGCTTATACGACAGACTTGTTAACAGGGTCATCAAAGCAAGATCGCTCTGGCAGGTCGAACGTGTGGAAACGGAAGGCCTTGGCCAAGAGCCAGCGGAATGGTTTACGGAGACGTTCATCACCATATCCCGCGAACCTGGAAGTGGAGGGAAACCGGTTGCCAGGCTGGTTGCGAAGAAAATCGGATTTGACCTCTACGATAAGAAGATCATTGAGGACGTTGCCAAGAGCGTCCGTCAGCGAAGAGTGCTTCTTGAAAGCATTGATGAACGAGGGCGTTCTGCAGTCGAAGATCTCATTCATGGAGCGTTTAATCCAGACTACGTCTCCGATGTCCGGTACATCAAGCATCTTTCTCGAGTCATCTTATCGGCTGCGATAAAAGGGGAAGTTGTGATTTTGGGTCGTGGTGCGAACTTTGTCACACCATTTGATAAAGGGTTGCATGTTCGTATCTCTGCTCCTTATCCAGTTCGTGTCGAGCGAGCGGTGAAATATGAGAAAATTTCTCGAGAGAAAGCGGTGCAGATCATCAAGGAGACCGATTTGCGCAGGAAGGAGTATATCCGCCAATACTTCGGAAAAAATATTTCCAACCCAAATTACTACGATTTGATCATCAATACGGCTGATATGAACATCCAGGACGCATCTGAACACGTCCTGCTCGCGTTGAAAAATAAATTTCCTGACTATGCGAAAAAGAGAAAAAAACTATTTGAAGAACTCATTCTTACGTTCTAGCTTTCCAATTTTGTCATTTGAATTCAAAGCTTTCTCTTCTCGTGATATAATTTACTCCTAGACCAGAGTGTTGGAACTGGCCCGCAAAATTACTGGGTGATTAGTGGGGCAGGCGCGCAGGTGTGGCGGAACTGGTAGACGCGTACGGTTCAGGGCCGTATGGACTTAACGTCCATGGAGGTTCGAGTCCTCTCACCTGCACCAGAAAGAGAGCAGAGATCTTTTTATATGTCATCTAGGGGGGCAGAGAGAAGAGAATTCATTACGCATGTGCTAGGGGCGGTGGCTGGAGCCTCCATTGCTGTACTGGGACTCGAGACGAAAGAAGCTTTGGAAACTTCAGATCTCATCGGTTTGAGAACCCGACAACTTGTCGACTATTACTCTTTCCTGAGAGAGAACGGATCTCTGGGAAGGTACGAAGTTAAACGTCCAACGTATTGGTTCGAGGGATCCCTGGTGGCAGCCAACCGTGAAGGAAAGCCGGTACTTGTCCTTCCCCAAAAGCCCACGATTACGCGGTTAGAGACTATTGGGCTTGAGATCAATGGAGATCGATCAATACGGCTGACCGGCATGTCAGCTTCGCTGGTAAACATCAGAGGCGGGAAAGCGGTATTTGATGAGGCATTTCACTATAGGAATGTTGATGGAGTGAGGAAAATCTCGGAATTACCTGAGCTAGATGATCGACTCCATTTCAGCGACATTCACTTCTGGACAAGAGGAGAGCGAATACTGATTGATGACACAAAGGCCTTAGAAGATCTGGGTTTTGCGATCTCCGTGTACTATGACACCTACAAACTCATTGGAGATGAAATCGTGAAGACCGGTTTCATTGCTGACCAAGATGTTACGCAGAGCCGGGTCGGAACCGGAGAAGAAAGGTGGAAATCGGCAACGTTCTTATTGAATCACTCTGAACTACTTGGGTCGAGTCCGGCCGTTCTCCAACCGGCTGCGATAGAAAGTCCAAGATATGGAGCTGTCGTTTCTGAAGTGCAACCGCCGGAGACGGCATCAGATTTCACGTATTACCTTCTTATTTGATCAAGTACCGCTATTCAGTGTAAAATAAGGCTGGTTATCAACTGGGTTGATCAGCCGAGGTGGCGGAACTGGCAGACCCCACAGCATTTTTCGAAGCACGGCAGACTGCTTATTCAGCCGTTTCCGCTTTCGGAAAATGTGCGGCGCGGGAATACGCATTTACGCAGCGACTGGGTAATAAATGGTTGAGTTGACATAGCGAGCCGAGGTGGCGGAACTGGCAGACGCGCAGTCTTGAGGAGGCTGTGGGAGAAATCCTGTGGAGGTTCGAGTCCTCTCCTCGGCACCGTATGGCCGTTTAGCTCAGTTGGCTAGAGCGTCCGGTTTACATCCGGGAGGTCGGAGGTTCGAGTCCTCCAGCGGCCACCGCGCCAGGGTAGTCAAGGTGGTCCCGTAGAGTCGGCGGGTCTGAAAAAAGAAATATTGTACACTGACATAGTTCTTTGAATGAGTGTCTTTTTGCCGAGGTAGCCAAGGTGGTCACGGCGCGTGTCTGAAAAACATGAGATACAGGTTCGACTCCTGTCCTCGGCACCTCGTATAGCTCACAGCGTTCGCACGCGGCGAGCCTCGAATTGCGCTTCGCGAAGGTAGTAAGCTCAATGCTTGAAACGTGATTTGAGCGAAGCGAAAAAATTATACGTTGCGAGGGTAGTTCAGGGGTAGAACGTCTCGTTGCCAACGAGAAGGTCGCGGGTTCGAATCCCGTCCCTCGCTCCAGCATATGGTGCGGGAGGATTGTCACGATGACACATCGGGATCGGCCCCGCTCATTTTTCCATTGCGGGGTCGTCTAAAGGTAGGACACAGGCCTTTGAAGCCTGGTATGATGGTTCGAATCCGTCCCCCGCAGCCTGCCGCGGTGGCGGAATTGGCAGACGCGAGAGACTTAAAATCTCTTGACCTTCACCGGTCGTGGGAGTTCGACTCTCCCCTGCGGCACCTTATAAGACGATAGCGGAGATGCGAAGCATTGCGGGCAGGTAGCGCAAGTAGTTCTGCGGGGTGTAGTTCATCGGAAGAACGCTCGGTTTGGGACCGAGAGGTAGTGGGTTCAATTCCCTCCACCCCGACACTTCGAGTGGTAAAATATAGTACGTGCGGGAGTAGCTCAGTTGGTAGAGCGTCTCCCTTCCAAGGAGAAGGTCGCGGGTTCGAGACCCGTCTCCCGCTCCCTTAGACAAGCTCAGGGTAAGCCAAGCGCCCATAGCCCCGTCTGCAACTGCCTAAGGTATAGACTTTTAGGGCGAGCAGGTCAATTGGACTCCGTAAAGTCCGACGTTACGTCGGACAACGGGGCAAGTAGAGCAGCTAACATATTCGAGCCCTCGTAGCTCAGGGGATAGAGCAACTGTCTTCTAAACAGTAGGTCGCAGGTTCGAATCCTGCCGAGGGCACTACATATAGCTTCGCCACGTGGTAAGCTAAACAAAGAGATTCAGATATTTACTGTCAAACATCAAACATTAATAATTAGATATTTAAAACATGGGATACGACGATCCGGCAACGGATGCCTACTACGATCGCAAACTCGCCAGAGATATCAAGTGGCAGGCGCAGCAGGCGACTCGGAAGGGATATCATAAAGTAGCCAAAGAATTGTGGGATGCCTACTATGCTCTACTCCGTGAAGCGAAGATGGAAGAAGCGAAGGCGAGGAAAAGATAAGAATTAAGAATTCAGAATTAAAAATTGAGAATAGCAGATAGAAAGGATAAGGCATGACGAAAACAGTGAAAGATACTACACAGGAGCCAGATGACGTTGCCTCAGAAGAGGCAGAGAGTCTTTTAACACCAGCTGAGGAAGGCGAGCGGTCAGTGAGCGGTTCTGCTCCGGCGACGACCTCGGATGATGATGTGGGTCAAATGGTGAAGGATGTGATTGGCAATGAGCCTGTGCCTGGGAAGCCGTTTAGCATTGCTGATGAGGTTGAGAAAGACGCGCGGGCCATGCATGATATCCCGCCCGACGAGGCGAAGGTGGAAGAGACAGAGACAGAGGAGGAGTAAGTGAAGCGGTTTGAGTTTGATATGGTGGCTGTAGCTCAGTGGTAGAGCGCCTGCCTGTGGAGCAGGAAGTCGGGGGTTCAATTCCCCTCAGTCACCCCGACTATTTTCAACATGAGACACTCAAGAAAGGAGTGTCTTTTTTCTTTGGAAATAAAAGGAGAAAAGCTAAAAAAAGTAATCTTACAAGAGTATGTCAAGGGTTGGTCACTTGAGGTTCAGAAGCTATCCTATAACTCATGATTCTACTTTGATGGTGTTCTACCTCTGGAGATTACGTCCTCACAATCCTCATTGTACGACATACTACTCTAACCCGCCTTACCACGAGACTTTCATTTTTTAATCAAGTTCGAGTCCAGACCGGGGAGCAAATGAAATATTAAGCCCCTTGACAACCACCGTTTCTGTAGTTATCTTTAGGACGTGAGGAGGGCTAAAAGTGGGTGAGAAGTATGGCTGATAAACAAGTGGAAAAACTTTCCCAAGGAGCAAACCTAATGGCAATAGCCGGCCTTGCATTTATTGCCTATGGAGTTGTCTTTTTTGCCTTAAACTTTTTAAGCACAGGGTTCGAATTGGGAGTTGAGACTATAAATGGAGTTACTCGTGAGCAACTAAACCAAATTAATCCTGCAATAGTCTACTACATTGGTCATTTGCATATTGCAGCAGCAGGATTTATCGCAGCAACTGGAATTGCCGTCTACGCCCTTTCTCGCTACGGAGTTTCTGAAGGTCTTTTCTGGGCATGGGTAGCTGCAGTTATTGCGCCGGTTGTTGGCTTGGCAGCAGCTCTTCCAATGCACTATTTTGGATTTTTTGCTCATGACTGGGTTTTGCATTTAGGACCAATTTATGTTGCAACGGCTGTCTTTGTAATTGGAGCGCTAATTTCTCTAAAAGGTTTTGCAAAAATGGGATAAGGTTGCACTCAGTAAATCATATTCCAAATAATCTCCGCTCGAATTGTCTTCACGATTTTTCGCAGAAATGTCTACACTGTGGCGAACTCTTTGAGTCCGTGTTGGTTAGGTACTACGGGGATAAAAAAGCGTCTCTGAAACCGTAGGATGTAATTGTGCCCCTGTTTTGAAGAGGTTGGGTGGCCGATTTATCCTAGTGTTTGTAAGTAGTAATCCTTTTGAAATTCGGTTGGGTAAAAATCATGAATCCTTATTTCTGGGGAGCATGGTATCAATGTAGTTAAATTGTTTTCCGATTTGAAAACCATGTTTCTCAAACAATTTGAGTGATGCTTCGTTTTCGATTTGGATATCCCCGAATACATGGTTGCAATCTTCTGGTCTCGCTTCAAGTTGTGTAAGAGTTTCATCAATCAGTTGACCTGCAATACCTTGTCTGCGATAAGTTTCTGTTACAGCCACTGCGTGGATGTAAGCGTCACGAGCAGCTGGAAGAATTGAGGTGAGCATAAATCCAACAATATCACCTTCTACCCTTGCAACCAGTGTTATGCAGTCATTACTTTCTACCATTTTCCTCATTGCTTCTTCGCTATAGAACGAAGGTGTTTCAGTGCCCACAGCAAATTCAGGAACTTTTAGTCCAACTTCTCGTACTTTCGTGATGTCGGATAGACTCATGGGAGAAATAACTGCTGTAATAGGTTCTTCTTTTTGCTTCATATATTAAATTCTACACCGTAGTACAAATTTTCCTG
>JADFLW010000005.1 GCA_022564195.1 Patescibacteria group bacterium
TTGTCTACTATTTTGATATTTTCTGATTCCTGTTCTATGGTTTCCACAATTTGCTGTTGGCATCCAACCAAAAATAAAACAATTAAAAACGTAAATAAGATGTTATTGATTTTCATTTCAATCTCTCAAATTTTCTTTTACAATGTTTATAAATTTTTTCCAATCATCCCAAGATATCTCTCTACCCGGATAAGCTACTTTCTTGAAAGGCCATTCTTTTTCGATCCAATTCCTTACAGCTTCGTACAATTCCTTATCTAAACCTTTATCAAAGGCACTTTTCCTTACCCACATATAAACTTCTGCGTCAAAACCCTTCTTGACCGATGGGTAAACATATACACAACCAAGACAAGTTTTTTCGTTTAGGCTCATAACTGTATAAGCAAAAGAGGTTCTTCTCTGAGACTCCTTTTGGTGCCAGCCTAGATCGATTAAATCTTGTTCGCGTGTTAAATCTTTTGAAGGCCATTTAGAACGAGGGCCGAATATTCCCTGGAGATGATCAATGCTTGTCATCACCGCATCGTAATCTTTCACTACATCGTGAATAGTTAACATCCTCAACCTAAACTTCTTGGTTTCTAAAACTTCTGGCACTCTAAAATTGGAAGGAGCTAGAAGTCTAGTCATAACTTGCCGTAGTCTACCACAATAAAGGAGCCCCACATTAGCTCTTTCCTGAAGCAGCTTTCGTTTTTTCCGAGTTGTCTATCCTGAAGTTTTATGCCCTGAAAAAGGTTCCAACGATGAAAGCAATGACCGCCGAAGTACCGCCGACCAACACCACTTCCCCGACCGAGCGCCACAACGTCTGCTTTGTGACTCTCCATCGCAACATCCCCAACAACACCAAAGCCAAAAACGCAAACGAAACAGAAACACTAAAGATATTCTCAAGACTTTCCATAAAGATGTACGGGACAATCGGAATAAGACCAAAAAAGACGAAAGAGAAGAAGGTCACCGTCCCCGTCAATAACGGGTTATCGTGCTCAGGATTAGGCATTTCCAATTCATGGTTCATCATAAAATCAAGCCAGCTCTGCTCATTTTTTGAGTAAATGGTAGCTATGGTCTCTGCATCCTTCCTGCTAAAACCCTTAGTTCTTAAGATATGGACCGTCTCTGCTCTCTCCATCTCTGGATTCTCACGAATTTCCGAAAGCTCTCTGTGTTTATGGGATCGGTAGATATCCTGCTCCGATCGAACCGAGAGAAAATTTCCTAAACCCATCGAAGTGCCATCTGCAAACAAGTTCGCCAGCCCAAAGAGGAGAACGGCTACGGCAGAGAAGGTGGGAATACTATCTCCAGCACTGGCACCGGTAAACCCCGCTACGACAGCAAACGTCGTAACAATCCCGTCGTTGCCACCGTACACGATTTCCTTAAGATACACCGACAGCGGATTTATCTTGTGTTCTCTTTCAAGATGTTCTAGAAAGTCTCGTTTCGAATATCGCATTGCGGCTCGCATCCAGCGCTTTCGTTTAATCTAAGGTCCCGGGCGAGATGAGGCAAGGGGCCGATTCTCCCAAGCCAGCTGATTAGTACTTGACCAGGGAAGCTCGCCTTTCACTTCAATAATATAAAGCCCAGTCTCCTGAGTCGGAAGCGGTTCTGTCCATCGCACCCAGCCATCAGCTCCGACAGTGCCCGAAAGCGGAGTGGTCCCCGACTGGCTTCTCAACTCTGCAGTCACCACCGCCCCCATTGCCGGAACATCCTCTCCCCGTTGCCGGATGCCGGTATCCTCTTTATGAATGTGGATCCCCCAAATGGTCTGAGCGCCGGCTGCATCCACATCAACAGCACCTTCCTTCACCCAATAGGAAAGCACCGAGTCGTCTTCAACACCCGATTCCTCAACGATTTTCTTCTCAGTAACGACCGTTGGTGATTGCTGGACAGGCTCAGCAACAGTTGGGGTTCGACTGCTCCTCAAATACATAAACCCACCCACAGCCGCAACAGCAATGGTAGTCAATACTACCAATGGTCCCTTTGCAAGAGCAAGAGATTTTCCTAAACCCGTAACCTGTTCTGTTGGAGCTTCCACCTCCCCCTCCCTTCCTTTCTGATACTCGCCACTCACACGCTTCACTGTGCGCTTGAGTTTCTTCCAGCGCTTGAGAAACAAAAGCAAAACCTTCTTCCGTTTTTTCTGCTTCTCTGTTTTCTCCGGCAGTCGCTTGGCAGTGAGATCGATGAGCTTACGCTTGCGCACCTTCTCCAATTCCTTAAGTGCCTTTGAACAGGACTCAAGCGCCCGATCAATTTGAGGGTTCACGCCCTGAATCAAAGACCGAATCGATTCAAACTTGTGACGAGTCGTCGTCTCTTCCGATAGAAGCTTATACGCCGCAATCAACCGCTTTCGTGTTTCTTTGATATCCATATCGTGAATTATATAATACCCCGCTACCCCTCTTAAGATCCGTCAATCTTTCACGGCCTGAATAAATTCCTCTACTTTCCGAAAATCTTTCTTCCCCGGAACCGTCTCCACTCCACTGATCAAATCCACCATCCATGGATTGAAAGTATCAATTGCTCGCTTAATGTTACCAACGTTCAAGCCTCCCGCCAACACAAACGGCTTCTGAAGCTGCTTTGCAATCTTGAGCCCCACTGGCCATTGTTCTTCCTTGCCGTGAATCATAATAGCATCGGAAACTTTTTCAAATTCGACTATTTCTCCCAAATCCGGCTCTTTATCAGTAAAAAACACTTTCCAAATCTTCAAATTTGGCAGCGCTTTCCGGATGATCGCAATATCATCTAGACTCCCTCCTCGCTGCAACTGCACCACATCCGCCCCAGTTTTGCGGCAAATCTCAACGATCTTCTCAACCGAATATTTCCCAACTCCAATCACGGAAAGCATATTCGAGGGAACTTGCTTGATGAGTTTCGAAAGCGTATCTGACTCTACCCTTGAAGGAATATCTCGTTCTGTAACAATAAACCCTAACGAGTCAACGCCGTAACCGATAAGCCGCTTCACATCCTCTTCATTCGTATTCCCGCAAATCTTAACCCTTGGCGAGCTTTGCATATTCGTATATGCGTTGGAATCTTCTAATTCGTCCTCGATCATCGTACCCGTCCTCCGCATCAACCTTCTCTGCCCGATAAAAGCCGTAAGCCCCAAAGATGAGTGTCCGCGCCGGTCCATGACCGACGGCCTCTGAGGGCAAGATATGGTGATGAACGTCTCCGGGGAGAATCGTCACGGTCTTTTTCAAAGCCGACGGTCGTACAGAACTCTTGTTGACATGAAACTCAATCCCATCAGTAAGTGGAAGATACACCTCCATGCCAGCTCTATGGACCTCCGGCTCAGTATCGAGACCCTTCGGCAAACGCTGGAGGAGCATGAGAAAATCATACCCCCGCTTCCCTCGTGAGAGATCGAGCTTATGGTAAAGCCGTTGCTCGCCTCCCTTTCTCGATATCAACACGCCAACTTGAGAAGGATCACCAGGAACAATCTCACCCACCGCTCTCGAAGGAGACGTGGCAAGCCGATAAAGCTCATTAACTCTACCTCCCTCCTGGCCAAGAAACTGTTCAACCTCAACAGCTGCTGTTCTCGCCAAACTGACAAGCTCTCTGGCATAGTTATGCATAGCCGCCACCGAAGTCTCAGCGGTAACCACCACCCCGGCATTCCTTTCCAAAAACCCTTCCAACTCCGCAGTAAAACTGGGAAAAGCCTCGACAAGCTCTGGCGGATATATCCTCTCGAGTAGCCGTCGCTCCATGAGTTCTTCAGACATGACCTAATTGTACCAGAAGAAACCAGAGAAAAAAGAAAAAAACCTACGAAATCAAAGAACCCCATCGGCTCGTCAAAAATCGATCTCAGCAGAACATTATATTGCAGGTAAAACTCAATGTTTAATGATTTGAATCAAAGAGGCTCCTGATCTCACTGCAATTCTAGCCGTTCCCCCAACCGGAAATGTAATCTTCGGATCAGTATGACCGAAGTCGACATTAGCCACCAAAGGAAGCTCCTTCAACTCTCTCTTAGTCCGAATAATTTCAATAAGTTTCTCCTCAGCCATCTTGTTTTCTTTTTGAAACCGACCAATAACTAATCCTCGTACCCCTCCAAAACCTGGCTGATGAATAAGAGACTGAAGATTTCGATCGAACGTATGAGGAAGTGACACGTAATCATCTTCAAGAAAAAGGATAGAATCCTTTAGATCAGGAAAGTACTCTGTGCCTTGTAAGAGATTGAAGCTGCTAAGATTGCCGCCAAGAATGACTCCTTCTCCTTCCCCCTCATTGATCACGGAAAATCCTGTATTCTTTAGTAAATTCCGTTTGTCTTGATCGATGAACCATTCATCATCACTCCATTGCTTGCTTGGTTGTACTGAAAAAGACTCATCCGAAAATAAGCATTTTTTAAAGTGGTCAAGTGTATAGTCAAAATGATGCTTCTGACCGAATGTGGAATAATGAGGACCCGAGTAGGTAACTAAACCACTTTTTGAAAAAATGGCATTCTGAAGAACGGTGATATCGGAAAAACCACAAAGGATCTTTGGATTTCTCTGAATCAGATCCCAGTCGATGTACCGCAACAATTGATTGCTACTAAATCCTCCAATAACAGTAAGAATTGCTTTTACTTTGGGGTTACGGAAAGCTTCATGGAAATCTTTTAGCCTAGGCTCAATTGCTGAAGAATCAAATAGGTCATTTTCTTCAGCGTGTTCGCCAAACACGAGCTTTAATCCCAACTCTTCAAACCGCTTGTTAGCAATCGATCGAATGTCCTTAGAGATAATCCCCAATGACCGAGAAGGCGCCACAATCGCAACTGTATCCCCAAGCTCAAGCTTTTTAGGGAATATTTTCTTCATAACTGCTTATGACCTACTGATCATTTTTCTCGTAATCTTTCCGCACCTTCATATCTCTCTGTTTGGGAATCGTTTCCACTCTCTTCTTGCATACAGCACAACCTATTTTATGCGTAAAATAAAATTTGCGTCTTTAACTCCAATACCCTGTCTTTTTAAAAACAATCTTCGAAACATCCTTCTTTACCGAATAGCCTTGCTTCTCCAAAAGCTCAGCCAATGTCAATAGCGGCAAGCCAACAACGTTCGTGTAGCTCCCCTCCACCTTCTCAACAAATCCTGCCGCGCCCATCTGAATCGCATACCCTCCCGCTTTATCCAACGGCTCGCCGGAATCAACATACGCCTGAATCTCTCCCTCAGGTATTTCTCGAAACGTCACCGCCGTCTTCTCAACGTCCACAGAGTTTTTCCCTGAAGAGGCATCAACAACTGCAACTCCGGTATAGACCCAATGCGTGTTTCCAGAAAGCTTTCGCAAGATCCGAACCGCATCCTTCTCATCCTTCGGCTTACCAATTATTTCACCACCAATATAAACAATAGTATCAGCACCAATAACCAACCCGTCATTGAGATCTTTGGCGACCGCCTTCGCCTTCTCAACCGCCAAACGAGAAACTAACGATCCTGGATCGTCAGCTTGAATCTGGCTCTCATCGAGCTCAGAAACCACCACTTCAAACGGCACACCCAACCACGAAAGAAGCTCCCGCCGCCGCTCAGAAGAAGAAGCCAGAATGAGCTTCATAGTGAAATTCTACAGGAGGAGCATCTACGAGTCACTTCCAACAATGACTCGGGCAATTGCAGGGGCCATATCAACGGTGTGGACATCAGCCCGGGTAAGAAGCTCTTCTTGTTTTAGAGTATTGCCGAACAAATACACATCGGCGCCAACCCTATCCAACGCCTTCACACCTTTGGAAAGAACCGGGTTAGGGACAGCAACAATCTTCATGCAAGCATTGGGATAATGCTTTTGAGCAAGCTGCATATCCCCTGCGGCCGTCTCACCAGTATCAAAAATGTCATCCAAAAGAAGAAGCGCACACGCTTCGCTGGAAGGATGATCAACCGGAGGAACAGGGAGAAGCCTGCGCTCAACTGATCCAGCCGGTGCAAAACCCCAGCGCTCAACGTTAACGACTTCTGCCTCCTCGATGATACCAGCAGCAAGACGCGTCTTATCAATATAAATCACATCAACAGATTTTAGTGTATTCTTCGGATGGAAAAGCAAAGCTCGTGCCATATTTTCTGTCCTGGGAATAGCTCCTTTATCACAGGCAATAACCTTAAGCGGTAAATGAAGACACCCTCGCTCTTCTAGCTCCTGGTATGCTGCATGAGCAAGTTCAGGAGTGGGATCAGCAGAGACAAATTCAAAGCCCTCTTCCTGAAAAACACGCCGAGGATACTCTTCGTTGTGAACGTCCACCGTAATAAAGCGAACAGGGGGAACCTCATCGCCCAACTCCTGCCGAAGCTGATACAGGAAGTCTTTAGTGAGAAGCGCGGGAATCTTCGGATTCACAATCGCTTCTAGAACCTCGTATCCAACCCGCTCATCTTGGCCAAGGCGATGGCCACGAGAACCACCGAACATCGGGATCACAACATCGACTTCTTGAACATTGCGGGCAAATTCTGGATTTCTGATGGTACGAATAACTTTCGTAAGCACCTCCATACTCCCGCCTTGCTCGGCTTGGGTTGAAGCGACGATGATAAAGTGATCAATAGGACGCGTAACGCGCGGGGCAATAATACGAGTTTCCCAGTCGTTGTAGTGTCCAACCGGGTTAACCACGGCAACAGATTTGTCCTTTCCGCTAAGTTCATCAGCAAGCGTAAAGAGAAGTGGCTCAGGATAGTGACGACCATTGAAAAGTAAAGCATCGAGCCCCTGTTGGGTAGTCTCAACCAAATCTTCAAATTCACCAATTGCACAAAGAATTTCGGGAACGAGCGGCTCCAGGTGGGTGTCTTCAACGAGGGCACTAACAAGATCAGAGGCATCTTGAAATCTCTCCAGCGGAGGCACTTGGGAGTCCGGATGCTCTACCCCCACCAGTCTTCGAAGATCGACAACAAACGTTCTCCACGTAACCGGATCGCCTTTGCTACGGACACCAAAATGCAAACCGTCATACACTCCCTGCAGCTCTTCGTTTAATGGGATGGGGGCGACGGTGGCGCGTGAGCGTTCAGTGGTTGCCATTTCCACTCTCTTTCTTCTGTCGAAAGGAAGCAACAATCCGTTCAATCACTGTTTCAAAAGGAACCTGCTTCAATCTCTTTTCAAGAAGCGCATGTTGAGCCTGAAGAAATGCAAGAACGCTCTGTTGCTCTACCACAGAAGTGGTTTTAAGACGAGAAATGTACAAAGACTTTTGCCCAGGAGTAAGTAACGGGGAATTTTTAACAAGCTGAATGACCTCTAAGAGAAGATCGTGCTTGTTCATAAAAATAACAACCAACTCCTTTCAAAAACCCGCAGAGTTTCCTGCGGGCATTACACCATACGCCTAAAAAAACGCAATGTGTAACCTATACTTCACATTTGCTGTAGCCACATTGTTGACAAGTCGAGCAGCCCTCGGCAAAATACATGGCGCCCCCACATTCAGGACAAATGACGTCCTGAGTTTCCTCCGTAGGGTTGCCTTCTCTGGCTCGCAACGCCAATGGAACAACCGAAAGCTTGCTCTGAATTTTTACTTCACGCTTTTCAGCTGCTACGGTATTGAGAATCTGTACTGCCTTGCTTTTATCCCGATAGATCGTGATCCCCTTACACCCTGTATCCCGAGCAAGCATATACGCGCGCTCCACATCCTCGATGGTTGCAGACTCAGGGAAATTAATGGTCTTGGACACCGCGTTGTCCGTGTATTTTTGAAACGCCGCTTGCATCCGCACATGCCAATCCGGCGGAATATCATGGGCTGTGCGGAAGACCTCTTTGATCCACGAAGGCACACCCTCAACATGGTCAACGCTTCCGGTCTTGGAAACCTCATGCAGTACAGCATCAATCTGAGTCCGCTCCCCATCACCAAAAGCCTCATCAAGCGCTTGTTCAAATAAAGTATTCGTATATGTTAGTCCATGCTGATCTACCACATTTTTCACATACGCCAAAGCGAAGACAGGCTCGATACCCGAGCTGCAATCGGCAAGCATACTGATCGTCCCTGTCGGAGCAATGGTGGTGATCGCAATATTCCGCACCCGTGCCGACTTTCTCCCGCGCCTGCCAAGCACAGGATGACGACGGGCAAAACCACTTTGCTTCCACAACGGAAATCCCCCCTTTTCTCGCGCCAGCTTCGCACTCTCATCCCAGCCAACCTCTTGAATGAACTTCATCACCCTCGAAGCCAACCGCACCGCTCGCTCGCTATCGTAGCGAATGCGAAGCTTAAGCAACATATCTGCCCACCCCATCACTCCCAAGCCAATCCTCCGCACCCGATGTGCCATATTCTTAACCTGCGGGATAGGATATTCACTCGCATCAATTCCATCATCCAAAAATCGCACCGCTAGCCTCATCACCCGCTCAAGCTCCTCCCAATCAACACGCGGTTTCACTTGACCATTGCCGCCTGAAGTAACGAACCTCGATAAATTCAAAGAGCCCAAATTGCAAACATCAAACGGGTGAAGCGGTTGCTCACCACACACATTGGTCGCCTCAATCGGCCCCAGTGCCGCCAAAAGTGGGTTGTTGCGATTAATAGCATCCAAATAGATCATCCCTGGATCCCCGGTCTTCCATGCCAAGGCGACGGCCTGATCAAAGATCGTCCGGGCTCCAATAGTCTGCACCACATCTCCAGTCCGAGGGTTAATTAAATTCCATTCCCGATCGCCCTCCACCGCCTTCATGAACGCATCAGAAGCCCCCAGCGAAATGTTGAAATTAGCGACCTCCCCTTCTTGCGTTTTACAAGCAATGAATTCAAAAATATCCGGGTGGTCGGCATTGAGGATCCCCATGTTCGCACCACGGTGCCGACCACCAAGCATCACAATCTCTGTTGCCGCATCAAACGCCTTCATAAACGACACCGGTCCTGATGCAAATCCTCCACCACCAACAATATCGCCCTTCGGTCGCAAACGCGAAAAGTTGTATCCTGTCCCTCCACCCGATTGGTGAATGAGCGCCGTCCATTTGACCGCATCAAAAATCGCACCCATATCATCCTCAACTGGCAAAACGAAGCAATTCGCCAAAAGACCTCGTTTCCGCCCGGCACCGCGGAAATAGCAACCGGCCGGAACAAACGAAAAGGTGCCAATCATTTCCGCAAACCGCCCCTCCCAACCCTTTTTCTTCCGTTTCTCCGAAGATGCCACTGTCCGCGCCACCCGCTCAACCGCTTGCCGGGGCGTCTCAATCACATTCCCCTGTTCGTCTTTGAGAAGGTAGCGCCGCGCCATGGCTTTCAACGCATTCATCGGCATCCCTAAATCATCCTCAACCCCAATGACCTGCCGCGCTGCTCGAAGATCTGCCCGCTCTTTCCGATAGAGGATGTAGGCCTTGGCAGTCTGGTAGTACGAAGCGGCCATCAGCACTTGCTCAACGATATCCTGCACCTGCTCAACAGTCGGTGTCACCTCACCGTTAGCTTTCTCCAAAATTGACATCACAATATCGGCAAGCCGCTTGGCTTCCTTCATCCCAAACTCACCGGTCGCTTTCCCAGCCTTGGAAATTACAGTGGTAATGTTCCCAGCATCGAGATCAACAATGCGCCCATCCCGTTTTTTTATTTTTTTGATCACAGAAGTCTTATTTCTCATATGTATTGGAAATGAATCGTTGACTACCGGTCTTCCTCGCCTCCGGCGAGCGGGTGTCCTCCTCGGTGTTTTGCCTTAATCCGATAGTACGCTCGATCCCTCTCTTCCAGTGTTTTTTCTTTTGAAAACAGGTGTTCAGGCCACTTCTCTTTGTTCTTAGCAAGTTTTTTCTCGAAAGCCTTAGAGACGTCGATGTTCATGCTATCCGCAACCACTAACACCCACCATATAACATCAGCAAGCTCATCGCAAACGGGACCATAGAGTCGTGCTTCGCGCTTCACTTCTGCTCCCGTTTTCCACTGAAAGTGCTCAAGAAGCTCCGCTGCCTCCAACACCAAAGAAAGCGCCGCATCCTTAGGATTTTCCATGCCCGTCCAGCCTCGCTTCTTCCGAAACTCCAACACTTTTTGTTTGAGCTCTGAAATTGTTGTCTCCTGATCATTCATGAACATACCTCCTAACAACATTAACCGACCTCAGCTCAACCAGTGCTTTTATAATCCTCAATTATCCTGTTATGATCCGCCGCGAGTCTTGGCAATTTGTCAAAGGAAAACCACTTTGCATCCAAGGCATCATCGCTCGCTCTTAACGCTTCTTCTGAAACCAAAACCTCGTAAACAATCGTCACCCGCTGAAAGGTGTCCCGCTTCGGGTCAGAATATATTCCCACAAACCGACCAAGCTTTCCAGTGAGTCCCGTCTCTTCCTCAAGCTCTCGCAGCACCGCCTCACGATCATCTTCATCCCAATCAAGCAAACCGCCAGGCAATGCCCAAAATCCTTTCTGCGGCTCATTCCCGCGTTTAATCAACACCACTTTCCCATCACGCACAGCCACCGCATCAACGGCAATATTTCGCAAATATCTATGCCCACAATGCGGACACTTCTCCCCTCGCGTAAGAATCACTTTGCCCATGGACGATTAAACCGAACAATGACTGTAGCCGCATTCCGTACAAGCCCGCCTGCCAAAGCAAATTGACAAGCAAGTACGCGACACAAAACTAAACTTTCGTTCAGACATCACACAGCACAATAAGAGTATGCGCATTGCGGGCAGGTCGCGCATCCTTCCGCGAAGGTCATCGCACTTCCACATTCAGGACAGACTCCTTCGAGCGCAGCAATCTTCTTCGTCTCCATTCTCTTGGATGCCGGGTGTTTTTCAGCGACGGTACTTAACACTTGATCCACCTTGCTCCCATCCCGATAAATCGTGATCCCTTTACATCCCAATCGCCATGCTAATAGATACGCGTCCTTCACATCCTTGCGCTTAGCGCTATGTTTAAAATTAATGGTCTTCGACACCGAATTATCACAATACTTCTGCCATGCAGCCTGAATTTTGACATGCCACGGCCAATCAACCTCATGGGTTGTCACAAACACTTCAGCCATCTTCTTCGGTACACCTTTCAAACCACTGAGGCTCCCCTGCTTCTTAAGATGCGAAAGAATCCCTCGTTTCGTGAGCCCTTGAATTTCTCCATTCTTAAGCTTAACATCCAAAACCTCCTCAAACACCGGATCCACGATTGTCATCGTCTTCGTCGCCCGATTCCTGCGATCATCCTCAAAGAACGTCCTCCGGGCAGTGACCAATGAGAATACTGGTTCAATACCTGCACTGCAGTTGGCAAAAAGGCTGATGGTGCCAGTCGGCGCGATCGTCAGCATCGTCGCATTCCGGTAGCGCTCTGCCGTACCCGCCCAGTAGCTGATATCAAAATTGGGAAAAACGCCACGCGCTTTTGCAAGCTCCATGGAAGCCGCTTCCGCTTCTCTTTTGATAAACTTTCCCAAGTGATCTGCCATCGCGACCGCTTCGCGGCTGCCATATGGAATGCCAAGCTTAAAAAGAAGATGGGCAAATCCCATCACCCCCAAACCGATCTTGCGATTACCATGGCGCACCACCCGCTCAATTTCAGGAAGAATATAGGTATTCACCTCAATCATGTTATCCAAAAACCGAATCGCCGTGCGTACCGTCTCCCCAAGATCATCCCAATCCACTTCCCAGCCAAATAGCCCGTGCGCATCGCGGCCTCGCTTGCCATTCTTCCGTTTGACATGCCTAGACAACACGATGCTTGAAAGGTTACAACTCTCGTACGGCAAAAGCGGCTGCTCCCCGCATGGATTGGTGGCATCAAGCTTCCCTAGAGTGGGCGTGGGATTGTCCTGCTCCACGCGGTCCAAAAATATCATGCCCGGATCCCCGGTCTTGTGCGCCGCGGAAACAATCTCATCAAAAAGCCGACGGGCCTTCACAGTTACCGTGGTCTCACCGGTGCGCGGGTTCACCAAACGCCAGTCTTTGCCCTTCTCAACCGCTTCCATAAACGCATCCACCGCGCCCACCGAAATGTTGAAGTTCTTGATGTTCCCATCCTCTTCCTTCACCCGAATAAAATCATAAACATCAGGATGATCGGCATTAAGAATCGCCATGTTCCCACCCCGTCGCTTGGCACCCTGCAAGATCTTCGACAGAGCCGCCGAATACGCCTGTAAAAAGTCCACCGGTCCACTCGCCGCACCCGGAACGTTCTTCACCTTATCTCTGCACGGCCGGATCTTCGAAAAATTAAACCCAGTTCCACCGTTGTTTTTGTGAATGAGTGCCGCTTCCCCCAACGTTTTAAAAATGGAAGCAATGCTATCCTCAATCCCTAACACGAAACAGGCAGAAAGTTGCCCAGTCCCCCCATCATTGCCAGCCTCAAACATCGCCTTTCCGGAACAAACGAATTTCAATTTCACCATCCGCTCAAAAAATTCTCGCGCCATCCGCTCCACCTCTCCTTCGCTCTCCCAGCCAATCTCGGATTTTGCCATGTGCCGCGCCACCCGCCAAAGAAGCGCGCCCGGTGTCTCAATCACCCGACCTTGCATGTCGGTACGAAGATAACGCTTTTTGGCGACTTCCAACGAGTGCCCGGCCATCTCCGGCTCACGGATCTTCCACTCCGCTTCATCCGCTGCCTTTCTCGTGCTGTAGAGAATATAATACTTGGCCGTTGCGAAGTAGCCTGCTTGAGCTATAGCCGGCTCAACAATATTGCGGACTTCATCCACCGTGACCATCCGGCGCCGACTAAAACCGTTCTGCAGTTTCGCCATCAGACCCTTGATAACTTTTGCCGCCTCTCGCTTCCCAAACTCTCCCGTGTCAGCTCCGGCGGCAATAACGCTGCGCTCGATCTTTGCCAGATCAAACGGCTCCTCCCGCCCATCCCGCTTTTTCACACCAAGAGAGCGCCTAGTCAGTTGCTCTCTTATGTCTTCAATTTGTTTTTTACCAAGAGCCAGGATTCCTTGCATATAAGAGGCGTCCTATAATCACTACACTATCAGGCTACATTGCAATAGCTGTAGGAGCAATTCGGGCAGGTTGCACATCCATCCTGAAACACCATCGGCGTTCTGCAGTCCGGACAAATTCCCTCATCTCCGTTCACCACAACATAGCGATGTTCATGGAGTTCTTGCCGCACCTCACCGTTCACTTCTCCGTCGACAAGCTCGACTACTTCCGATGAGCCTCCAGAAGAAACCTTCCCAAGATTCAACACCTGCTGCGAACGGCTTTTATCACGATAGATGGTAATGCCCATACAACCCGTGTCATAAGCCATAAGGTAGGCACGCCGGACATCCTCAACCGTTGCCGTCTCTGGCAAATTAATGGTCTTGGAAACCGCGCTATCAAAGTATCGCTGCCATGCTGCCTGCATCTTGACATGCCACTTCCAACGAATATCATGGCTTGTTGCAAAAATTCGCTGAAGATCATCCGGTACTCCGTCGATATCCTGACAGCTTCCGGTCTGTGCAACCTCACTCAATATCCGTTCTCTACGCTTTCGACTCCTCACCCGGTTGGCAAGCTGTCGTTTAAACTCAGCGTTGAACTCGGTTAATTCGGTTTTACCGATATCCAAAATATTGCGTCTCGTGAAGCTCAATGCAAAAATCGGCTCGATTCCAGAAGAGCAGGAAGCTAAAATACTGATAGTCCCGGTTGGCGCTATGGTCGTAACGGTGCTGTTGCGCATCGCAGGATATTTTTTCTCCCATCGACTACCTTCAAAGGCAGAAAACGATCCGCGGGCGCGTCCCATTGCAACCGACGCATCCCGTGCCACGCGGTCTACGAACCGAGCGATCTTCCGCCCAATTGCCACCCCTTCTGTTGAGTTGTAGGCAATACCAAGGCGAAACAGCAAATCGGCAAACCCCATCAGCCCCAAACCGATCTTGCGTGTTCTCTTCGACATCTCATCAATTTCTGCCAAAGGATATTCACAAACATCAATGACATTATCCAAAAACCGAACCGCCAGCCTCGTTACTTCCTCCAATTTCTTCCAATCAACAAGCATTTCAATATCTCTTTTCTCTTTACCCCTATGCTCTTTAGTCTTATTCTCTTTAGTCCTTTGAATAACAAATTTCGCCAAATTAATGGAACCTAAGTTGCAGCTTTGATAGGGCAGAAGTGGTTGCTCGCCACACGGATTGGTCGCCTCAATCTCTCCCAGGTGGCGGATAGGACAGGCTGCATTCATCCGGTCCAAGAAAACCAGACCAGGATCCGCCACCTCCCACGCATATTCACAAATTTGTTCAAAGATCTCCCGTGCCCCAACCCGTCGGACGGTCTTGCCAGTGTGAGGCGCAACCAAAGCGTAGGTCCCATCACGACGCAAGGCTTCCATAAAACTATCGGTGATGCCAACGGAAACGTTGAAGTTCCGGAGTCGTGTGCCACTGGCTTTCGCAACGATGAACTCACGAATATCCGGATGGTCAACACGCAAGATCCCCATCATCGCCACCCTCCGACTCGACCCCTCGTTAATCACTTGAGCCATATGATCAAAAAGATCCATGTATGAAACAGGGCCTGAGGCAATCCCGCCCGTGCTCGACACCAAACTTCCCCGAGGCCGAAGACGAGAAAACGCGAAGCCGACACCCCCCCCTGTCCGCAATACAAGCGCTGCATCATGAAGAGTCTTGAAGATGCTCTCCAAGCCATCATCGATAGGAAGAACAAAACATGCCGAAAGCTGATTCACCCCATTACGACCCGCATGCATGAGTGTCGGGGAGTTGGGCAAAAATTCAAAACGTATCATCATCCGATAAAAGGCTCTGGCGTCAACCACCACATCCTCACCATAGCTTCCACTCGCAGCCGCTATCGCATTGGCAACCCTGCGAAACATCTGCTCAGGAGTTTCAGTGACATTCCCTTTATCATCGCGCTTCAAATAATCGCGCATCTGAAGGACAGTTTTTGCGTTTTCCGATAGGCCTCTCATTACCAACATCCTCCGAGTTTACCAAGCGAAGCCGCCTTGCTATGTGGACTGCTCCAGCTGTTTAATCTCCCGTTTGAAATCGTCAATATCTTGAAAATCCCGATACACGCTCGCAAACAGCAAATAGCCAACGGGGTCCAACTTGCGTAAACGGGTGATCACCAACTTCCCAACCTCCCAACTTTTTATTTCTTTATTCTTCCTGCGCCTAATCTTCCGCTCAACATCCTCAATGAGTTTCTCAATCTGCTCGATGGATACTGGCCGTTTCCAAGTAGCCTTCATGAGTCCCTTTTTAATTTTCTCTCGATCAAATGGCTCGCGAGTTCCATCTTTCTTAAGAACGACAAGATCAATGCCCTCAATCCGCTCGTACGTTGTGAACCGTTTCTCGCACACGTTGCATTCGCGTCGCCGCCTGATGCTTTCTTCATCCTCAGTCAGTCTGCTCTCCAAAACGCTGCTATCACGCTGCCCGCAATACGGACATTTCATGAACCTACTACTCCTACCGTAAAAAATGTTATGTAAGAATAAAAAAACACTAGATGTAGTGCTTAAATAAACGCTATGCCACTACCCCTAGGCTGTCAACCATCAATTACTGTATCAAAGGAGATCGTCCAGAGTACAGGGGTCGGATGAGCAAACAGTGACGAGTCTCCGTCCACATCCCTTCCTCAATCCCACAAACCACCGCGACCCAATTGAAACATTTTGTACTCAATAAAGATAAAATTACCCATAAAAAAGTGAAGTCTCCCCGGCCTAAGAGGCCGGGGCTTCTATCAATTGATAGACTGAAACTCCGTACCGAAAGCCCCAAGAAAACTATCATTCATCCCCGCGTTGAAGCTCCTCTGCCTAACTTTCCTAAAGCGCAAATCCCCGGAGCGTGGGCTTTCGCAAAGGGGACTAACAGCACGAGGCTTTCTGGTACTGGAGTAAAAAGAAATACGGAAATTTTAATCAAACGTAACTTCGCAATGTTTGCAAATATCACAAGGCCCAACCATCGTATTCTCAGCGCGACAAACACGACAGGTGCCCGAATGATAGGTCCATGACTTCTCACTGCTTCCAAACGATACTCCATCTAATGCAAGAACGGTAAACCCGTCCAAGGAAAACCCAATCGACGCAATCATTCCCGGCGGGCAACCACCACCCCCGACTCTCTGCGTTTCAAGATCTCCATAGCGATTAAGGAGATGTGCTTGTAGTCGTCCCGCTTCTATTACAACTGAATCCGCCGCGACACCCCCTTCGAAGCCCCTTAAGTGAAAACTCCTATTAACGTCCCGCCTCCATCGACAATCTTCCGTCAACTGATGAGCAGTGAGAATCTGCCCGCACTCCGCAAAGACTTTGACAGCCCGCCGTGCAAAACTGTACGCCAGCTCTAATTCCGAGAGGCCCTTCTGATCCAAGCCCATTGAATGGGTACGCAGTTCCTCTCGTAAAGCTTCTGCTAAAAATGCAGCCGATTCCCGTAGCTGCGGCTCATAGGATGCAAAAGTTTCGGGAGCGAGACTCGAACCGAAACCAACACCAGAAACAACAAATCGATCATCGCTGTTGGCAATTTCATCAATCCGCGCAACAACATCATCAGCCGTTTGCATTATTGGGTTGTCCGAAATATCAATAGGACTTGAAACAAAAAACTCTGGAGTACTCTGCGAATCAGGAGGAGCGGCAACCCACTCAGCGAAACCAGACAGTTGAGCATGACCCTCAAGCGACAGCGCATTCTTATAAAACATCACACGGACTCGCCTACCTGCTCCTGGATCTCCTTCGACTCGATACACATACGTCAAGCTCACGCCGGTATAACCATCCTCTGCCGGTCCTGGAGGATAACTAAGAACGAATGTCGAACCATCGGGACAATCAAGGCATCTGCGTCGAAGCTCCCGCATGCCAACAAGCTCTGCGAGTTCTCGCTCGTACGGCTTGCCAGCCGCCCTTCTCTTCTTTACTCCATTCAATGTAATGCGAGTGATGTCACCGAACGCTCGATGGTCAGCGGTAGTTAAAATCAGCCGTTCGTTTTCTCCTTCGCTAAACTCAAACTCAAAACTGCCTCGCCGCAGAACATCTTCTCCAACGGCGGTGGAAAAGTTAGCATAAAGACGTCGCTCAATGCTCTCTGTTACTCCACCAACGCGCAGGGCGGCATCAAACTCATCACGAAAATCAAAATGGGGATTAGTTACTTCAAGAACATTCATCCCCTCATGAAGATAAACACCTCTGCGTTCTGCTGCAGCCATAAAAAATCTCCTGTACCCGACAGGAGGAATACAAAGAAAACCTTCCCGAAGGAAGGCCTAATCTTAAACTAGACGCTTAACGCTAGGCGCTAGACGCTAATTTATGCTCCTGCTCGGAAGAAAAGTTCCTCAAGCAACGTTCCTGACTCCTTAGTTCCTAACCCTAGACGCTTAACGCTAGGCGCTAGACGCTAAATTACAGTTGCGGCACAGCCCCAGGTTCCTCGCCTTCGCCGGAGCTCCGGCGAAGGCGAGCCACTGGGTTCCGCTGCTACGAGGTCAAATAGTTATCAAACGTACAATGTCTAGTTTTCGTATCGATTGCCGGTTTAAAAAAGTGCGCCATATCTTGCTTCTAACAAACATCCGCAAAAACTCCACCACGACAAACCCTGCCGGAACAAACAACAACGTGCTTGCCATCTGCATCCTAAGAAACGGCAACCCGTTGATGTATGACAGCAAAAGTCCCGAAAAATCTCGAGAATACATTCCCCAACCGTCAAGCAGCCACACCCCAAAGTTCGTCCACGAATAGAAGAACAGCGTTGCGCCCACACCCACGCCCGTCGCCAAAACCACGCGTTTCGCGCCGCCTGGGTTCCTCCGTCTCCCAAACACACCACTTGCGACCACTGCCGGAATCAGGAATCCGCTCCAGGTGAACAAGAAGATGTTCGTATTACCAAGAATCGTGTCAGAAAGCACCATCACCAAGAACACCAACCATAACGCCCACCGTCGCCCCAAATAAAAACTTGTTAAAAGCATCACCATGGTTACCAACTCCACATTAGGTCCCAAATCAAAAACAACCCGTTCCAAAAAGGCCAACAAAACCAAAGTGATAAAGAAAAGTATTCGCATTAAATTATTTCGGCTCAATATATCTCCACTCAATGAGATCGCCATCGCGTACAACTTTCTTATCCGCCGCAACATCCCCTGACTCTCCATTCACAATGTAAATCCAGGCCCGCTCAGCCAAGCTCTCCTTTCCTCCAATTGCCTTCACAAAAATCCCAAAATCATACTGCTGCGAATCAATAGCAAGTCCTTCCTCACGAGCAACATGCTCCAACGCTCCATACACCGTACTTTCTGCAGGCACCCCAGAATAAGTAGAAATATTCCCGTCGCCAAAATCCAAAACCAGTGTTACACCTTGACGAACCTGTTCAACGGCAGCAGGAGGTGGAACCTCCATCCCAATCCCAGGCTGTCGACGCAACGCCCGCCACCCACCTCCGACAAGAACAAGAACAAAAAGAGCCAAAAGAAATTTTTTCATAATAAAAACCTTCCCGAAGGAAGGCCTAATCTTAAACTAGACGCTTAACGCTAGGCGCTAGACGCTAATTTATGCTCCTGCTCGGAAGAAAAGTTCCTCAAGCAACGTTCCTGACTCCTTAGTTCCTAACCCTAGACGCTTAACGCTAGGCGTTAGACGCTAAATTACAGTTGCGGCACAGCACCGGATTCCTCACTCCACCGAAGCTCCGGCGAAGACGAGCCACCGGTTTCCGCTGCTTAAAGTCCACTTGTCAATGAAATCACGATAACAACACTATCAACACGCTGTCAATAGACAGTTCCGTCCTTCGCTTCCTCTAGCTCTCTTCTTACGCTTGCTCTATTCCTCCTCTAGCTCTCCCTCAACCCCTTCCATCTCGGTCTCCTCTTGTCCATTTCCTGCCTCTAGAGCATCTTCAGAATCGCCCACTGCACCCTCATCTTCTTGAACCTGCTCCCCGACCACCTCCACAGCACGTTGGTATCCACTCCTACTCTTTTCCAGAGACTCCTCCACGCTTGATTTTGCTTCATCAGGAACCCTGGCTAGAATACCAATGAGCACCTTCTCGTGTTTCCTGGAAGCACGCACGAATCGCTCATAAAACTCCTGGGTATCCTTACCAGCCTCGGTCGAGCGCTCCGCTTCCCCGACGGCTCGCTCAAGATAGATCTCCGCCTTCGTAACAGTCGATGAAGCCAAGCCAGCCTTGCCTTTCTCCGCCAGATCCAAAGCGGAAGCTATGCGCTTATCTCCAAAGTGAAGCATCAACTCAGCTCGAGCCAGGGCATCCCGCGTCAGCCAAAGCTGGATGCGATCACGAATCATCTTCAGAAAATACAACGGGTGATCAGGCAAAATTCCAGGGTACGGCAATGGATACTCATCTGCCGCTTCTGCCAAGCGCTCTTCCACCACAACCTCCTGAGACTCCGCTTCGCTTTGAGCGGCAAGGGTAACAAGTGCAGGCCTTGAACGCCAAATGGAAACGCCGGCCACAGAAACACCAAACAGGAAGACAAAAAGTACAAGCACGTTTCGCTTCATGCTACTCTCACCTCCAATCTGCTCTCTTGGGTTATTCTCGAACCCCCAAATACTCAACGATCACTCGTGCATAAATCTCAGTTACTTTCCGTAAACTCTCAAGATCCACCCATTCATTCACACCATGATGGCCCTCGCCATCTGGACCAAACCCACTCACCGTAGGAATATCATGCGTGACCAACATCCATGCATCATTCCATGGTCCCGAACCCTCAATCTTTGGTGCAAACCCCAAAACCTCCTTTGTGTGTGTAGAAAGAAGCTCCACAATTTCTTCCTTACGATCAATCTCAACTGAAGGAACAAAGAGAAGATCTTCAAACTCATACCGAAGCCCAGGAATTCCAGCAAGTTTCTCACGGATCCAAATCTTCACCTGTTTATCGCTATTCCCTGGCATGAGACGGACATCACCATAAGCAACGCACTTATCCGGTACACTACTGATAGAAACACCTCCAGAGATCTTGGTCGGAAAGGTTAAAACCGGAGATCGTCTTTGAAAAGCTCGCGCTGGCTTAAAGGGGATCTCAAGATTCTCCAAAGCAATAATCACTCGCGCCATATCAAGAATCGCGTTGCGCCCCATCTCCTTGCGCTCCCAAGCCCGACGCCCAGTATGAATCGCCTCCCCAAAGACAGTCAGCTTAAACCGGTAACCTCCTCTGGTACCAATCGAGATTGTATCAGTTCCAGGCTCTCCTATAATGGCAACGCGGGCGCGAATACCCTGCCCAAGCAGATAGCTTGTTCCAAACTCACTGCATCCACCCGGTTCTTCATCTACGGTAAATTCAAGGACGAGCCTTCCATCCAAGGCAACACCCGAATCCAAAAGCGCTTTCACCGCATAAACATAAGCCGAAAGAGCACCTTTCATATCAGCCGCGCCAACCCCATACAGTTTTCCATCACGCACAGCACCGGAGTGCGGATCAAGCGTATATCCCTCCCCAGCAGGTGCCGTGTCCATATGACCATTGAGAATCATACTCTTACGAAACCGCCGAGGTCCCCAATAACACACCACATTTGGACGCTTCTTCGAAACTCCCAAGCGCCGGGGCGGTAGTCCAAATGAGCGCAATCGTTCATAAATAAGCTCCGAAACACCCAATTCGATCGGCGTCTTGGGGCTTGACTGCTCGGGGGTATACGGATTTTCGCTGTCTTCGCGCACGAGAGCCGAGGCAAAACTTGTCTGCTCGCTAAAGTTTTTTGAAACGACTGCGGAAATACGTTGGAAAAGCCGTGAAGAAATCATGACGTAATGGTGATTCTACCATCAATAAGAAAAAAATCCAATCCACTAGAGGAAAAAGACAGAATCAGATAAATAACCCCGCCGCCATCGCCCAAAACGTATGAGAGAGAATGGGAGCAAAGATATTTCGGGTCCGAAGCATTAAAACCGCATTACCAAAGCCGACGAGGAAAAACAAGACAAGCTGAATGACAACAAATAAAAGTTGAGTATTCGACTCCACGAAAAGAATCGGGAGATGAAGCAAAGTGAACAAAAGCGAAGCCAGGCCAACGCTTCCCCACTCATCTTTCAAGACGTGCATAAACCGCAAAAGCATAAACCCAGAAAAAACGATCTGCTCCCAAAACGCGGTGATGAAAGAAAGCGTAAAGACGCTCAGTAAACGAAGGGGGGCAACGGAAAATCCACTCACGAACGTACCCCCAGAAAAGACAAGAATCCCTAATCGAACGGCGAGGATGTACACCGCGCCCAGCGTCAAACCATAATAAAGCGAAAGAGAAAAACCCGTCTTGCGAAACCCAAAAGCCCGCAACACCTCTCTCCATCGTTTACCTTCGCCTGCAAGAACGGAAAACACTGGAGGCAGAAAGATAAGCGGCTTAAAAAGAAGCTCTTCAATGAAGACGGGAAACCGAAAAAGCAACCGGTAGAGTCCCCACAGAATAAAGATCACCACGTAGACCATCAAGGTCCGTCGAAGAATTTCAATTCTTTTTTCTTGAGATGCTTCGCTCATCGGTCTCCCAACAATCGAAAAAAGGCTTTATGCTAGCGCTTTCGCGCACAACCATTCTACAGGATCTTAAAGAAGCACCAATGCAACAAAAAACCAGAGCGGTTCTAAATTTTCAAGTTGGTGTATTGGTGTATGATGGTACAACCAAAGCGCTCCGTCACCAAGAACATATGCCCAAAAACCTCAAATACCGCAACGTCACTGTCTCGGGTCTCCCAACAGCTGGTTCGTCCACGCTCGGAATGGCGCTTGCGAAAGTATTGGGCTGGGAGTATTTCTCAGGGGGTGATTTCATGCGCCAGTACGCGATCAACAAAGGTCTATTTGACTCGAGCACCACAGCCCACCACGATGCCACCATTTACAGTGACAAGTTCGATCGGCAGGTCGATTTCGGAATGCGAAAGACACTAAAGTCCAAAAGAGGAAAAATCTTAGACTCATGGATTTCAAGCTTCATGGCGCAAGGAATTGACGGGACGTTGAAGATCTTAGTCTTCTGCTCTAACGATGCGCTGCGGATCGATCGCATTGTCAACAGAGACAACTTGACGGTGGAAGAAGCCAAAATGCATATCTTTGAGAGAGAGAAAAAGAACGTGGAAAAATGGAGCAGGATGTACGCAAAGCAATGGAAAGAATGGGTGGTGGACACCGGACTAGTGGACGAATCAAAGCCCACCTGGTTTTGGTACCCGAAACTTTTTGACCTTACCATAGACACTTACCACAACAGCAAACAAGAAACACTCAAAAAGGCACTGGAAAAGCTCGGCTTCAAAAAAACAATCGATTACCAAGGGATCTTTGCCGCACAATAGTCCTGCGCTGAATCCGAAAAGTTCGAATCGGCTGCTCTTCCCAAAACCAACAATCAACACATCCGCAAAAAATACTGCGCGAAGTTCTCTGCTTTGGCTCACAACCAACGGCAAAGAACACACCTGGTACAATAAGGAACATGGCAAAGAAACGCCGCACAAAATCAAAAAAGAAAACAGCCAAAAGCAGCCGCGCTCGACGCGATCTTTCTCACTCTCGTCGTGACGCAAAAGGACGTTTCGCTTCAAAATCCAAAAGACAAAAAAACATCCTTCAATTACAGAGCTTCCTAAAAGAATACTGGTATGTGTTCGCGTCACTCGCCCTCATCGGCAGCGTAAGCTACGTCTTAATTTTCAACGATCTTCCTTCACCCCGCAAACTCCGACAGGACGACGCCTTCTCTGCCTCCACCAGAATCTTCGATCGCAATGGAAATCTTCTATTTGAAATTTTTGCCGAACGCAACCGCACTCCTGTCTCGTTGAACGAACTCCCGGACTACGTGAGCCGTAGCCACATCGCAATTGAGGACAAAAATTTCTTCCAGCACCACGGGTTCGCCACAGAGGGATTGTTAAGAGCAACGTTCAACACGCTCTTTCGCAGGAAACTGCAAGGCGGGTCAACGATCACCCAACAACTGATAAAAACCGCCCTCCTGACACCGGAGCGCACAATTAGAAGAAAAATCCGCGAGGCAATCCTAGCCCTTCTGACAGAACTCATCTACTCCAAAGACCAAATCCTGGAAATGTACTTAAATCACGTCCCGTATGGTGGGACGGCATGGGGAATAGAAGCCGCAGCCCAAACCTACTTCGAAAAACCTGCCAGCAAACTAACACTGGCTGAAGCGGCGATGCTTGCCGGCCTCCCAGCCGCACCAACGCGTTACTCCCCATTTGGCGTCAACCCGGATCTGGCAAAACGACGACAGACACTCGTCCTCTCTCGAATGGTCGAAGACGGCTACATCAGCAAAGAGGAGGCAAGAAACGCCGAACAAGAAAAACTTCAATTCACAACCCCCACAGTTGACATCAAAGCCCCACACTTTGTGCTGTGGGTCAAAGAACTGCTTGTTGAAAAATACGGAGAACATCTCGTCGAACGCGGGGGGCTGAAGGTCACGACAACCCTGGACCTTGAGCTCCAAGAGTACGCCCATGCATCAGTGGCTGCAGAAATTAAAGAGTTAGAAGGAATGAGAGTCGGGAATGGCGCGGCACTGATCACAAAGCCTAAAACGGGAGAGATCCTGGCAATGGTAGGATCGAAAGACTTCTTCGATTTTGAAATTGACGGGCAAGTCAATGTCACCCTTCGCCCACGCCAACCGGGAAGCGCCATCAAACCAATAAACTATGCAACGGCGTTTGAGACCGGCCGCTTAACCCCCGCTTCTTTGCTTCTGGACATTCCAAGCTGCTTCTTCGTCCCTGGACAGCCATTGTACTGCCCGAGAAATTACGACTACGCCTTTCATGGTCCAGTGCAAGCCCGCTTCGCCCTAGGAAATTCATACAACATCCCAGCTGTCAAGGTTCTTGCAGTCAACTCCGTAGAAAGTATGATCGCTACAGCCAGCGCCATGGGAATCACAGGCTGGAAGAATCCCGATCAATACGGACTCTCTTTAACGCTAGGGGGTGGGGAGGTTCGTATGACAGACATGGCAGTGGCATTTGGCGTGTTTGCAAATCAGGGAGTGACAGTCCCGCTCCAACCGATATTAAAAGTGGAAGATCAGCAAAGAAACATTTTAGAGGAGTACAAACCGCACCAGATAGAGGAACGAGTTGCAAACCTGAATAAAGAAAATACGCTGACACAAAAAGAACAAGAAGACGAGACAGGGCCAAAAAGAGCGCTCTCCCGAGAAACTGCCTACCTCATCTCCCATATACTATTAGATAACAATGCACGCACGGCAGCGTTCGGAGCATCGTCTCAGCTTGTGATTCCCGGAAAAGTCGTATCGGTAAAAACCGGAACCAGCAATGATCTTCGAGACAACTGGACCATCGGTTTCACGCCCCATGTCTTAGTCTCAACTTGGGTGGGAAATAACGATAACACGCCAATGCACCCCTACCTCGTATCCGGCATCACAGGTGCTGCACCAATCTGGCACGAACTCATGGAAAAAGCACTCGAGAACCAAGAACCCGAATGGCCAGAAAAACCAGATGGTATCATCGGCATGAATGTCTGCACGCTGACAGGTCTCCTTCCCAACCCAGAAAACCCGTGCACCACCAGACATGAATTTTTTATCAAAGGGCTTGCGCCCAAGGGAGTCGACCAAAGCCGCCGTGGAATCTGGATTAAAAAAGACACGAATCTGCCGCCCGAAGAAGGAGATTTTGAGAACCTAGAACTCAGGGAACATCTCGTAGTCTCCGACCCCTTCGTCAAAGACTTCTGCCTGGACTGTCCATGGCCACAAGAAATCGACGAAAACGGTCAGCCAACCGGAAAGATCCGCTACCCACAAATAACAATCAATCCTGCCTCGACATCGATAGAGGGCGTATTTTAGCTTGGTAATGAGAACATAATGCTATAGTATGAATAACAACCTATGCGCAAGGGCCATCTCCCCCGCCTCCCCGCTGCCATATTGCTCTTTGGCCAAAAAGCCCTATCAACACAACGCTGCATCGATTTTACGAATGAGCTAGAAAATAGCCTTACGCTTTTCGAATTAAGCTTCCTAGCAAAGTACTTCTCCCAAATCGTTGCAGTAACTGCTGCCCTGCTTAGCTATCTCCTCTTTACCAAGGCGTATGCAAAACCAAAACGCTTCCTCGCACTGACGACTCCCCCCGTGGCGTACATCGTAACCCTAAGGCTCTTCGACTACCTGATTAAAGACGTCTTCAGCTACTGCTTCTGAATTGAAGCTCGCATCCTGCCTAGTGGGACGGATTCTTCTCATCGAGGTTTTCCGCAGCGGGAATGAGCAAACAGGACCGCTCAAGCCCTTCTGCTACAATAACGTTATGCCTGCCGAAAACCTGAAAGAGGCAATCGCTCCAGAATCTCCTCAAGAAACTCTTCCATTAGACAATCAGAAGAGCCTACGACAACGAGGGCCCTTCCTTGTCTTCCCACTGCTGATGACAATTGCAATCATTGCGGTGCTCTATACAAACACAATCTCCACAAACCTTGAATTCATCACTCCTCTGCCTGACGATTCTCAAGTCCTCTCCGCTCAAACACCCAGCCCGTCCGAGCCGAAGGAAATCATAGGGTTCCTTCCATTCTGGAATATCAATGAAGAAGAACGTCAACGCTACCACCTCCTGACCCAAGTCGCCTTTTTCGCACTTGAAATTGATGCCGAAGGAAACATCAAGAAGATAAAGGACGATAACACCGAAGAACCGGGGTGGACTACCTACAAAAGCCAAGCTTTCGGGACCATGTACCGCAAAGCCAAAGATTCAGGAGCAAAAGTCGTCTTGACGATTCAGGCATTGGGTCCCGAGGTGATCACAAGCGTGTTGAACGATCCCCAAAAAAGGAAAAGAGCAATCCATCAAACACTCGAAATTATTGCGGTCAAAAACCTTGACGGCGTGAACGTCGACTTTGAGCTTAGCGGCTCACCAGCATACAGAACAAGAAAAAACTTCACGCAATTCATACAAGAGCTAAGAACAGCGCTCACAGCCCAAAACCCCCACCTCACATTGAGTGTCGATGTATTTGCGGATGCGGCGGCGAAGGTGCGTTTATGGGAGATTCCGAAAATTGCCAAATTCGCAGATCACATCATCATCATGGCCTACGACTTCCATCGCATGTCTTCACAAGTCGCAGGTCCCATCGCCCCAATCCGCGGTGCTCCGAAGCACTGGGAGTACGACATATCAAAGACCCTAACCGATTTCAGCAAATCCATGCCCTTAGAAAAAATTATTCTCGGCGTACCGTACTATGGCTACGAATGGCAAACCAGCTCAGAGGCAGCCTATGCATCCACGTATCCAAGATCAGGATCATTAGCAACATATAAACGCGTCCAATCACTCATTGCCCAAAAGCAGACCAAGCTCCACTGGGACGAAGTGGCTCTATCACCAAGGCTGACGTACGTTGAAAATGGGAAGACCTACCAAATCTACTATGAAAACGAAACTTCTCTTGGCCTGAAATACGATTTAGTGAACGAAGCCGGTCTAGCTGGAATAGCAATCTGGGCACTGGGATATGATGGCGAACATCCGAACCTTTGGAATCTCCTGTCTGAAAAGTTCCCAAAAAATTAAAAACACCTCCTCTTTAAGCGAAAAGCCCTCTCTCCCTATGATCACCGAGCCCTCTGCATTATAATATGCGCAAATGGCGGGAAATCAATCGGGCTCAAGCCCGCTCCTAAAGCTTAAGAAACTCCTCATCATACTAGGTCAGCCACTACTTCATCTCATATTTTTATTCCTCTACGCAGTTGCCGTCACTAGTGCAGTTGCGCTTCGCTCAACAGTTCAATCAATTAAATTCATCTTGTTTGGCTTCTCTCAAGCAAACACGAAAACCCAAATACTTTTATCTCTCATTCGCCATTGGCTAAAACGCAAAGCAGGAAAGCTCACCATCACGCTTCAAGCACCAGCAAGACAAGCGCTCTTTCTTCTAAAACCGAAAATCCGACGAAAACCACTTCCCAAAAAAACGGCCATCCTCCTAACGACACTTGCAGCAGCAACTGCAGTGGTATCGGTCGCAGTTTCTCTCCTTGTCAAAGACCTTCCCAACCCTAACAGGCTAATCACTCGCGACCAAATCGTTTCTACAAAAATCTACGATCGTAATGGGCGCTTGCTGTTTAAAATCTTCAAAAATGAAAACCGCACACTCGTCGATTTGGAAAACATCCCACCACACTTCATTGAAGCAACAATCGCAATTGAAGATAAAAATTTCTACAGACACGCAGGCTATTCGTACAGGGGGATACTCCGGGCACTACGCACGACGCTGCTTCGGGGCCGCACCGAAGGCGGCTCAACCATAACCCAACAACTCGTCAAGAATGCCCTACTCACAAGAGAAAAAACCCTAAAAAGAAAAATGAAAGAAATCCTTCTAGCAATCCTGGTAGAAACACGGTTCAGCAAAGATGAGATTCTTTCGATGTATTTCAACGAAGTAGCGTATGGCGGAGCAGCGTATGGAACCGAAGAAGCGGCACAAATGTACTTTGGTAAACCAGCTGCCCAGCTTAGTCTAGCAGAAGCTGCCCTCATTGCTGGGTTGCCGGCAGCTCCAACCCGCTATTCTCCGTTCGGAACGCATCCAGAGCTCGCAAAATTCCGGCAACACGAGGTGCTGCGAAGAATGGTGGAAGACGGATACCTCACGGCTGAACAAGCCGAGCAAACAAAAGCGGAAAAGTTAACATTCGCTCCCCAAAAAACAGCCATCAAAGCTCCTCATTTCGTAATGTATGTGAAAGAACTGCTCGTTGAAAAATTCGGCGAGCAACTCGTAGAACAAGGCGGGCTGGAGGTGACAACCTCCCTGGATCTCAACATCCAGAACTTTGCACAGAAAGCCGTCACCGAAGAAGTCGACCGTCTTACCGACATCAACATAACCAACGGGGCAAGCCTCGTTACCATCCCCGCCACGGGAGAGATTCTGGCGATGGTCGGCTCACGCAACTTCTTCGATTTTGAAAGAGACGGACAGGTCAATGTCACGCTCCGTCCACGACAGCCCGGCAGCGCCATCAAACCGGTAAACTACACGGTGGCTTTAGAGAATGGTTTCACTGCAAGCACAATACTCTCTGATACACCCATCACCTACCGAGTTCCGGGTCAACCTCCCTACTCTCCCCGAAACTACGATGGCACCTTTCATGGAAAACTCACATTGCGTGACGCCCTCGCAAACTCCTATAACGTCCCCGCCGTCAAAACCCTCTCCGTCTTTGGGGTTGACAAGATGATTGAAAAGGGACAGCTAATGGGAATCTCCACCTGGAATGACAGATCCAGGTACGGGCTATCCCTAACGCTAGGGGGTGGAGAGGTAATAATGACAGACCTTGCCTTGGTCTATGGAGTACTTGCCAACCGCGGAGCCAGAGTGGATCTTCATCCAATCCTTCAAGTGAGTGATTATCGCGGAAGGCTGCTCTACAGATACACCTGTCCGCCAGATGGAAGGCCCGTGAAACCCATGATCGCTCAAGCGGCTGCAGAAGAAGAGGCTAGCTGCAACAAAAGGCAAGTGACAAGTCCTGAGGTAACATTCATCCTTACCAACATCCTCTCAGACAACAACGCACGCGCCCCTGCCTTCGGCAGACACTCGGTGCTGAACATCCCACCTCATGAAGTAGCAGTCAAAACCGGAACCACACAGAACCTACGAGACAACTGGACTATTGGATTTACCAAGAACGTACTCGTAGCCACCTGGGTTGGCAACAACGATAATACCCCCATGAGCTATGTTGCCTCAGGAATCACTGGGGCATCGCCAATCTTCAACACCATAATGAGCGGCCTCCTTGCCAACAAGCCGCCACACCGCTTCGAGCCCCTTGAAACGATAATGCGAGTAGCGATTTGTCCCACGACCGGCACGCTCCCTTGCGAATCCTGTCCCGGACGATTCGAGTACTTCGTGCCCGGGACAGAACCAACCAAAGCCTGCATCCCAAAAAGGGCAGGGACAGAAGAAAACCGTAAAGATTCCACGCCAGAAGCACGGAAAAGGCAAGAAAGAAGAGTGGTTCGACACGAAAGCTTCGATACGATCGTAAATGAAATTCTGTTTACTCGCCAAGAGGCATTATCGAGTGAAGATCCACGTTGAGGGACCAAAAAACCAGCGTAGCCAATCAACCATCTGCCTCTGCATCCAGAAGATAAGCGACAACCCAACGGTAAGAAGCAGTAAAACGATGATCGCCCGCCTTCCCCCTCCTGAGCCAGATTCCTTCCTCTTCCGCCCCTCACGCTCATCATTCACCTTACTCCCGAGAACACCTTTCGGCGGTAAAGCTTCTCTGTCGTGGTATTCAGCCATAAATACACCGATATTTGTAGACTGGAGGAGCTCACTTGTTTCAAGTGAGCTCGTGAACCCTCTGCAGTATTTTGTCAACAACCGCAGAAACAGTCAAATCAGTGGTATCCAACACCCATGCGTCTTGAACGACATGCAACGGATCCACCTTCCTATTGCTGTCTCTCTCGTCCCGCTTCTTCAGATCACCAAGCACCTGTTTGTAGTCAACGTCCTCGCCTCGCTCCAACAATTGTTGATGTCGCCTCTTGGCCCTCTCCGGCTCTCTTGCAGTGAGAAAGACCTTAAGTTGTGCGTCAGGAAGGACCCTGAACGTCGTATCCCTTCCCTCCATCACGACATTTTTCGTGCGAGCGATCTCCTGTTGCTTGATAACTAAAGCCTCGCGCACTTCCTTATGCACTGCGACAACCGAAGACCCCTTACTCACTTCTTCACTCAGTATCTCCCACGACACATCCTTCCCATTAAGTAGCAGTGTCGTCGGTCGCCTGTCCACTTCCCTTCCGACTGGATTGCTCATCCCAATCTGAGCTTCTGATACCAATCTCGCCACGGCCTTGGCATCGCTCAAAGGAACCCCAGCATTCATTGCCGCAAGCGCCGCGGCTCGATACATTGCTCCGGTGTACACGTATAGCCAACCCAGTCGCTCCGCAACCAATCTCGCCACGGTCGACTTCCCAGAACCCACTGGTCCATCAATGGCAATCTGAAAATAGCGCTTCATTGCGTGTCCCATTCTTCCTCAAAAAGAGGAAAGTAGCATTCGCTAAACAAGAAAGATTGTAGGCGGTACGAACTCCTACCGCAAGGATACCCCTATGGGGGTAAGACGCCACAAGACACGCTGACATTCTAATTGAAATAAAAAAAACACCACATGCCATAAAACGGGAAGTGGAAAGCAAGATCGAGGACAAAACAGCAAGAGATGGACCTACTTCTTCCCTTGGACTCCAAACCCTGACAACTTAAAAAGTCCCAGAAGAATGAAAATAATCGGCCAAAAACGCCATGTATCAGGCGGCAATATACCAAGGTTGACGAAAAGAATCAGCGTTCCCACGAGGATGAGAAAAACTGGCCAAAAGACTCCGCCTTCATCCATGCTTCCAATCATGAACGTTCACCTCCTTTCAGTGAGCAGAACTCATGTTGAGCGCTTCCATATCCGCTCATGACGATCGATTTCTTGAGTTAAAAAGTAAGAAAGCACGGTACGAATGAGCACAATCACCCCTAAGTTCATGAGTTCTTCAAGGGCCGGATTCAGAATGGACTGAATCAAATCAGCGGCAATTAAAAATTCAACAGCAAGAACAATCCGTTGACCAAATTCTACACGTATGCGCTCAAACTTAACTCGATCTCCTTGTCCCTGAAGATGATGCCACTCCGAAACCATAAGACGCAACACGACCACAATTCCACCCCACACCATCAAAGCCACGGCTATAACCTCAAAAAAACCCTGAAAACGAACGGAAAGCCCTACAAACATCGCAGTTTGAAGCTCCGAGGGCTCTTAGCCCTCGGATTCTCCCTATCGGTAGCTCCAGGTAAACTCTTCTTCTCTAGCTTCAATCCCGCTCGGTTGCTGCTATCCCTCAGCGGGTTAACAACCCACGGTTTCCCGCAGCGGGAATGAAACGACACCTTAAGCGTAGCAAAGCGACAAGAGTCCGTCAATAGACCAGAAGAGTGAAGGCCCCACTAAAAATTTTGTGCTTCGAATTTGATTGCGAAGCATACCCCAAGCCTCGCCCCGCCGGTATAGCCTTTGGCGACGCAAGGCCGCGCTTGGGGAACCGCTGAGCAATGGGGGTTCCAAGGGGGACTCCCCCTGGCTCCAACGTTACGTCGGAGGGGGTGTCAAGGAGCAGAGCGACCGCCAAGGGGTTCCACCCCTTAAACGAACGAGCAGTGCGAGAGAGTTTATTAAAGTTGATACTTGTATTTGATGTCCGCTCTATTTTGGCAAACATCACACCTCTTGGAATCATGCGCCTGCATCTTCCGTTCAAACAAACCAATGACATCCAACGCTTCTTTGGGTGTTTTGACAATCCGATACACCCGCTCTTCGGTCCCTCGCATTAAAAAATTTCTCGTCAAAGTGCTCATCACCTCATTCCAAAAGTCGCCAAAAAGAACAAACGGCTTGTGGTGTCCATAATAGAGTCGAGCCAGGACCCAAGCCGCGCCGAACTCACTGATCGTCCCAGTTCCACCACGAAAAATGACATAAACATCCGCAACCTCCAAGAGTTTGAACATCCGCTCAACATAATTACCGGTAACGATTTCCCGATCAACGATATTCTGGACATAGCGCCCTTCGAACCCTGGCGCATCCTTTGGATAAAAGGTTACCGCCAAAGTATTCCCGCCAACGGATTCTGCACCACGAGTTGAAGCTTCCATCACACCAGGCCCCCCACCATTGACTATGGTAAAGCCCTGTTGAGCAAAAAGTTTGGCGGTATTGTATGCTTGTTTGTAAAGCACACTCTCAGGCTCAGCGTCTGCATAGCCGAAAAACGCCACTTTTTGAATAAATCGCCTCTTCATGAAACAACCTCCCAAAGCTTCCGAAAATGATCAATGACCAGTCAAGAAGCGGTAACCAAATTCTCCGGCTCCTTTCCCGCCAGTACCGCTAAAATGTTAGACACCGTCATCCGCACCATCTCCTCTCGCGCTTCCACCGTTGCACTGGCAATATGGGGGGTCAACACCACATTGTCCATCGTTGTAAGCCGCTCATTCACTTGAGGTTCAAACTCAAATACATCCAAGCCCGCCCCAGCAATCTTCCCCGACTCAATCGCCTCCACAAGCGCCACTTCATCAACGAGCGCTCCCCGAGCAGTGTTAATTAAGTAGGCTGCCGGCTTCATCTTCGCCAACTGATCCCGCCCAATCAAGTGTCTTGTCTCATTCGTTAAGGGAACATGAAGTGAAACCACATCAGCACGAGACAACAGCTCATTCAAAGACACGTAGTCTGCCTCAAACTCTTTTTCAAACTCCTCATTTCGATGTCGAGTATGATACACCAGGCTCATCTCAAACCCACGCCGTGCCCGCTGCGCCACCAATGTACCGATCCTTCCCAGCCCAACAATACCCATCACTTTCCCTTCAAGTTGCATACCTAAAAACAGGCCTGGTCCCCAAGCCCGATATTTTCCCGCCCGCGTATAAGTGTCCGCCTCAACCACCCGCCTCACCACTGAAAGAACGAGCGCCCACGTATGCTCCACCACCGCCTCCGTCAACACACCAGGAGTGTTGGTCACCACAATCCCCCGCCGACTCGCCTCACCAACATCGATATTGTCATAACCAACCGCGTAATTCGCGACGACTTGAAGCGTATCTCCAGCAGCCTCAAACACCTCTGAATCAATCTTGTCAGTCAAAAGCGGCAAGATCGCCTCTACTCCCCGAACCTTCTCCAACAATATCTCCCGGGGAATCGCTCCGCCATCAGTGCTCTGATACACCTCCACTTCATGAACGCGCTTGAGTGTATCAAGTGCTGTACCAGGCAACTCCCGTGTCACATACACCTTCGCCATACGCTACGCCCTCTCCTCAACTTGACATTCCGGACATTCAACCAACCGCTGCTCCAGCGCCTCTCGCGTCAACAGCCCCTCGCGCGCGCCAATGTGCTCTACCACCGAAGCCGCATTCGCAGAACCCCAGCGCATCGCCTCAGCCACCCCCACCCCAGAAATCAGACCCGCCACAAATCCAGTCGAATACGCATCGCCCGCACCGGTCCGCTCCACAAACCTCTTCTCTGGGAATATGCCACAGAACCTCACCACCTCACCATCAAACGTCCACGAGCCATCCCTACCATCAGTAACCACCACGATCTTCGGACCCAGCTCTCCCAACCCTCGCAACAACGCTTGGAACTCGCCTTGAGTTCCTAAAATCTCTTCCGCTTCTTTCTTATTCACCAATACCAGCTCAGCGGCCTGAAGAACAGGGAAAAATACCTCTTTTCCTTCACGAATCTGGTGAGAACCCGGCTGAAATGCGAGCTTCGCTCCGCTCTCTCGAATGTATCCGGGAATCTGCTCGTGAAGCTTCTCGTGTCCCTTGCCGATCGAGGTGAAGTACACCCAACCGGTTTTCTCGAGATTAGGCAAATCGTAGACTCGACCCTCGTGGTACACCAAAATCGTCCGCTCACCCTGAAAGTTAATCACCGCAGAAAAATTGGATCGCTTTCCCTTATCAGTAATCACATAATCGCCGGCCACTCCCTCTTTTGTGAAAACTTCCCGCATCTCCTTCCCGTCCGAGTCATCTCCCAACAATGTATACAGTGCTACTTTCAACCCTAATCGCGCCGAACCAATCGCATTGTTCGCCGCATTCCCCACCGCCGCCAATCGCGTCACCTTCGTCACAGGGATCTTATCCGCATAATTAATCACCAACTTGCACTCTTTGGGATCGATCTCACAATTCACACTCGCCTCCTCAATCTCCAAAAACACATCAATGGTGCTGTCACCAATCGAAATAAGATCAAACATTAGAATAGCTCCTTTGCCGCCGCCACGATGTTCTTGGCTTTCAGGCCAAATTTTTGAAGTAACTCATCAGGCTCTCCGCTCTCCCCAAATCGATCTCTCACCCCCACCCGCCGCATCGGCACGGGGTGCTGCTCAACCAAAAGTTCTGCGACCGCTCCCCCCAAACCTCCAGTTATCTGGTGTTCCTCGACCGTCACCACCCGGCCCGTTTTCTTGGCACTCATAAGAATAGTATCCTGATCAATCGGTTTAACCGTGTGACAATCAATCACTTCCCCATCCACCTCTTCAGCTGCCATGAGTGCTTCGTAAACCAACGGCCCACAGGCCACAATCGTCACTCGTTTACCCATCCGAAACACCTCGGCTCTCCCAATCTGAAATGGCGTCATTTTCGTCGTAAAAACTGGTGTCTTCTCCCGTGCAAAGCGAATGTACGTCGGCTTCCCATTCTCCGCTGCTGCTGCCGTCGCCTTCCTGCTTTCATGGTAATCACATGGTGCAATCACAATCATATTTGGCAGCGCCCGCATAATTGCTATGTCCTCCAGTATCTGGTGTGTCGCCCCATCGGGCCCCACCGACACGCCGGTGTGCGCCCCACCAATGTTCACCGGCCGGTCGTTGTAGCAAATGGTTGTACGAATCTGCTCCCAATTCCTTCCGGGAGAAAAGGCCCCATATGAACTGACAAAGGGTATCTTGCCCACCGCCGCCATCCCGCTCGCCACCGTCACCAAATTCTGCTCCGCCACCCCAATCTCTATAAACCGCTCCGGAAACTTATCCTTGAACATTTTGGTGCGGGTGCTATCCGTTAAATCCGCACACAACGCCACCACATCTTTATTTTTTTTGCCTGCCTCCACCAACCCCTCACCATAACCATTCCGTGTCGGCACTTTCTCAATCTTCTCCGAAAATAGATCTTTGACCAAATGCGCCTTCTTATTAATCATCACTCACCATTTCTATGTATCCCATCTGCCCCTAGAAGGAGCACATTAAAAGGCTCATGGCTTACAAATATTATTCATGCTCCGAAACAATCTTCCCTCCCAGCGTTCGCAAGTTATGAATATCCTCTAATGCCTGCATCGCCTCTCCTGGTCCCATCGGCGGCTTCCCATGCCAAGCAAAGTCTTTCTCCATAAACTCAACTCCCTTTCCCGGAATCGTGTGAGCCAGAACCAACGTTGGCTTTTCCGCAATCGCATCTGCCTCATTGACCGCATCAATCACCTGCTCAATATTGTGACCATCAATCTCAATCACGTGCCAATTAAACGCCTCGTATTTCTCCTTAAGCGGTTCGAGCGGCATGATATCTTCCGTATTCCCATCAATCTGGATGTTATTCCGATCCATGATTGCCGTGAGGTTGCTCAAGCGATACTTCCCGGCAAACATCACTCCCTCCCACGTGTTTCCAGCATCCTGCTCGCCGTCGCTCTGCAGCACAAACACCCGATTTTTCTTCTCATCCATCCGAAGCGCATAAGCCATCCCCGCCGCTTGACTCGTACCAGAACCCAGCGGCCCACTGGTAGTCTCGAGTCCGGGCAAGGCTGTTCTGTGTGGATGCCCCTGCAATCGCGTACCAAGTTTCCTCAGTGTCATCAGCTCCTTGGTCGGAAAAAATCCTGCATGCGCCATCGCGACATATAAAATCGGACAGATGTGACCATTCGACAGCACCACATAATCCCTCTCCTCCCACTTGGGGTTCTTAGGATCGTATTTCACCAACCCGCCAAAATACAGCGCCGTAAACACATCCGCCATCCCCAGCGGCCCCGCCGAATGTCCACTGCCAGCCTCAACCAGCATCTTGATAAGATCTTCTCGTATAGCGTTGGCTTTATCTTGCAACTCCTCAATAGTCATAAATCTAACCCCACATCAGCATACCCAAAAAACGCAACCCGTGTAAAGCCTCGCTTCTTCATGAAACAGCCTCCAAAAGCTCCTCTAGTGCCTTCCTAATATCTTTACTTTTCCATAAAAAACTTCCCACCGCAAACTCAGAAGCACCTGCAGCCCTACTCAACACAATATGCTTCGGATCTTCGCCTCCATCCATCACAATCTCCCCATCAAAACCGGACTGTTTAAGCTTCCTAATTTTTTCTGAAATCATATGATGGAAGTGCTGTCCCGAAAATCCAGCCCGGACACTCATCAACAATATGCAATCGAGTTTTGAATATAAATTTTTCCTCAACGAAGAGATTGGTGTATATAAATCCAGTGCTAATCCCGCCTGGCAACCAAAATGCTCCGCTTCTTTAACAAAATCCTCTTGACTCCCCATCCGCTCAACCTGCCCAATCACCCGCACATCCGAAGTTGTCTTGTGAAGCTCAGAGCACTCTAACACATAATCCACCGGCTCTTCCGTCATAAAATGAAAATCCAGATTGAGAACGCCAAAATCAATATCCACCAAATCAGAGGGCATCGCCGTCAAGTTATCAGCATACTCTCCATCAATCACATCAATCTGCACCCGTGAAATGAGCCCTACACCTTCTGGTGCAGGGCCAAATTTCCTCACTCTTTCAATCTTTTTCTGCACTTCCTCAACAGATTCCTCCAATATTGCTGGGATAATATGACGCCTCATGATTGCAAAGATTACGCCTCAAGCAACATCACTCCGTAGAGGCTCAAGATTACTGCCCACGCTCCACCTCATCAATCTTTCCAAGCCTCCTCTTATGTCGCTCCTCTTCAGAAAAAGGGGTCTCCAAAAAAACCTTGACAATACGTTTCGCTACAGCTTCATCAACAAGGTCTCCACCCAGAGACAATACATTGGCATTGTTCTTTTCTCTGGCCTTCTTCGCCATCTCCTCGTTCAAACAAACTGCTGCCCGAACACCTCGAACCTTATTAGCCGCAATCGCTTCACCACTCCCGCTTCTCCCCAGAACAACTCCCAAAGACCCCTTCTCACTGGAAACTCGCCGCGCTACGGGAATAATAAAGTCCGGATAGTCGTCACTCGGGTCAAATCTTGTCGCACCCATATCCTCAAATGCATACCCCCATTCCTGAAGCCAGGATTTAATCCGCTCTTTCAACTCATACCCACCGTGGTCAGAACCAAGATAAACCTTCATTCAGCCAAAATCTAAGCCGCTACTTAAGTAAAGGAGTTCCATAAGCAGTTACAGCAATGATACTTAAGTTGAGTCTAGTGAAGTAAGAACACCAAATCAAGAGGGGCAAACCGCGCAAGTTTGCTTGCGAACAACTCTACGGAACAAGTCTGAACTACTGATAAAGTTCGGTGTCGGAATGGAAAGCCTTCCAAGCAAACCAAAACAGCCTAGTTGTCACAATTTCATCGCCCGTTGCCAAATTCTCGACAGTCACCGTGCCCTGATTGTAGGTAATACGCAATCTCACCCCACCCAAGCTATCGCTAATGACCCCATCTGCGTCTGCCTGCAAGACATCCTCTGGATATGCCGTGAAACGACCATTGACCTCGACACCAAAAACAACCGCCTTCGGATGAAGTGTTGTATCCACGCCTCCCTCGACAGGAAAGAGCAGCGAAGAGCTCTGCTCGTAATCACCGTAGGGGTAGCGGCCGTAATCTCTAGAGAAACCGGTGTTGCGAGACAAGACCGTAGTTTTCGGGTGGAGTCCCCTCCATTCTCCCCAACGCAGAGTATCCATGGGAATCTGCCTCAAGCGCTTGCCAAAAAGTTCTCCAACTATGGCCTCTCCCGTGATCTGTTGCCAAAGACTTTCAGCTGGCTTTTCATCTGTTTTCCTATCATACATAATAAGGTCGTTATTATGCAGCTTCCCAGAAATCCCGAACTCCAACACCTGACCATCAACCTTCCGATCAAACGTCAAGGCACTTCCACACAGCGGACAAAAGGTAATGGCCACTGGATCGCCAGCAACCACATCGTTGACAATCTCGTGCCAATTGAGTATCCGCTGCGGATAGGCACGTTGCTCGCCCTTATAGTCAAGAGCAAACACCACATCCTCATCCTCAAGCCAGGCACTCGCCTCTTTCGCAGACTCAAACTGAGGATCATCAATCGAGGGGATGCAATCCTTAATTGGGCAGCCTTGCATGAGTTGCTTGTAATTCTCGTAGCCCGGAGTGTTTTCATCAAAAGAGAATCCACCCCCTCCAGTCAAAACATCCACAGCTCTCCCCCCCAGTTCACGTACAGTTTCAGCTGGTCGAAGTGGGTTAAAAAGCCCAATTCTCCAGAAAAAACCCAAGACGAGAAAAACCAAAAGCAAAGGGATAAACCAACGGTGTCGAAAAGCTCTCTTAAGCGTCTTCGGAACATTCATTGCCCCACCTTTATACACGACCAACACTAAAACATTCTAAATGAAGCGACGAATCAGTTCTGTGAGATACATTACTTAATCAATCTAGCCGTTTTCTCTTCAATCTCCTCCGTCGTCTTCGGACCGCTCTTGATCTCCTGCACCACGCCCTGCTTATCGATAAACACAGCAACAGGCATCCCGATCCCCCCAGCGGCCCGGTAAAGGCTGCCGTCTCCATCTTGAATTAAAAGATACGAAACACCGCGCTCTCGAGAAAATCGCTCACCAACAGCAACCGACTCTGTATCAGTCCTGTGCACGCCGATCATAACTAAGTCATCGCCATATTGATCCTGGGCTTTCTGCAGCAGCGGCATCTCCTCAATACAGAACGGGCACCACCCTGCCCAAAAATCCAAGATCACTGCTCGCTCTCCATAAAACTGAGAAACATCAACCTCATCACCCTCAAAACTTGTTGCAACCACCTTCGGCGCCGACTCTCCTTTGACAAAACGCCCATCAACCTGAGCCACCGCCGCCTGCTCAGCGCCGCCCGAATCCCCCTGACGCACCGCGTGGGTACACCCCGCCAAAACCAAAGCAAAAATAACAAGAATGAAAAATCTTTTAAGAGACACCATTCCTTTTCACCTCCAACTTACCATGAAAATACCCCTTTCGAACGCTAGACGCGAACTTATCGAATCTCGTATCCGAGACTAAACGCAATCTCGAAAAGCAGCGAATTCAATCGATTATAGGTCAGCTTATCAGAAATAAATCCAACCGTGTTGTTGAACAGCAAAAACCCGATGATGAAAAGCAGCACTCCCGACACCTTGCTCATCACACCCACGTATCTGTTGATGGACTTCAAGACACCGGGAACCTGAGCGATAACAAGGGAGATAATCAAGAACGGAATCGAAATCCCCAAAGAATAGACAAACAGCATCGCGGCCCCTGTAGTGGCGGTTTGGGAGACAGCCGCAAGTGTCAAGATCGCTCCCAGCACCGCCCCCACACATGGAGTCCAGGCCGTTGCAAACACAATCCCAATCAAGAACGCTCTCCCGTGCCCCAACCGCTCAGCCCATGCCGGAAGACGAAGCTGCTTCCCACTCGCAAGGCTCGGAATCTTCAATATGCCCATGAAATTGAGGGCAAACAACATCACCAAAATTCCCCCAACACGCGAAATCACCACATCCTGCTGTCGCAAAACCGACCCCAAAGAAGCAGCCGTCGTCCCCAAAATCACAAACACCAACGAAAAGCCCAAGATATAAAACAACGAGGTCACCAGAACCTTCCGTCGATGTTGACCAAGTCCCTTCTCTCTCTTCAGTTGATCAATCGACACGCCGCTGATGTAACCCACATATGCCGGCAGCAGCGGCACCACACATGGTGCAAAGAACGACACAACCCCACTGCTGAAAGCAACGATCAAATTGAGCTCTTGCATACTCTAGCTCCCAAAGGTAAACGCATGAACGCGCACCCCTTCGTCAAACTCCATTTCAAGAACATAACGCCCAAATTCCCCCTGCCATATAGGATAAAGGTCATCTGTACCAATCGTCAACTCCTCTTGCGCTTTGCCGTCAACCACCACACGAACCTCCCGTTCCATGCTATCAGGAGCGCTCATGACAAGGTTCACCTCAGAAGCCTTAAAATCGAGCCTCAGTCGAGCGCCCTTCCCCGCAGAGGAAAAGTCTCCGGCAACCTGCCAGTCTCCGAGAAGCTCGACACGATTCCTCCCTGTCCCAAGATGTCCAGAACCTCGTCCTTTGGTATTCACATAGAGCTCTGGCGTCTGTCCCATCCCAAACCCAACAGAACCCGTCTGTGGCTCTTGGGTCACTGCCACATCAGCAATACCCAGAAGCTCTTGGATCCGCCGCTCGGTCTCCTCATACGCCCCCTCACCGATACGGTCATAGACGATTTTCCCTTCCTGATCCACAAGATACTTGTGCGGCCAAAAGTGATTCTTGTATGCCCGCCAAATGACAAAGTCGTTATCCTGGACGACTGGCCAAGCGACGCCGTACTTCTGCGTCGCCTCCCTGACATTCTCGGTATCCTTCTCAAACTCAAATTCCGGAGAGTGTACCCCAACAATCACAAGCCCGCGGTCCTTATATTTGTTCCACCAAGCCCGAAGATACGGAAAGGTTCGCTGACAGTTGATACAGCTGTACGTCCAAAAATCAACAAGCACTACCTTTCCGCGAAGATCCTCTATATCCAAAGGCTCAGAATTGAGCCACGTCCCACCTCCGGAGAATCCGGGGGCAGCCGCAGTACGCAAAACATCCGTCCTGCTTTCGCCAAAGGGAACAAACCTCATCACACCTCCTCCTTGATCCCGTAGCCCTCTGTACCAAAGGAAAGAAACAAGAATGACCCCAACCAAGAAAATGCCAAGAATCCTCATTTGAAAACCATGTTCATGATGTACGGTACAACAGAAAGATTTGAACAGATGTAATCTGAATCACGTCTCTACAGAAAAACGAGAAGGATCAATCAGCAAATGCCTTCCCTCCCGCGTAATGACTCCCTCCTTTTCAAGAAGACCGAGCATCTTAGTCACGGTCTCTCGAGAAGCGCCGATCATATTCGCCAAATCCTCATGAGTGAAGCGCTTCTCAATGCGCAACTGCTTCCCCGTCTTTACTCCGTATTTCCTGGACAGCTGCCTCAGAAGATGCGAGAGTTTATCCCGAACCGAACCAGTTGCAAGCACCGAAATCTGCTCCCGAGCCTCAAAAAGCTGCAGCAAAAGTCCTTCGACCACTTGCCGTGCGAGCTTCGGATGAGCAGCAACCATCTCAAACAATCGGTCTTTTGTTGCGACACAAAGATACGTATCCTCACTTGCTTCAAGAAAAAAGCTTGATTCTTCGCCAAACCCAACTGCAGCAAAAAAACTCATCGGCCCCAATGTGTCGATAATAACTTTCCGTCCATCTTCAGTAATGTGATAGACCTCAACCAACCCCCTTTTGATGAAAAAGATTTTGTCTTGATCCTCAGGATCAAACACAATCTGCATCTTCCCCACTTCTCGTTCATCCAAGAATTGTGCCAGCTTCTGAATCCGCTCAAAGGGGAGACCCTCAAAAAGTGGAAATTGCTTTAAATACCAAATCTTCCCCTGCATTAGAAAAGCCTCCCTTTAAAGTACCTCACGTATAGTCGCCATACAAGAATGGCAACAACAAACCAAAGGAATAGATGAACAACAAAATCAATCGGGGAAAACCTTCGGGGAATAAAATGCAGGAAGCTCACACGACAATAAATCGCCTGAAAAAACCCAGAAGATACACCGGTAGTAAGTAAGGCATAGCACTTGCTGAAACTGTATGCCGCAAGAATGATGGCAAAAACGATAACGTACTTCATAAAGCAAAATGTGCAGCCAACGAGCGCCTAGTCAAAGCCCAACTCCGCCCTCACTTCCTCGCTCATCATCTCCTGCGCCCACGGTGGATCGAATGTCAACTCAATCGAAACATCCGTCACCTCCTCGATATCACGAATCGCATCACCAACAAGTTGATCCAAAACACCTGCAAGCGGACACCCCGGAGTGGTGAGCGTCATCAGGATATAAACTTTGACTTTTGACTTTTGACTTTTGACTTTTACTTTATACACAAGCCCTAAATCGACGATATTAACACCCAACTCCGGATCAATCACAGTCTTAAGCTGCGAGTACACTGCTTGCGTATTCACCATACCCCGATTATACATAATCATCCAAACCAAACGGGACACATCTCTGCAACAAATGAAAAGCCCCGCAGGTGCGGGGCTTTTTCCCACGTTCTACACAAACGTTTTGAAAAGGGTGCCGATTAGGACTTCTTCAATACCGGCATTCCCGTCCGCTTTGTCTCCATGACTTCGAACCCACTAGGAACGCTATCAAGCGAACCGCTGCGGACATCGCGGGCAAAGTAATAAATGGTCTGCCGACGACCATTCTTCAGGGTCACATCCTTACTATGAAGATAATATGTCTGACCCTTAGAATTCTTAAAGGTAAACGCCACTGCTCCTCACCGCCCTCCATGAGCAGGAGATAAGAAGTAATCTCTTCATATGCTCCAGAGAAGTATATCAGGGCACCAGAGAAAATTGCAAGAGGCAACTCTGGAAACGAAAAAAAATAAAAAAACGAACACCTCAGAAGATGCACGAGACCCCCCATGCAAGAACTGACTCGTGACAAACGGCATGAAACTGAAAAAGTTAGAAAAGGAAATCCGAGCCGGAACTAAAGCGTATTGGAAGATAAATGCATCAAGGTCAGGGGCGGTAAGCTCGAGCAAAATAACCACCACATTGGTGATAATAAGCCCGTAAGTCACAGGGGGGGAACCGATGTGACGGCGCACTGTCTCGAAGAGGAATCACGATCGAAACTCTGCCTCAAGAAGCAAATACACCGCCCACACCGCTAGAACAATACCAATCAACAACCATTGGGTGCTCGCAAGATAGATGTCCGTCCCCAAAGCCCCAAAAACGGAAAAAACGACTGCCGCAAAAGACCCCGCCACCAAGACTTTTGAAACCATTGGCTTATCTTTGTCGCGCAGAAACATAAACGTTCACCACCTTTCTTAACAGACACCTCCAATTCAATCACTCTCCCTCCCACCTGTCAATCGACCCAGGCTCCAAAGCCACGATTGAGCCCAATACCGAAAGGCGCTCCCTCGGAGCGCCTCACTACTCGTCAGTAGGACGATCGATAAATCAAAATCTCCCTTCCAAAATGTGTGTCTCTGGTTTCCCGTCATCAATACGCTCCACAGTAACAACCACTTGCGAGTGGTCGCGGAGATCCTGATCGGATGAAAACTCCAAAAGGTACCCACCCTTCGATACACGAAGTTTCCCAGTACTAAGAACGGAAAAGTTCTCGTCCCCCTCCGAACCACGGACCAACCATCCTTCATAGAACGTCCCCGCTTGCAAATCTGGAAGAGCAGCCAAAATCGTGTGGGTGAAGCGTCCATCTTCATGCTTTCTCGTTGCCAGTCCACTGGCCTCTCCCCCACTCACGTCTCGTAGAGACGTACGTTCAACGTCTTCTGGGATAGTAACGCCCAGCTGAGAAGAGAGCTCGCTAACCACATCTTCAATACGAACTCCCTCTCCTTCACCAACCTCACCTTCTTCCTTCTCTTCACCTGAACGAAGAAATAACACAAGCCCCACAATGACTAAAAGAACAACGAATGCTCCAAATAAGCGCTGTCTCTGCATCAAACAGCTCACCCCCCTCCAAAAGAAAATCCGCCGTCAAGGCAGGATCCTGGACAAGTATAGCACAGGCTTCAAGAAAAAAACCAGCTCTCAACCAAAGAATACACCAACGCTCTCGAACCGACCGAATCAGCGATTTAATTAACTAAACTTCTCATTGATTCTCGTAAAGGGTTGACAAAGGAAACATCTACTGTTACGTTTAAGGCATCAATGTATCAGACTGCCAAGTCCTCCAAATCAACAGGAACTTCAATACAATCTTTCAAAACACCGATTCTTCTAAAGCCTCTCGATGCAACCTACATAAGAAAACTTTTCATATCCGCAGTAATCATCACCGCGTTGCTGCTCGCCAAAAAAGCCGGCGCATAAGCCCTTCTGAGTAACAAAAGGGCTCCGATTTCTCGGAACCCTATCTCCCAGATTCTAAACGCTAGCCGCTATACGCTAAACGCTAATTTCACTTAGGCCAAATTTGCTCTCCCGTCTCATCATCAGTCACGATGATAGCCGCCGTCGGGCAGCTCTGTGCCGCCAAGAGCAAATCCTCATCGCTGTCCAGCTTCTGCGCAAGAACAATCGCCTTGTTCTCGTCATCGAGTTTAAACGTAAGAGGTGCAATCGCGACACAACTAGCAGCACCTATACATTTATCACGAATCACCTTAACGGTATATCGCCCCTTTCCAGTATTTTGGCCCGCTCCCGTCTGCATTTGATCGTCTGCCACAGCACCTCCTTATAGCCACAAAACCAGTCTAAACCATCTAAAGATAGGTTGTAAAGGATGAAAAATGACGTTAAAAAAACTTCTCCGTATGAATATGTTCACGCGAGACGTTCTTTTTCGTGAGAAACTTCGTCATATCATCAATCATCTGCCCATTCCCACAAAGGTACGCACCAACTTTTGAAAAATCCGTATGGTGCGCAGCCACACAATGCGAAACATACCCGCTGCAGAGCGGCCACTGTCGCGGCGGGCGGGAGAGTACCAAGTCAAAATGGAAATTGGGAAAAACTTGCGCCAACTGCCGAAAGTCCCCTTCCCAAAAAAGATCTTCCACATACCGCAAACCCCAATGAAGATGGATTTCTCGTTTGTCCCTCTTCGTCTGAAGAAGATCCAAGAGTTGACTTCGAATCGGCGAAATACCACTGCCGGTAGCAACAAATAAGAGCTTTTGTTCCTGACGACCAATGTCACTGGTAGGATCAGCGACCGCAAAATGTCCAGCAGGTCCCATGAACTCCACCTTATCTCCAGGCGCCAATGAGGCGAGAAACAACGACCCATCACCCCCTGGAGAAATATCCACAAGGGTCTCAACAGAATGGTTCTGAGCCGGAGGTGAAGAAATGGAGTAATTCCTGCGCTCCTCCATCCCCGGAACCTTCATGATGAGATACTGGCCGGCCTGAAACTCAATTCTCGGTGGATGAATGAGTTCAAAATCAACATACTGGAACTTGCTAGCCAGAAGCTGATGCTCCCGAACCTTCACTTGAAAAGTGTCCAAAGCCATAACGTACCTATTCTAAAGAAAACACTCCGAAATTCCAAGAAATAGAAACGGAAACCACAGGCCACAAGCTATTGACCATCAGCCAACTCCACAGGCCCTTCTCGTAAAATCTTAAACGGCTCCTTGGTGGTGTCAACGACCGTCGAAGGCATAAACTTCCCAGCTTCAGAAGGGGAAGCTCCAGCACCCCCCACCGAAGGCCTGATAACGTAGTCCACAACATCTAAGAGTCTTCGATCAATCATCTCAAACCGCCGTGGAGCACCAGCGCCCGCATAGTTTGCCGATCCCGCCACAATGCCCGCACCCAATCTATTCAAAATTGCCAAGGTGAGTTCATGATCGGGAGCACGCAGCCCAACGGTATTCCTACCACCACGCACAATCTCCGGAACCATGCCCTTGAGCGCCCGAACAACAATTGTTAGCCCACCAGGCCAATGTTGCTTAGCAAGTACCGCTGCTGCTCGAGTAAATTTTCCAAGCTCCGCAGCCATCGCTAAGCCACTGACTAACACCGCTGTGGGCTTGTCAAGACGGCGGCCCTTGATTGCATACAACCGGGAAAGCCCATCCAAGCGGGTAACCACGGCGCCAACGCCCCATACCGTGTCCGTCGGAAAGAGAACAACTCCTCCTTCACGAAGTGCCCCTACTGCTTCTTTAACTGCTTGTGATTCAACCATAAACACTACTTCGCTACCTCGCCCAAAGCGCGCTTCAGCGCCCGCAACGGCAACATAACACATTTCATCCGCATCGAAGAAACGTCAACGCCCAGCAAATCGAGCATGAACCCTTCATCCAATCGCAACGCCTCTTCCACCCTCTTATCCTTTAGCTCCACGGTAAGCATGCTGGTCGCCGCAATGGAAAGCGCGCATCCCACACCTTTGAAGCGAACCTCAGCAATGGTTAAATCTCTCAACCTGAGCTGCAGCTCAATAAGATCGCCACAACTCGCATTGGCCTCACGAGCCTTGGTGCTCACAACTGCTAGCTCTCCAAAATTTTGCGGATGCTTGTAGTGCTCCAAAATCTCTTCCCTATAAAGATCCATAGAAACTAACGAAAAACCTTCCGTACCTTTTTAACTCCCTCAACCAATGCATCAATTTCCTCCTCAGTGTTATAAAGATAGAAGCTGGCTCTCACCGTTGCCGCCGTTCCAAGTCTTTTTGTAAGCGGCATCGCACAATGATGGCCGCTGCGAACCGCAATCCCAAACGAGTCCAAAACTTGCGCTGCATCATGCGCATGAACTCCAACAACGTTGAAGGTAACAATGCCCACTCGTTCCTCCACATTTCGCAGACCATAAAATTCAATGATCCCCTCCTCCTCAAGCTCCTCAATCAAAGGCATGGCGTAAGAGGTAAGCTGCTTCTCATGATCACGAATCGTTGCCATGCCAATTGAGCGAAGGTAATCGACAGCCGCACCCATCCCGATCATTCCGGCCATATTCGGCGTACCGGCCTCAAACTTCCACGGCAACCTATTCCATACCGTTTCCGAAAGCTCAACCTCCGAAATCATATCTCCACCAAAAAGAAATGGCGGCATGCGTTCCAACAGATCTCTCCTGCCCCACAAGATCCCAATCCCTGAAGGGCCCAACATCTTATGTCCTGAGAAAACAAGAAAATCGGCTCCAAGGTTCGCGACATCAACTGGCATATGCGGCACCGACTGCGAACCATCAACCAAAATGATCGCGTTTGGAGCTCTTTTACGTACGAGAGAGACAATTTCATGGGTAGGCGAAATCGTCCCCAACACATTGGAAACCTGCGTCACTGCCACAAGCTTCACCCGCTTATCCAAAAGCGCCTCAAGCGATCCAACCACTACCTCCTTTTCCTTCTTCGCTCCACGATCCACCAGGCTACCAGCCTCAGACAGAACTAGCCTCCCCTCACGAGAGACATCCACAACTTTCAAGGAAGCTCTCTTTTTCTTGGCAAGCTGCTGCCAGCCAACCAGGTTGGAGTGATGCTCCAAAAAGGTGATTACCACCCCATCACCACGACGAATGTGCTCTTCACCCCATGAGTAAAGAACCAAATTCACCGCCTCTGTCGCATTGCGAACGAAAATGATTTCCTCCTGATTGGAAGCCCCAATGAACGCAGCAACTTTGCCCCGAGCTTCTTCAACCATATCCGTCGCCTCCGCAGCAAGCGTATGGACCCCACGGTGAACATTGGAGTTATGCCGCTCGTAATAGTCGACAATCGCAGAAATAACCTGTTGCGGTTTCTGCGTGGTCGCAGCATTATCCAAATAGACCAACGGCTTTCCATGTATTGCTCTTGACAAAATTGGAAAATCCTTTCGGATTTTCCCAACATCGAGTTTCTTCATAGTCTACTAGGGGCGGATTCGCGCACGAACTGCGTCCAAAAACCCATCGACAATCATCTCTTCAGCAACAGCCCGCGAAAGCCCCCGACTCATCAAATAGAAAATCTGTTCCTCGTCAATTTTTCCGACGGTCGCGGCGTGTGAGGCCCGCACATCATCCGCCTCAATCTCAAGATTCGGGATTGCATCTGCACGAGCCGCATCTGAGAGAAGAAGGATATTCTCAGCTAAAAACGTATTAGTCTTCTGCGCCCTCTTGAGTATTCTAATCATGCCGGACAAAACCACCTTCGCTCGATCCCTGGCAACCGCTCGCACGAGCGTATTGGCAGTTGTATCCGGAGCCTTATGGACTATAGTGATCTCGACATTGACCACATCATCCCCACGAGCAACCAAGGCCCCAAGAATCTCCGCTCGTGCTCCTGGACCAACAAGCTCAACCAGGTATTCACCCGAACCGTCAATTACGATTTGCTTCTCCTCATCTCTCCGAATGGTATACTTCTGCTTCTTCATAAGTATCACGAGCGGGGAGGTCAACAAATTTGCGCAAGGAGCCCAGACCAGGCTGCCAGCCTGGCAAGCCCTACAAGTACTGCAGGCTCCCCGATGACAATCGTTGGCGACTGAGCAAATTTCGGTTGACCAACCTCAGCTCGCCCCCTCACCCAACACTCCCCTCCATCTCCAGATCAATCAGTCGGTTCATTTCCACCGCATACTCCAAAGGCAGCTTCTTAATAAGCGGCTCAACAAATCCGGAAACAATCATCTTGCTCGCCTCCTCCTCATTCAAACCCCGACTCATAAGGTAGAACAGTTGTTCCTCGCCGATTTTTGAAACCGTCGCCTCATGCTCAAACACCACATCACTGCATAAAATCCGATTCGTCGGATAGGTATCGCTCCGGCTCTCGGGGTCCAAAAGCAACGCGTCACAAACGACTTTACTTTTCGCTCCACGGGCGTTGGGTCCAATCGATACCAAGCCACGATAACTGGTCCGTCCTCCGTCGTGACTTATGGATTTGCTAATAATCGTACTCGTGGTATGTGGCGCTAAATGTATCGCCTTGCTTCCCGTATCCTGATGCTGTCCTGATCCCGCCATCGCCATCGACAGCGTCTCCCCGCGCGCACCTCGACCAGCCAGGATAAACGACGGATACTTCATGGTAAGCCTGCTTCCCATGTTGAAGTCGGTCCAAATCATCTCTCCCTCCTCATCTACCCAAGTCCGTTTCGTCACCAAGTTATAGACGGTCTTGTACCAGTTCTGCACCGTGGTGTACTGCACCCGAGCCCCTTTCTTGACAAAGATTTCTACCACGGCTACGTGCAGCGAATTACTCGAATACGCGGGAGCGGTACAACCCTCCACGTAGTGCATGCTACTGCCCTCATCAGCAATAATCAAAGTCCGCTCAAACTGACCCGCGTTCGGAGCGTTAATCCGAAAATACGCCTGAAGCGGCAATTTCACCTCCACCCCAGGAGGAATATACACAAAGCTCCCTCCACTCCACACCGCGCTGTTTAACGCCGCAAACTTATTATCTCCAGGAGGGATCAGTTTCCCAAAATATTCTCGGACTAAATCAGGATATTCCTGCAATCCCTCATCCATTCCCAAAAACACCACTCCCTGTTTCTTAAACACCTCCTTCAGCGACCCATAGACGATTTCTGAATCGTACTGGGCCTTAACTCCAGCCAATGACTTCCGCTCGGCCTCCGGAATCCCCAACCGATCAAAGGTGTCTTTGATGTCAGCGGGCACATCCTCCCAACGCCTCTCCTGCTTCTCGGTCGGCCGTAAGTAATAGTAAATGCTATCGAAGTCAATCTCACCCAAATTCCCGCCCCAGGTGGGTGTCGGCTTGCTCTCAAAAATTGCCAGTGCTTTGAGACGAAACTCACGCATCCACGTCGGCTCAGATTTATAACCTGAGATTTGCTCCACCACCCGCGCCGATAGTCCCGGACGGCTCTTAAACACATAGTCACGAGTGGGCTTGGCAAAACCATATTTATACGTATCGCCGATCTGTTTCGGATCAGGCTTCGAAATCTTAATCGGGGCAAATCTACTCATAGCCTCTATATCCTTTCTTCTCGAGCTCCCGAGCTAACTCTCTTCCTCCGCTCCTGACAATCCTCCCCTTGATCATCACGTGTACAAAGTCTGGTTTAATAAATCGAAGTATACGCTGATAATGGGTGATGAGTATGACGCCCATGTTTTTGTGTTCACGAACCACTTCATTCACCCCGGAGGCAACGATCTTCAACGCATCAATGTCCAGCCCGCTATCCGTCTCGTCCAAAATCGCATACTTCGGCCTCAGCGTTGCCATTTGCAGAATCTCCATGCGTTTCTTTTCTCCTCCACTGAACCCCTCATTGAGCGACCGCTTCAAAAGCTCCGCGGCCACCCCAAGCTTGTCAGCTTCCTGAATAAGCTTCTTACGAAACTCCAAAACACTGAGCCCCTGCGAAGCTTTACGCAAAGTGGGGCTCATCTCGGTTTTTTTTACCCCGTTATTCCCTCCTCGGCGGGATTTTACGGGACCGTTCAAAGCCTCGGAGGCCTTACGAAGAAAGTTCTGCACACTCACTCCTTCGACAACAACCGGATATTGAAACGCTAAAAACAACCCCGCCTTCGCCCGCTGATCCGGCGTCTTATCAAGCAAGCTTTTCCCATCCAACTTCACCTCAAGCTTCTTACGTTGTTTGTTGGCTACTTTGTAGCCAGGGTGCCCCATCAGCGCATAGGCAAGGGTCGATTTCCCGCTCCCATTCGGACCCATGATCGCATGCACCTCTCCTGGCCGCACCACAAGATCAACCCCCTTCAAAATGGCCTTTCCCGCGACAGTGACATGAAGATTCTTGATAGTTAACATATTGTTTCTACGCCCTAAACCCTAGACGCTTGTCCTGAGCGAAGTCGAAGGGCTAGACGCTAAATTCATACCCCTAATGACATTTGTACTCTAGCCTCATCATCTTTATAGGAAAAATCAACGGGAACCGTAATCACCCGATTCCACTTATTGATAAATTTCAAATGCTTGTGCTTCTTACCATAATCATATACATCACGGGTAATCCGAACATCATCAAGGCAGTATTGTGCCAGCTCATCAAGTTTTCCTTGTTCATAGTAGGTGAGCGCATCAAGACCAGAACCGGACTTCTGTGTTCCGAGCGTCTCTTTCGCAATCGCATCCAAGCTCACCCGATGTCCTGTATTCCCCTTCACTTCTTCCAAAATGTCCAAAACCGGAAATGAGGAAAGATCACCTTGGTAGTAGGCAGAAAGCACTGGAAAATCAAATCCAATAATGTTGAATCCGACAATCCGATCCGCCTGCTCCAAAATCGGCCAAAGATCAGCAAGCTCGTCCTCAAAAAACCCCAAGAACTCGCCCCTTTCGCGATTGCTGTCAGAAACATTTCTCCGACAAATCCCAACGAAGCTTACGCCCAATTTCCCGGGATCGTACACGCCCGTCTCGGCAAACGCCTTTTTTGTCTCAACATCCAGAATAACTTCTCGCATGCCTCCCCCTCACTCCTGGCTGCTTGAAATAAGATCAGCAAGCGTAAACTGCTTCACCGTTTCCACAAGAGGAACCGCCATCTTCTCTATCAAATCCTTCTCGCAGTACGGTTCGCACGTACACTCTTCGCGCGGGCAAGCAACGGGAGCCACAGGCCCTTCCAAAGCCTCAAGCACATCTCCGACACTGATCGCCGAAGGATCGCGTGTCAAAAAATAGCCTCCACCAGCGCCTTCTTTGCTTCCTAAAATCCCTGTCTCGACTAGCTGCGGAGCAATTTGTGAAAGATACTTATAGGGCATCTTCTGGGTTTCGGCGATCGCCTTCAGTGAGACGACTGTTCCAACACCCTCCTGGGAAAGGGCGGCAAGAAGTAACAATCCGTAATCTGCTTTCTTCGAAATTCTGAGCATGAGTAATTAACTCCTACACAATCACTAGGAGTTTAACACGAAGCCACCTGATCGTCAACGAGCTTACTTAAAGCGAGACTCGCGTTTCCCAAACCCGACTCTATGCACGAGGATTACGAAGCGGTATATCCCAACTCCCCGATGGTTTTTATGATCTCTTCCTTAGTTACCTTGTCAGCATCAAACTCAATGGTCCCCTTCTTTCCTTCGTAATCCACTTCTGCGGAGTTCACTCCCTCCATTTGCGTAGTCAGCATCTGTATGCCTATTGCACAAGCCCCGCAATGCATCCCCTCTATGTGTAAATCAAGTTTTACCATGTTCACTCACCTCCAGACCATGAAAACTTGGCCTTTGTTCATACTATACCATTATTGAGCATTAGTCTGCCCACCTGCCGGCGTGGGCACCTGTGCTTCGGCGCTCAGCCGCTCCATAGGCGGTACATACCGCCTCAAAAGCATTGAGTTCAACACAACAGAAATTGAGCTAAATGCCATGGCAAATCCCGCAATCTCCGGCCGCAGGGTTGCTTGAGAAAAGTTGAAAAAGATCTGCCCCGCACCACCGAAGTTCTCGGCTATGTTTACCACCCAAGCAGCGGGCACCCCAAAAGAGCTCTGAGTAACCAAAAGGTGCATCCCACCAGCGATTGGAATTGCAAGGACGTTGTAGACAAACGCCCAGAAAAGATTCTGCCACACCTTTTTAATGGTCTTTCCAGAAAGCTGGATGGCGGAAGCGACATCGCGTAAATCGTCTTTGACTAAAATGATCTCGCCCGTTTCAATGGCAACATCGGTTCCTGAGCCAATGGCAATACCGATATCGGCCTGGGCCAGAGCCGGTGAGTCATTAATACCGTCTCCCACCATGGCCACCGACTTACCTTCCTCCTGCAGCTTTTTAATCTCTTGAGCCTTCTCTTGGGGCAAAACTTGAGCCAGTGCCCGATCAATACCAACTTGACGCGCAATTGCTTGTGCTGTTTTCGGATTATCACCGGTAATCATAATAATCTCTTTCCCCATCCTTTTGAGCTCGGCTATGGCTTCCTTGGCATAAGGCTTCAATGTGTCGGCCAAGGCGATGACTGCGACTAATGTATTATCGACGGCTGCATAGACAACGGTTTTAGCCTCGTTTTGAAGCTTTTCTGTCAGCTCGTCTTGCTCTTTGATAGAAATTCCCAAAGAATCCATATAGCCTGTGTTCCCGACCACTACTTCGCGCCCCTCAACCTTGCCATAAACTCCCTGTCCCGCTTCAGCTTTAAAGTCGTGAACTTCAGGCAAGGTCTTAAATTGTGACTCTCCTTTCTCAACAATAGCCCGGGCCAGTGGGTGCTCAGATCCTACCTCTACTGCTGCCAAAAGCTTTAAGGTTTCCTTCTCACCAAGATCTCCAACTTTGACGAAATCCGTAACAACCGGCTTACCGATGGTTAAGGTGCCGGTCTTATCAAACACGATAACTTCTGTTTTGTATGCTTTCTCCAGCGCTTCTCCCCCCTTGAGGATAATGCCGAATTTTGTCGCGCGGCCAATCCCGACCATCAGGGCCATGGGTGTTGCAAGGCCCATGGCGCAGGGGCAGGAGATAACCAAAACCGCTATCATCCGTAAAAGCCCTGCGCGAAACGGCAGAGCTGCGACGAAAAACCAACCGACAAATACGATGACAGAAAGCACCACCACAGATGGCACGAAGGACTCACTGATCTTGTCTACCACATTTTGTATCGGGGCGCGTGATGCCTGCGCCTCCTCTACCATCCGGATGATTTGATAAAGCAAAGTATTTTTACCAACTTTGGTGGCCTTGAATTTGATCAAGCCCTCTTGGTTGACGGTTGCACCGATCACCTCATCCCCTACAGTTTTTTTCACTGGAAATGATTCTCCAGTCACCACCTTCTCATCGATATGCGACGTGCCCTCTAAAATAATGCCATCGACTGGGAACTTCCCTCCTGGCCTCACCACAACCGTCTCTCCAGCTTGAATCTGGTCAATGGGAACCGTCACCTCTTTGCCGTCGCGCAGAACATGAGCCTCTTTAGCCTCAAGTTTCAAAAGCTCCTTGATAGCCGTCGATGCCCGTCCCTTAGCCCTTGCCTCAAAGAAGCGCCCTAAAAGTATGAAAAACAAAAGCGCCGCGGATGATTCCCAGAACGGATGATCAATGTTAAAGAAGAGAAATCCAATAGCACTGTAGAAATAGGCGGCAGATGTGCCGAGTGCCACCAAAACGTCCATGTTTGCAGAGCCAACACGGATGGCAGTATACGAATTTCGGTAAAACTGCCAGGCGATCACAAATTGGATGGGCGTGGAAAGAACCCAGTAGAAATAATTAAGATCAATGCGAAGCGGTGGGTTCGCAACATCAACAAAGGAGCCGATCAAAAACTTCAACGGTTGAGCAACCACCCAGAAAAAATAATTGGTGATAAATGACCCATACGCGAAAAAACCGCTTCCGGAAAGGCTCGGGGTTGCGATATTAAGAAAACTAAAAAACTCATGCACATGCGTCACGTTAAACATGTGGATGAGCATGTAGTAGAGAATGATAGGAGACGCCAAGACCAATGCGGCAATAACCCTGCGTCTTGCTTCTTCAATTTTGCGCGCCTCTCTAACCTCTTCTTCCTCAGGGCTCGTCGCCCCTGCCTCATCGGGCCGGATCATATCATAGCCGAGCTTATTAATGAGCTCATCAATTTTTTCAAGGGAGATTTTTTCCTCGTCGAATTCAACTGCCGTCTTCTCCGATCCATAATTTGTTTTTATAGAAGTGACCCCTTCCTCTCTCCCAACTAGCTTATCAATCAGCGTCGAGCACGACCCACAATGCATTCCTTTAATCTTAAGCACCAGTTTAGTCATACGATGTTATTCCGTCTCTGATATAAGACTCCGCACGTGTATCCTGCCTATCATATCGAAGTGTGTCCGTTCCACCCCATCGACGACTCCTTGACCGCAGGGGACAGAGCAAAAAAATGGGAACTCGCCCTCTTGCGTTACAACAAACTCCACTATAATCGTCTCGTTCGCCGGCATTCGCTGGGCGATCCCAAACGCATCAATAGCCAGGCCGTGGTCGTAATCGTCTTCATTGATTAATGTAAGAATAATCTTATCTCCCCTGATGGCCTCAATCTCCTCTGGTTCAAATATCCACTGGTTTTTTTTGGCAACTACAGTGATCTCACGCACTTCACCAGTGACCTCAGGCTGTAATTCTTCTGGCAACAAATAAGTGCGATAGGCAATACCGCCAATCAGAATCAATGCAATAATGCCACCAATAATAAAATACTTATTCATGAGAAGCTGGCGCTTTTACTTGTAAATACCTATGCACTCCCCAACTTAATGCTCCCATCAAAATCAACGAAATGATTAAAAGCCCCCACCACTGGGCAGATTTTGAAACGGCTCTTCCTCCACTTTCTTCAACCTGAATCCAGAAACCGGCCGTCAAGGCCTCATCCTCCGGAAGATCAATGCCCTCCGGCCTGAATTGGGCAAACGCCTTATAGAGTCCTATCTCTGGAAATGCAACATGGAATGAGAGTCCTTCATGATCCTCATCCGCCTGGTCGTCATCGTGGACATCATCTCCATTAGCATAAACCACTGGAATAAAAACCCTCCCTTCAGGACTTGCCCCTCGAAGTCCCGCTGAGCGGGACGAAGTGGGGTGAGTGTGTATCAGCGTCTCTAGGTCGCCCTTTATAATGACAAGGTGCATATCTGCTCCCAGAAACGGCTCTAACTCCGCTATTCCACCAGTCGCCGTGCTTACTCTGAATACGAGATCAGCTTCCCGCCCTTGCACGATCGGCTCGTCGTGTTCAAAAGCGATCTGATAATTGCCAATCTCGTTGTTTCCTACAACCAGATTTTTGCCAAACGTTCTCGCCTCGGAGGTTTTTGTGTCTCCCTCCCCCTTGATAGAAACTTCAGGGTGACCAAAGGTATACGTCTTCCCAGCCCGCCTTACATCTGTCCAGAGCTTGTATAACCCGGGTTGTTCAAATTGATGTTCAACCGACCAGAGTCCCGCTGAGCCAGTTGCCTCTTTGGGATGAATATGCAAAAACTCCTCTAAATCGTCGCGCGCGCCAACAACGTGCATCAACTTCTCGTGCTCAATCTCAAGATCCGTCACAGGCTTATTGCCAGGCTTTTCATTGACAAAAAAATCAATCCGAGTAACAGCACTAGTTGACGCTGGAACAGGGGAGAAATTGAGATTTACGACCAAACCCTCACGGACATTCAGCTCTTCAAGAACTCCGGCTCCTCCATGCTCATGCTCGCCTTCACCCTCATCATGTGCGTGTCCATCCGCCTCCTCGTGCTCATCTTGAGGTTCAGGAACCGCACCAGCTTCCTGTCCTAAATGGACGTTCGTTCCAGTTGCAAAGGTCCACCCAGTAGACACTCCGACAAAACTAAAAATGACGGCAAACATCGCGAGCAGCGTTAAGATCGTCTTTCTTCCCGGCTTTTGTTTAATAATGTATGCAATGATCGTCAAATCAATCAGTGCTAGCATGAACCCATTTCCGTATTTGACAAAATCAGGCAGACCAATAAGTCTGTGTTCATGCTTGAGGACGATCTCGCCGAATTGTTCACCGCCAACACTGACGACAAACTGCTCCCATTGACTATGAATACCAGAAGCAATAAACCAATCGTGACCGAATAAGCCGAAGGTTAAGATGAAGGCACCAATAACAATCAGCATCCAGCCCGTGTAATTCTCAATCGCATCTTTTCTCTTTGCAATACCCCCCGTGGCATTGACTCCCAATATTCCCAAGATTGCAAGGAAGATGAGGGGAACTGCCCGACCTGCGCCGTGGACAAATCCCAAAAACCAGCCATTGAAGAGATCGCCGACGCTCGCAATGTACCCAAGGAGCACATAGAATGCGGGGTTGGGACACCCGACCCCGGCGTTACCGAGAAAAAGGCCCAAAAGAAAAGTTTTTACATAGTCTCCCCGCCTTTGAATAAAAGCAGGGAAATTCCCGCTGTAGCTTGGCAGTCTGAACTTCAACAGGCGAATTTCTGATAAGCCAAAAATAAACGCCGCCGCCCCACCCACCATAAGCATCATCTGTGTTGCTGCAGTCAAACCCAAAATCTTTCCAATTGCTGCGATAAATACTCCGTAGAAACTCAAGGTAAGGGTCAACCCAAGCCCAAAGAACAAAGCCATAAGGAATCCTTTTTTAGGATCCTTCCCCATTGCCATCGGAACAATGACAAAAGCCATCGGCAGGGTGCAGGGGAGAAATATCATCGAAAGACCCGCTGCAAAAGCGAGAGTCAAGCCTACCGTCTGCTCCGGAGTAGTGGCCAACCAAAAAAGACCGACAACAAAAATCAAGAAAAGGACAAAACCAAGCGTTGCAAGGCGGACCTTAACTTTGCGGGCGCCTACTAGATCTTTACTAGCCGGAGCGTCTTTAGGCGGTTCCACTTGCTGATGTATCGGCTTCGCTAACTGTTCATGCATACGTTAATTCACGCTCTCTACCCACCACTTTCGTGTTGGGATACGATATAGAGATAAACGTTTCAAGGAGATAGTGGCAGGAGAGGACTGGTTAAACATTGACAGGCGACACATCCTTTTCTGGGTATTTTAAGTGTATCACAGTCCGGTCTAATCTTGTCAAGAAGTCTGAACAGCCACAGCCAACTGATGTCATAAGTTGCCTTCAGCGGAACTACGTTCCTCCCGTCGAAAGCTCCTGTAATTTCTCCACGAACTTCTTGCGATCAAACCCTCCGGTGGCCCAAAGCTCATCATTGAGAATGATTCCCGGAGAGGCAAGAATCATGTACTTCATTGCCAGCTGCTGACCTTCAGGGGTCGACACATCAGATTTGCGAAACTTCACATTGGGCCAATCGTTTTCAATAGAATGCCAAAACTCCTCAAACGCCTTACAGATCTGGCACCCGGGAGCAGTGACCTCTTGAAGGGTAACTTCCTTCTTGGTCCCACCATCCGCCATAATATGTACAGTATAGAACAAATTTCAGACGAATATTTTATGGAAGCGAAACACGCATTCCCGAAACCGCGATCAATCCATCTGAAACCAAACTTCCCACCAGCTTGTCAAACCTATCTCTATCCGATAACCCATACTTTCTCCCCATTAGTGTGCGTAATTGATTCTTAGGAACGGACTGCTGTCTGACAACATCCACAATCCTCCCCCGAAAATACCGATCCGTCTCTTTAAATTTTATCCTTCTCAGTTTACGAGTTTTAACCTTTACGCTGTGGTTTTGCGTTTTGAGATTTGAACTTTGAGTTTGTAACTGATACCACTTGCACATCTCCCTCAACGGACACTGCTCACACTTCGGATTCTTGGCTGTACACACCAGCGCCCCAAAATCCATCATCGCCTGATTCCACACATCACCTTTTCCCTTTGGAACCACCGCATCCGCAAGTTCAAGCAGCTCTTTCTCTCTAAAGCCATTAAATTCTCGCAAAGAACTCACACCTAGAAAAACCCGCAGAAGTACCCTCTTGGTATTCGTCTCCAAAACCCCCACATCCTCTCCGTATGCAAAGGTCCGGATCGCCCGTGCCGTGTACCGCCCAACACCGGGAAGCTTCATCAACTCATCATCGGTCCGAGGAAATGTATCACCAAACTCCGAAGTTATTTTCTTCGCGGCTTCATGCAAATACACCGCCCTCCGGTTATATCCCAATCCCGCCCAAGCTTTAATCACAGAAGCCAGTCTCGCCCTCGCCAGAGAACCAACCGTCGGCCAGCGCCGAATCCACGTTTTATAGTAGGGAAGCACCCGATCCACTTGCGTCTGCTGCAGCATCACCTCAGAAACCAACACCCGATATGGATCGCGCCCCCACTTCGTCTTCCCTCTTCTCCATGGCAACATCCGCCCATGTGTGCGATACCACTCAAGAATCTTCTTCTGAAAATGTTTAGTCGAGGATTTGGACAACTTGGAGGAGGCCCGCATACTGAGGAGTATAGCCGAAATCAGTGGTGGACTTCATCAAGCCACTGAATTCGCTGGCTTGATGATTTTGCGGCCTTCGGAGGAAACAACCACTGGAGCAATAGGATAGGAATTGAGCTGCAAAGCCATGGTAACGTCTTGAGCTCCTCTCTGCAGAGTATCCCGAAACAAAACAGCAGTTGGACATTCGGCAATGCGCTCGCGCATTTCATCAAAGTTGAATGGGATGTTCTCCAACGCTGATTGGATTGCTTGTGCACACAACTCGTCCTCTACCCCCTTCGTGCCGAGTCGCCCCAGAGGGATCAAGGTAACAATTCCATGTTCATGCCCTTGAATGTACTCCACAACGGCGCCCATGTTAACAAAAGAAGCAAGAATGATATCCCAAGCCTTTCCGGCCTCTAAAATCGCCCGCGATGTATTATTTGAGCGAAAGACAACTCTTTTTCCGGAAAAATCTTTGTCATAGACCTCTGAAGGCGAATTGTTGTAGTCAAACACATCATGAACGCGTCCACCCTCGATCTCGCCAACTGACATGTAGCCCTGTGATTTATACTTCTCCGCATCCTCGACGGTCCGTACTGGAATAACTTCGGTCGCCCCTTGATGAAACAAAATTGGAATTGTGGTGCATGATCGAAGAACATCAACAATAACAACAAGCCCCTTTGCTTCCCTGGAACATTCAACTAAACTGCAAATTGTAATATTCATGAGCCTCCGGACACCTAGAGTCGTAAGCCTACAACTCAATTATAAAGCATCTTCTTCTATTCTTCTCAGCCCCTCCAAACTCTCTTCACAAAAATCCAAGGGAATAGCGTCAAATTGATATTTTCTCTTTTCATACACTTCCACACTCTCCGACATCACACAGTCTTCGCTATCAACATGCTCAAGACCAAGAAGATGGCCGAACTCGTGCTTGAGCGTTGACTGCTCAATGAGAGAACGAACATTTGCCTTTTGAGATAACTCATAGATCCGATCCTTGAAAATGAAAATCTCATTTGCGGTCAATGACAAACCAGTGTTAGACGAAGCGTCAAGTGAGCTCGAAATATAGACAATGTGAAGATAACTTCTGCTCTCTCCGGAAACACGACTCCGCGTACTTCGCGCGAGCGAACGCAGCGCTTTGTCTGGAAGCCCTTCAATATCGAGAATCTCTCCTTGCTCAGTGACGACAACCTCTACGTCTTTACGCAAAGTCTCCAAAACCAGATTTGCAATCCACTCTTCTATGCGCTCATCTGGGTTCCTACCAACTTGATAGTCAATCTCCACAAGAACGGTGTCCTTCTCAGGAGAAAAATATTCAAATCGCCCGTCTCCCGGCCTATTCAAAAAAAACAAGGACCTCGCGACCGACGATTGAAGAAATAAAGGCCGATACTGTTGATTAACCGAATTCGAAGGATCGGCAAGCCGAAAGCTGCGCAACAAAAAAACGTACGCCAAAGCAACGATGACAAAAAGCAGGGTAAATATCTTCGACATGGCCCAAGCTTCCCATACCCCTCAGTCCCTTAGTCTTCCAGAACGCCCCGCAGAAACGAGCTGCGCCCTTCGGTAAAACTCCTCTTGTGCCGCCGCCACATTGACCTGCTCCCCACCCCAGGTCTTAAGCGCCTCGCCTTGCAGCGCCCGCCCAAAGGAATAGGAAAGCTCCCACGGCTGTTTACCGATCGAATTTAACGCATTCAAATTGACTGTCGCATCCTCGGGAGTCAATCCCCCAGACAGAAACATAATCCCCGGCACCGCAGAAGGCACCGTCGTGCGGAACGTACGTATCGTCGCCCTCGCCACCACCTCAGGACTCACCTGCTGCGCCGCCGCCAAACCAGAAGCCACCATACTCGGCTTCAAAAGCATTCCCCCCAACAGCACGCGATATTTCTTAAGTTCCGCAAACACCGCCTTGAGCGTCTGTGCTGTCGCGTGCTCGTGCCGCGTAATCGTGTGCTTCCCCTCCATCAACACCTCCGGCTCCACAATCGGAACCAAACCCGCCTCCTGCGACAGGGCCGCAAATCGGGCCAGAGCATGCGCATTCGCATCAATGCACGCTTGCGTGGGAATCCCTCTTCCAACGGTAATCACCGCCCGCCACTTCGTGAAGCCCACCCCGAGTTTGACGTACTCCTCAAGCCTCTCTCGCAACCCGTCCAACCCCTCTGTCACTTTTTCTTGAGGAAAGCCCACCAATGGGTGGACACCCTTATCCACTTTAATCCCCGGAATGATCCCTCTAAGCCGTAAAAGTTTCGGAAATGGCGTCCCACTCTTCGCCTTCTGGCGAATCGTCTCATCAAATAAAATCACACCACTGATGAATTCCCCGATGCCTTTCGTGGCAAACAAAAGCTCCCGCCAATCTCTACGATTCCGCTGGGTCGATGGGACATTGATGCTGTCAAGCCGCTTTTTGATCGTTCCACTGCTCTCATCAGCCGCCAAAATCCCCTTGCCTGGGGCTACCAATTTTTTTGCGACAGAAACAAGCTTGGTTCTATTCATTGAAGCGGTCTTTATAGTCTAAACTCTATCTCTTTTTTGTCAAATACGTGAGTTGTATCCAAAAAGCGAATTTTTCCAGTTTGGGTACTCATTAATAGGCTGTGAGTTCTGGCACCTCCTCCGAAAAATCTGACGCCACGAAGTACGTCGCCGTTGGTAACGCCTGTTGCACAAAAAATAATTGTTTTTCCGCTAGCCAAATCGCCATCCTTATAAATTTTTTTGGGGTCGCCACCCATTTTTTTTAATCTCTTTACCTCATCAGCATTTTTTGGCCAAAACCGTGCTTGCATCTCTCCTTTTATTATTCTTATTGCAGCTGCAGTCATAACCCCCTCAGGTGCTGCCCCAATTCCCATAACAGCATGCACTCCTGTACCTCTTGCGGCAACTGCAACTCCGGGCATAAGGTCGCCGTCCGGGACGAATTTGACTCTAGCTCCTGCCTTTCTTATCCCTTCAACCAGCTCTTCGTTTCTTTCGCGGTCCAGTACTACGACTACCAGATCCCGTATGTCTCTTTCTAAAGACTCTGCAATAGCTTTGAGATTCTCTGCTGGCGGTGCGTCTAAGTGAACCTTGCCTGCTGCCTCAGGACCTACGACCAATTTCTCCATATACATGTCTGGCGCGTGGAAAAGCCCACCGCGTTCAGATGCGGCAAGTACCGAAATTGCTCTGGGGCCAAGAGTCGCGGTTGCGTTCGTATTCTCCAGAGGGTCGACTGCGATATCGACTGCCCGTCCTTCACCGGTTCCCAACTTTTCGCCGATATAAAGCATCGGTGCTTTGTCACGCTCGCCCTCCCCGATCACCACTTTGCCTTTAAAATCGACGCCGCTGAAGAATTTGCGCATTGCGCGTACTGAAGCCCTGTCGGCAACTTTCTTATCACCAAAGCCTGCAGCACGGGCTGCAGCTATTGCCCCGACTTCTGTGGCGTGGCTTAACTGAAGCGCTAAAGAATACTCCATAGGCAAATATTAACATAAATAAATTAACCCCTGACGTTATTCTGATTTTCTGATAATCTGATTTTCAGAATTGTATGCAGTTCACTACGATTATCCGTCAACGAGGCCAGTTAACCATTCCACACCCAATAAGAGATAATTATAGCTGGTTAAAACCGGGGTCTGTAGTTTTGATTTCAACAGAAGGACCTCGTAAAATTACTATTACCCCCTATCGCCCAAGAGAGACCACAACTAGCAAGTAAAAATCAAAGGAGTAAAAGTTGTTGCCTTAAAAGATTACAAGTAGATTCTAGGGGGTTTTGAAGAACGAAAAAGAGAAAGAAAAGTGTAGAAGCTATTATTCTTTAGAAAGCTCTCGGTCAATATCAGAAAGCTCCGCGTCGATTCCCTCAAACGAGGTCGCTTGAAGATCAGCCTCAATATCCGCAATCTCATCGGAATCGGATGTCTGTTCGTACTGAGCCGTGAGGGCATCTTCTTCAACTGGAGTTGGAGTTGGCACCACCACCTCCTCACGTTCTGCCTGTCTAGTCTGTCGAGCTCGCCCCCCTGAAATAATGCCCGCAACAACCGCGCCAAGAGCCAGCACCAATATAACAATCGCAATAAGCGCCATCCTCTTCCTAGGTGTCTCTTGTGGTTCGGGTGGCGCCTGATCTTTCTCTGCGGCTGGCGGACTCTCTTGACCTTGCGGCTGACTCTCAGTCCCGCTCGATTCCGCAGGCTTCTGCTCTTGCTTTTCTTCTGGCTTTGCTTCTTCCTCTACCATACAACCTCCTTCTACTCAGCAGTCGAAGAGGGGGTGGCTTCTCCCACCCCCGTCTGTGGTCCCTTCATCTGCCGAATGATCTCCACAAACTGCTTATGAATGTCTTTAAGCATATCCCGAGTCTCGAGCACGGTATCACGAACAATCCCAAATGCTGCCTTTGGATCATCAGACGCCAACACCTCTTCAACCTTCGCCTCCAATCCATCCAACAAGCCTTCGGCCACACTCAAATCATCTCGAACGTCGGCCAAATCCTCACGCAAGCCAGAAACATCAATCTCTCGTGCTTCCATCTTGTCAAGACGCGATTCAATCCGATCCGCAATCCGCCCCAGCCTGACAGTGGCGGCCTCAAAGCGCCGGAGCATCCGTTTAAAAAACCTACGAATCAGTACCTTCCTATGCTCCGCAACCCGTCTGCGGATTTCGGCCACACGCGTCGCAATCTTCTCTCTGCGAAGCTCGACTCGATCCTGAATCGCATCACGACGCTGCTCGATTCGCTGCCGAACCGCCTCTCTCCGTTCCTCTGCCCGCTGTCGCACATCGGTTGCTCTATCAACCACATCCGACACATCCGAATCACTATCAAGAGTCACGTGGGAACTAGCATAAACGCTACCAATACTCAGAGAGAAAACGAGAAGCATCACAGCGAGCAAGAACCGCATACGTTTCATACTACTCACGACATCAAAGAATGTCAACCCAGATGAATATGAAAAAAAAATGAAGCAATAAACCAGTGGAACAATGCTGTCTTCTACTTCCCCACCACCCTCTTCGCCTGCCCTGAGCTTGTCGAACGGGTCCGTTCTTCAACTTTGTCTACCTTCTCTAAGACCCTCGCCAGCACCATCTCGATAAGCCCAGCGTCCTTTGGGGCTTTCTTGCGCTTGACAATTTCATTGACAGTCTCAAGTTCCGCATCAACCAAAAGCTGCCGCAGCAAATTGCGCTTCAGCCGCAGAAGCTCCGACGGAAGCATCCGGGGAACAAGCCTTTTCCAACGCTTCTTCTCCTCAGAAGCAAGACCAGCAATCTCTACCAACTGCTCAACTTCCTCACGCTGTTTGTACAATCTCGAAACTGCCATAGAGTCTTCCTCTCAATGCTCCTTTATGCCCCTCCTAGCCCTGACTTGGCTCTTTCATCCCCTCCTTGGCTGCGCTTTTCAGCTCATTCCAAGTTTCCATGATGAGCATCCACCAAAAAAACCGCATAAAGGTTCTCTTTCTCTCCACGCTCAAACCCTTCTCCATCGATGCTTGAGCCGCCCTATTAAACGCCGCTCGCAACTCAGGAAGTTTGAGATCTTCTGGAGAATCTTCCTTATATCCATGAGACCGTAGCTCTTTCCTGAGCCGCCGATAAAACACTTTACGCATCTTGCTGGCCTTTCCGCTATCCTTCACATCCTTAGAAAAAACCTCTTCTGCAAATTCCTGAAGACCCTTCTTTCCCTCTGCCAGCCCGTCCAGATCTTGCTCCATCTCCTCAGGAGTCTTCTCAATCTGCCGAAGCCATCCTTGAACCTCTTTATCTTCAAGCGTCGCTTCCCAGTCTCTTCCTTTCTCTGGGGCTTCCGCCGCCCTATATGCTTCAGTCCCAGCTTCCGTCGTCGCGGTCCTCTCTGCTTCCTCTTTTGACTTTCCTGCATCCCTTAATTCTTGAACACGAGATTTACTGACTTCCACTTCTTCCGTGGGCACCCTTCCTAGTTCAACCCCTCGAGCTGCTTTCTTCTCTGCCCGCTCAGCGACTTTCCGAGGCTCCACTCCGAAAATCTCCCTGAGCAGCTCTTCTTGCTCAGGACTAAACTCGCCAGCCTCCAACCGATCAACCAACCCACGGAGCTTTCCAACCAGCTCATCACTCTCATCCAAGGCCTCCAGTTCTTCTTGAGGCAACTCTGCTTCCTCCTCTTTCGCCCGCTCCCCGGCCTCCTCCGGTGTCTCCTCTGCAGCAGCTTCAGCCTCAATGCCCTCTTTCTCCATCCGTTGTGTAACATCCCTTTCAACTTCCCCACGCTCCTCTTCGACCTTCACTGCCATAAGGATGACAGGATCTGCTTCTTCTCGCTCCATTCGCAATCGCGCCTGCGAATACATTGTGGTCGGCCGAAGCTCAGAGAATCCCAACCACCTCCAGGCATCTTCAAGGCCGTTAGCAACCATCCTGCGCAAGGTCTGCTCTGGAGCGTCTCTTCCGACCGCCTCAATCACTCGCTCCTGAAGACTCTTTCTCCCAGATTTGACAGAGTCAAAGTAGTCGATCAGGCGATTGGTCTCCCGACGCCGATCAAGCAAATTCCGTACTTCTCTAGCCTTCTTATCCCCAACTTCAGTACCTAACTTTGAAATCTCCGGCTCCAAAGCCCTCCTCGCCTCCATATAGTCCGCATAGCCCCTAGGGCGCTCCATTCTATCTACAAGCACCCTGATGCTTCCGGGAAGCTTCTCCGAATTCCGCTGAAGGAGAAATCCCATCCCATACATTCGCGCTTCCATATCGCCAGGAGTGTTCTTCTCACGACCGACGCCCTCGGAGAGAGTATCGATTTGGAGCTTGATCTGATCTGCATCATTCCTATCAGGGTTCTGAAGAATCTTCGCGTGAAGCTCCTCTGCATCAGCCAACAAAAGTTCATCTGCCCGATCCACATGCTTCCAATCAACACGAAAGGCCTCACCCGTCTCTCTTTTTGCCGTTCGAGGAGACACCTCTTCCTCACGCTCCACCTCCACTCGCATCCGCTCTCGTGCTTTGAAAAGCTTCTCACTGGCAGCAGACCCTTTTCTCTCTGGCTTTGGTTGTGTCTCAGTTTGATCTTCATCCATAAAAGTATGAGCCGATTTTACCATCCCTAGAAGGCAAGATCAAACAGCCACCCCTGAACAATCAATGCTAAAATACCCATATGACACTCCCGGTGTTGGAAAAAATCTTTGGCCGCGCAGAAACCCACCCTGCTCGAGCATTAGAAAAGCGTTTAGAGAAATTGCTCCGCGACATCCAAAAGCCAAAAATCGCCCACCCCTCCAAGTTCTGGATCGCCAAAGAGGTCCAGAAGGCATCCGCACCAAGGCTCTTAACCATCCCCTTTGAAAAAGAAAGGGAGTTCGCGGTCGTCTGGGCACAGAACCGAGTGCCGTACGGCCTCATGCTCTTCGCCCAAAGCCAATACCCAACCGTCGACTATGACCTCTGGGCCTACACCCGAGTAAAACACCGCGGCCACAACATCGCCAAACTCACCTTGGCAGAAGGTACCCGCCAACTTGCGCTCGAAAGAAGAGATGTTGTGTTAACTGCGGAAATCCTCATTGAAAACGAGCGAATCCGCCAAAGTGCAGTCCGCTGGCTCAAGGTTCTTGGCTTCATCGCTTCAGAAGGCCAAGAAGAAACCACCTACAAGCGCCTCTTCATGGCCGCCTATACAAGAGAGCTACTCCAGAAAGCATTACTTGCCCTTCCCACTGAGTTTCAAAAACCGGAGAAAAAAACGCCGCCTATGCCACCCGACATTCTCGCTCAGTTTACAAGCAAACTGACGAACAGCTTCGACGAGGGAGGTTCCGATCTCCTCGAGAGAAGAAGAACTTCAGTGAGATGAATCAAGAATCATGAATAGACTTCGGCATGCTCCTGCAGCGTTTGCCCAAACAGACCCACCTCTGGATCGAGGCTCATCACTTGCCGCATCCCTGCCACAAATCCCCGATCACGCATCTCTTCCCTTCGACCTTCGTCTTCTCGTCCTTCCTCTAGAAGATACTTAATACGGTCCAAATACCCCTTACCAAGCAATGCAACAGGCCGATACGGCTTGACAAGCGTTTCACCAAGAATCCAAGAGAGATTGTCGACCTTATCAATCAAATACTGGTAGTCTCCAGCAACCCTCCTTTCACGACCCTCGATATAGACATTCCGAAGCAGCCGATTATCCACCTCATCCCCTACCTCGAAAAGGCCTTTTCGGTCAGACGCCCGTGCGAAAGCCAATGCCCCACTCATCTGAGAATATTTGAGGGTGATATTGCCGCCAACCTCCATCTCCCGCCTCATTGCATGGCGCTTGGCAGCATAAAGGTTCTGCATGGTAATCAGCTTGTTATCCCTCTCCAGAGAATCCTTTCCGAGACTGGCTTTCGCCAACCACAGGATCATCAAGAGTTTTACTTCAAGCTTCACCGACTCAGGATCCAAACCAACCTCCGAAAGCTTAGCCATTGTTTCCTGCTGAAGGGACAAACGCTCTTCATCAGAGATGCTTGAAAGCTCACGTTCTTGAAAGAAGTGAATAAGGTATCGAGTGCGCTCTAAAACTGCATCAACTTGCCTCTGTTCTACCTTCTCTTGACCCTCCAGGATGTAACCCGCCTGCCGAATGGCACTCTCAACACTCTCAACCTGCACAATCTCACGACTCCTCACGTCTTTAGTCTTCAAACCTCTCCTCATCTGAACCCTATCCGGCTGTCGTCTCCTCGATAGTGAAGTGAACTCCCCTGAGCGAGCTGTCCCCCTCCCTACTTCTCTCCAACGTTTAAACAAGATAGTCCCATCATCATCAACCCGCGCCGCACTCCCAAAGAGCGGTTCAGCCCGCGCAAAACGCTCCAGTTTCTCAAGCGCAGCTTCGCTCCGGCGATCAACAAAATACTTCTCTCTTCTGGTCATTGCGTCCCAATTGTACCATCAAGACGAAGCCAGAACGAAAAGGAGGCTCGTGCAAAGCCTCCTTAGAAAATGATCTGTCCAAAAACCATGCAACACTACAAATCCCCGCAAGATGTAAACACGGCGATCTCCTCTGCCGATTTGTGGACGTTAACCGCAAGAGGTTTTCCCGACTCTAGTGTTTCCATATCGATATCCAAGGTTGTCTCAGATGCGCCATCAACGACATTCGTAAGCGGATAGACGACCGAGCCAATCCCTGGACAGCTCCCATCATGGATATGCGCCGGTTGAGGCACAGCGCTCGCCGGACCTTCCAACGCCAGCATCACCATGACTTTTCCGTCAACCTCTTCGATCGTCGCCGTTCCGCTTTGACCAGAGTCATTCACCTCCGAAAGCTCGACAACCATCTTCTCCAACATCGCTCCATCTTCGGGAGCCGTAGTTGTCGTTGTCGTCCCTGGACTGGCTGCATGTAAGCATCCCGCGAGAACAAGCGCCGCACCGACAACAAAGAGAAATTTCTTTCCTAATGGAATCATTATTTCCACCTCCTTCCTGTTTACCCCGTCCGCCGGGGTCAACCGGCTAACTTGCCGGTTCTTTCCCGTAAATAACAACTGGCGTTTCCAAGCTTTCTGTCCAGTGAAAAAGCAGCCCCGCATCATCCGGCCGCAGATTCACACATCCATGACTCATCGTATTCCCGAAGTTGTTGTGCCAATAGGCCCCATGGATGCCATAGCCGCGCCACTTGGGCACCTGGTCATTGAAGAAATACATGATGTAGGGGACGTTCGGCAGGTAGTAATAGGTCCCTAAATCTTTTGATCCGCCTTCCATCTTGGAGGATCTAAGCTTAATCCAGATTCGAAACTCGCCGGTTGGGGTCGGCCACCACGGCTTGCCTGAAGAGATGACAAAGTCATACACCTTCCGATCCCCCTCAAACGCATAGATCCGCTGCCGGGCCAAATCAATCTCAATTCTCTTCGCAGCATCTGTTGTGCCGAGAACTGCTCCCGCAAGTTCTCCGTCTTCCGAGGGCGGAGGCACCGGAATGCGCCGATCCTCAAAAAACGCCAGCCTCTCCGAAGGATCGTATTCCCCAGAGAGCGCCGTCGGATCAAGCCGGTTCTGACAAGAAAGCTCCTGCGGTCTCCGAGCTCCGACAACCAACCAGGTCGTCAGAATAAAAACGCCAACAAACAGCAACTCGCGCCAATGTTTCATGAGTGTAAGTGTATCATGGACAACCGAAGCGTACTCCCCTGACCTCTATCGCTCCTCCATCGATGCTTCCACTCTCTCCATTAAGGATGAAGGAGAACTTGTTTTAGACTACAATCTCTCCATTAGGTATTCGTCAAAATAGATATCCACAACAGGTGCTTTGTAGTCTTCTTTGTGTCGCTTCACAACTTTAAAGTCGCTGCCAAAGAGCGCAAGGATATCTTTTTCAGAAAAGTACCAAATTTTCCAGCTACCTACTAATTGGTCGATAAAATAATCTTTCTTGCGATTCGGAGTACGCTTTGAAAAACATCTAAGAAAAAAGAGACTGCTAGTTTGTGTATGTTTGGCGATTTCTCCAGCATATGTCTGCTGCTTTTTTCTGGCGATACCGTGTAAGTTGGCAAAATCCAGAACAAAATCAAACTTGCGGTTTTTTAAAAATGATAAGTCCGTAGCGTCTTTGGCATAAAAATCAATCTCAACTCGTGCTTGTTTAGCAAGACTGCGAGCGTGTTTGACGGCTGTCTGGGAAATATCTACCGCGACAACTTTACATCCCTTTTCTGCTAAATAAGCTGCTTTTTCTCCAGTACCACACCCCAACTCAAGTGTAGTACCGACAGGAATGGTACCGTTATCGACAAGTTGATAAAACCAAGTGGCGGAAGCAGTCCTCCAAGGTATCCTCCCCAGAGGAACATCTTTATAGATTCTCTCCCAAACATTCTTATGAACCACAACCCAAGTATATCAGGTTCCAGCGTCCACTTGGGGTATTGAAAATTTGAGATTGCAAACCCTGAGTTAGTGGTTCGACTTCGCTCACCACCATGACCGAATGGTCGAAGGGCTGAAAATGTGTGGCTCGCTAAGTGGAATAACTTACGAACTACGAGGCTAGTTGAGAATACGTAATGAGGAGTGCTAAAATATCGCGAGAAGACATTGGAGGCCTCAATGTTATTTTTTCTAGATCCCAAAAAGCTGATTGGGAGAGCGTTCATCAAATTTGCCGCAAAGCTTTCCTATAAATCAAGTGTTTTACAAAACTCAAAAGTCTGGTTTGGCAAGCAATTTATTTTGGCATGTATCTATGGCGGCGAAGCAGAATTTCTTAAAAAAAGTGGTAAGGAGCCAGCGACTATTTTATTTCGCCCAGCATCAGAAGTCGAAAACCTGGAGCTCTGGGAATGCAGTCCTAGTGTCAAAAATTGCGACAAAACCAAGAATTACAACAAAAGCAAAGCTAAATTAAAAAAACTTCTAGGGGGCTCTATCTATGCATTTATCACAAACAATTTTGATAAACATACTTATTATATTGTCAAAGGGAAGCTTAAGGGGATACCTATCCATTCAACAAGTGTTGTAAGCAAACTGCACAAAGATAGTACTAAGAAAATAAACAAGGATCTCAAAAAGGAGAAAGACTTTTTCCGATGGAGTAACAGCAAGGGCTCTAAATTCTGGATCTCATTTTTGCTCATAGCAGAAGGTAAAAATATGCTCACGGCTGTCTACACATTCAAAAATTTCTGGAACTTCCCATCACTAAAAAACATCCCTTACCATTACCACAAAGAGCATCCCGTACCAAAGTTTAAAAAGGGAAAAACCTACAAAGCAATGTACATGCCGGTAGACAAAGAAGGCTGGATACCATTTATGTCGGAAGTGAAGTGGAAAGAGGACTGAAAGTCCTGAGTAAGCCGAAGGATTGAGATGTCGCCTTACAAAGCTCAAGAATTTTACGACTATATTAAATTCGGCTAATGAAAAGGCTCATATTTGTCTACAATGCTAACTCTGGCCTGTTTAATGCAATCGCCGACACAGCCCACAAAACTCTCTCCCCTGAAACCTACCAATGCAATCTCTGCCGCCTCACCTACGGCTTGATTTCAGAAAAAAAGGAATGGGCAGAGTTTATAAAAAGCTTAAATATAAAGCCACAATTTTTACACAAAGACGAGCTAGAAAAAAAGTTCCCCAAACTCGCAAAAACTCCCCTCCCTGCAGTTTTCATCATAAATGGATCCCCCAAGCTCTTAATCTCTAGCAAGGAATTAAACTCCCAAAAGTCACTAGGGGAACTAAAAGAACTTGTCACCAAAAAAATGAAGTCTCCCTGAGCACAGAGAGCTTCGGCGATGAGCGGGATGTCGGTGATCGAGGTGGGCGCGATCTAGGCGTCAAATTTCATCTGGGTTTCTTCTTTCCAGAGCGCCGACGGCGCAGCTCCAGTTTATTTTTTCCCCTCACCAGTTCCGCTCAGGAAATCCAGCAGCAGCCGATTGACCTGCGCGGCCTGCTCGTGCTGCACCCAGTGACCTGCCGTTTCAAAGGTAACTAAGCGACCGTCCTCACACATCTCGATGCTGGGTTGCGCCATCTCCCACCCTAGGGCCACATCGCGGGCGCCCCAGATCATCAGTGTCGGAACTTGTATCTTACGTTTGAGCGAGATTCGAGCGGGATGCCTAGCGGCCGCCCGGTACCAGTTGAGCATGCCGGTGAGGGCGCCTGGCTGCGCCCAGGCCTGTTGATAGACCGCCAGCTCCTCCGCACTGAAAGTGTGCCGCAGGCCGGAGCGCTGTAGCGCGGATTTCATGACCGCGAAGTCACCCGCCCAAAGCAGCGCCTCCGGCAGCCATGGGGTCTGAAAGAAGGCGATGTACCAGCTCCGCAATTGCTGGCGCCAGCTGGTCCTCAGCGTGCGCGCCATGACTTTGGGATGGGGGACGTTCAGAATGACTAGCCGATCGAAGCGTTCCGGATGAGCGCTGGCGGCCCACCAGGCAACCGCGGCCCCCCAATCGTGCCCAACCAGTGAAGCGCGTTGGATATCCAGAGTCTGCATCAGCCCAAAAAGGTCCCCAACCAGCACCCCGGCGCGGTAGGCCGCCACACCCTCTGGCTTCTGGCTACGGTTATAGCCGCGTTGATCGGGAACCAGCAGCCGGTATCCAGCGGCAGCCAGCGGCCCAATCTGGTGCCGCCACCCATACCAGAACTCGGGGAAGCCATGCAGCAGAATGACCGGCGGTCCATTCGCCGGCCCCGACTGAACGATGTGCAGGCGAATACCGTTGGTCTCGATTTGGGAGTGTTCCAAGTCAGTAGACACGAATAACGGGGTTCTCGCTGCCATGATCATACCGTAGCCATCGGAACCCGTTGGTTTCGAGGCTCAATTCTCTAACACAACCCTATACCGTACCTTACCCTTTCTTAACGTATCTATCGCCTCATTGACCTTACTCATCGGCATGACCTCTACTTGGGCTTCTATCCCTTTCTCTGCAGCAAATTTCAACATCGCCTTCATTGAGTTACGGTCTCCAATCGAACCTCCACAAATCAACTTTTGTCCCCCAATCAAAGAAGTGGCTGATACCTCAATTTTCTCTTCCGGAAGCCCAACAACACACAATTTGCCTAAGGGGGCCAGAATCTCCATGTATCTATCCCAATCAATCGAGGCGGGAGAAGTATCAATAATAAAATCCAGCGTTCCATTCAACCGCTCATCATTTGGGTCTGTCACAAATCGGTCTGCCCCCAGCTTTCTCGCCTCGCCTCTTTTATCAGACGATGTTGAAAAAACTGTCACTTTACACCCAAAAGCTTTCGCAAATTTCACAGCCATGTGTCCCAAACCACCCAACCCAATCACACCAACCTTCATTCCGGACTTAACTCCAAAATGCTTCATTGGTTGATACACCGCCACCCCCGCACACATCAGGGGCGCTGTCCCAGCCGACGAAAGACTCTCTGGAATCTGATAAACAAACCTCCCATCAATGTCGATGTGGTCAGCGAACCCACCGTACCGGCCAACACAAGTCTTTTTCTTCTCAGAACACAAGTTTTCGTAACCAGCCTTGCATTGGTCACAAACCAAACAAGAGCCGCATTGCCAACCAACCCCTACCCTATCCCCTTTTTTGAAACTACTCACCTTGTTCCCTAGCTTCTCAACTTCTCCCACAATCTCGTGGCCAGGCACCAAAGGATATTCACTAATCTGCCAATCATCATCAATTAAATGCAGATCACTATGACACAACCCACAATGAGAAATCTTTATTCGAACATCATATTCACCCAACTCACCCAACTCGTATTCGAATGATTGAAGCTTTCCACCCTTTTCCATAGCAGCATAACTGTGGACTTGCATAGTCAACATTATATCCCAATCCTTCTACATCAAAAATACCTGCATATCAGTCTAAATGTACTCAGCTCCCCGCAATCGAAGAAGTCAGAACCCACTATCTAAACTTCAAATTCAAATACCAAAGGCAGATGATCAGAAATATTACTGTTTGGCACCTCAAACTTTTTATCAATGATGAAGTGATTTACGAAAATATAATCAACAACAAGCTTCCCTTTATCAAAACCTTTCTTTATCTGAGGTCTCGTCGAAGTAATCTTGTATTTATCTATAAGGTTTGTGAAGTGTCTATTTAGATACTGGATGGATGCTGATTCAGGTAATAAATTGATATCTCCAATGATTATTGTAGGCAGGTCAGGGTACTTTTTTGTTGTATGTATGATGCTCCTTGCTTGTTGGAGAGTTCTTGCATCCCCTAGTTTATTATCAGTCCATATCCCATGTAGGTTTACTAATTGAAGCCGCTCTCCATTGAAGAAATCTATAATGACGTGTTGAAGGGCCCTTCCGTGGTCTTCTTCAAACCATTTTTTCCAGTTGGTCACATGCGAGTACTCTTTATAGTAAAAGTCATTGTGTTTGTAGCTGAATGGATGTTTTGAAAGAATGTAGTTTCCTTGTTCAATCAGTCCACCAAAATCTAGTTCACCCGTTGCATTAAAACCCGTACTTTTCCATAATTCGCCGAAAAATCTATGAGGATATCTATTAGACAATGATGCATCAAGATCCTGTTTAACATGAAACTGTTTTTTTGCGGTCATTTCTAATGCCTGAGAGACTTCTTGCAGACATATAATATCGGCATTTTCTTTTGTAAGAAAAGAAATTAATTTTTCTGTGTTCTTTAGTCTAATTCCAGTATTTAAGGAGATAATTTTCATATATCAATTCTACCAAACCCCTGAAAATTCCACGGTACTATATGGGAAACCACGCATGGCTCCCCCTGATGCCTGCACGCCTCTGGAGGGGATTGTAAATAGTGAGCACTTCGGTTGCACTCAGTGTAAATTCCATCGAACTATGAAGTGAGAAATCATTTTACTAAGAAGTCTCTTATGATTTTCTCCAACTTTCGCCGATTCTCTTCACCAACCCAATTATGAAGTTGAGAGGGAGTAAGCCCCTTTGTATGAAGCCGCACCTTCTTGTCTTTAATACCCCCTCCCCTCATCCGCTCCGCATGCTTCATCACCTCATCGCCTTGTATCGAAACAGCGGTTATGGGTACTCCATTTTTAGGCAGTCTCGCAGCTGTCTTAGGAGAGTTGTACTCCATAGACCGCGACATCACTTCAAGAAACGGAACTTGAGCTTGCCTTCTGCCAACAAAAAATCCTTCAGGTGAGGCGGCGGCGGTTTTTGCAAAATAGTCTGAATCCAGAAAGCGCTCCCTGGCCGCCGATCCCAAGCACAAAACTCCACGAATCTTAGGCAGATCCTGTTGCGTCAAAGCTAGGGCATTGACAACTTTAGTCCCCCCAAGCGAATGGCCGATTATCTTGAGCTCCTGAGTCTTACCCATGCTCACGAGCTCTCCCATTGCTTGAACCATTGCCATATGTTGACCTTCCGGCCGCGCCCAAAAATCAGCCTCAAAGCTCTTCGGTCTTGACAACACAAAACTACTCCCAACAACTTGAGCGGCGACAGTAGCAATAAAGGGTAACGGGTCATCAGTAGTCTCCTGCATAAAACCAGGAACAATGACTACTTTAACGTCGGAACTCTCGATTTCAGGATTGACCGACACATACTGATCTACCTCAACTGAGGCATTTCCTGTCCCTTCTGTCCCGATCAACTCCAAGGAAAGCTTTGTCAGTGTTATCTCTGGAACTCTGCGCACCAACTCACCCATAATGAAGCAATATGGTTTTATGAACTGGAACAGTCTTCTTCTTGATTTAATGAAATAATGCTGCG
>JADFLW010000006.1 GCA_022564195.1 Patescibacteria group bacterium
ACTGAGATGTAAGGATTTTGAGGATGTGGTGCAGGTCGAGTTGATTAAAGTGAGGTGGGAGGAGATTAAAAAACTAAACAGGAAGCCCAATTTGGCTTTGTCAAGATAATAAACAGGCAAGGGCTCCATAAGTACTACTTGAACCAACAATAAATATCTGAATCATAATAGAAGTATATTAAAAACCTGAGCTCCCTAAATAGGACTCAAACTTGTATGTCATTTACTTTATTTTGCTAGGGTTCGTTTTAGTTTTTTTGCCATCAAATTGTAGTCATGACATTGAATTAAGTCTTTCTCACTTTTTATTGATTGCCATTCAAAATCATATCTATCCTTTTTATCCCAATTTGGATATTTAACCCAAAAGTAACCACCAACAGATGATTCCATACCATCGCTTAAACTTTCTATAACCAAGCTCCCTGGTTCCGGAGAAAAATCTTCATTCAAAAATTGTGCTGACAACAATGCAACTAAACCACAGGTGGCTTCAATTAAATTTTTTATATTTGCATGTCTGAAGTTTGAATGAATATCATGTTTAACATCGTGATAGTACTGATACCAATAGAGTCTTTTATTTTCTGCCCATTTACTAAATGGTCTGTAGCGACCATGCTTTCCATCCCATCTGGGCAATACTATTTCGTAGGCAGACATTTTGTGTGTATTTTCGATAAGGCGATAATCGGACATGTTAAAATCGCCTTTCTTTGAATAACCATTTTCAAGCAATATAGCCTTACAATTAGCTTCTACCTCAATACAAACTCGAACAAACAATTCATGTATCCTGTATGAATAAGCTTCTTTGTTTTTATCTACGGGCTCGACATATTCAAAAAGCTTTTGAATATCACTTTGTATCAGTAAAAAGGAACGGATGTATTTTTCGGGAGACTTGGCGTAGTCTGGATGCTTTAAATACCCTGAGTTACCACTGTTAGAATATGAACCATCACTGAGTTGTCTAACTGTCCTTTTATAAGGTTTATTTAGTCCCATATATTCACTCTAGCCCCGAAAGGCGATCATTGTAGCTAAGATGGTTCACTAACTTGTGTATCATTTCGTTTGTAACTAAATTTGAAGGTGTATTTAATCATAAAGCTCCACCTCGTGGACGAAGTTCGGACTTCTCTAACTAGCCATCGTTATCTAATTCTAGAAAAATCTTATTAAGCTTGTCTTTAAAGGATTTGTCTCCTATTCGTTCAGAAAAAATAATCGCTATGCGTAAAAGTGAAGACATACCAGCCACTAAAGCTAATCTCGAATCACGAATACTCATGGTTTTCAAAACCACTTCACCTAAGACATAAAGTTTAGTGTCTGATGGTGAAAGATGGGTATTTCTATTCCCCTGGATATAGGTTCTCAGAACTCTCTCTATATTTTTCTTAGAGAAACGACCCGATTTTAATAACTCATCAAGCATTCCCTCAAAGTGAGTATGAGCCCACGACCTCCATCTCTCGCCTGGTTTTCTTTCAAACAACTTTTTATTCTTCTTATACTCTTTATTAATTTTAGCTGGTTCTAACTTGCTAACATCAACTCCTCTATAACTGAGATAATCAATGTCTTCTTTGGCTTCAGCTATCTCAAATAATCTAAACCTTAAAAGCATTTTATCCATTCCTTTAAGTTCCATAAACATAACTCCTACCATTGACTCAACAATGGTTCTAGCAAGCACCATACAAGCGCTCCCTGCATAACTGAAACGCAGAAGCTGCAAAATTACCTTGAAAGTTGTCAGACTTCTAATGAGAATTGCCAATAAGGCCGCATCATTTTCACCACTTATTGGCTCTAAAGAAGCTAAATGCTTGTCAATCAATTGCACCAACCTTTGAGCCAGATTATGAACGTACTTCATGTCTGGGGAAAAACTTTCAGTGGTCATTTTCTATATCTTACCTCAAGTTGAATTTATTTATAATCACCAAGGTAGATCTCTTTAGCTTAAAAAATAAGGCCGAAGGAAATTCAAGCCTAGTATCTAACTACATCTTCGCATGCAGCGCCGTTTTTAAGGCCAGAAGAATTGCTTATAAGGCCAGGTTATTTCTTGGTATGCCGTTTCTTTATTGCTTCCCTCTTTTTCCTCTTGCGTTGGGTGAACTTGATACTCCAACCGGCTAATAATTCCTTAGCTTTCTTTGCAAGCTCCTTGTTTTTGGATCCAGCAACCCCCCGTAAGATTGAAGCATCACTTCTCGAAATCTTAGAGGACTCCCAATTCGACTTGCTGAGATGTTCTAAGAGAACCGTTTTGTTTTCCTCCGAAACAGCATCTATTGAAGCAACCAATTGATTAAACAGTTCGAGCTCTCCCATAAACTCCCTAAACTCTTTCTTTTGTATATATGTAAGAGAATAGGGAAACATATTTGGTATATCACTCTTTAAATGATTGATTACAGCATTTCCAATCTTTTCTCTTCCGTACTTATCCCATGGAGGATTAGCAATTAATGTATCTGCTAAAGGATGCCAGTCAGTTGTATCTCTGTCTTCAAGAGCATCTATACAACCCTCTCGTAAACTTTTTAGCTCTTCGTCTTCCAAATAGTTATGGAAAACCTGTTGATTCTCTAAGAAAAACTTGATTTCAGCTTGGAACTGGCCGGAGCCTAGAACAGCACTTAGTTTTTTGATCAGCTTTTGTTTGGCAACTTTCTTGTGGTCTAAAGTCGAGAGAGCTTTTAGAAACGGCATGCGATCATCACCGGCTGGCTTGCTAAACGCCACATCCACCAGCTTATCGTAAAGTGGTGTTAAGTGGTTAAGTATCTCTTTGTCTTCCTGATTTGATTTGGCTACTAAATTTTCTAAATGAGCTAGGGCTTGGCTTGCATCAGCCTCGAACTCATTACTAACTAAGGTGGTTAATTGCGAAATAACATCTTTGTGCAATGTATGTCCAATCTGAGTGACAGCCGTCCATTTATCGGGTAAATAGATTGCGTCGTTCCAGGGAGGTGTGGTAAAGAAGCTAGCAACATTGACGTTCTCACTAAAGCTGAAATGAAAAATTGAGCTAGCAATTCTACTTCTGACTTTTGCCTGCAAGCTATGAATGAAGTTCTCCTCTTGTAACTTAGTAACTAACCCATCAAAACCGCTAGACCATGAGTGCAGCTCGAGCATTATATCAGCCATGTTTATGGAAATATTTTGCTTCTCATTCGCATCTGCGGGATTAGCCAAAGCTTTTTCTGCCAGTGATAGAAGCTGCTTTTGCTTTTTCTCAGATGCGCCTTGCAGATCTTTTATCAATACCTTTGAATCTGTCGTAGTTTTCAACAGTTGTAAAAACTTGTCCTCGTCTGGGCCTTTCTGGGAAGGAAGCCCTGTAAAACCAGATAAATAGAGGAAATTGTCGGCATTAAAAACCACTGCATCAGTCTCGTCATGAGTGAATTTAGGAGGCAACTTCAAAAGTTCTAAATACTGTCTCTGTTCCGCTCCACTTAGTAATTCGCTTACGGTCTTGCCTTCGATTGGAGAAGGCTTCCCAGTCTTCCTAGCATCTTTCTCATGAATTGGAACTATATCAGGATGTAAAATTAATTCCTCATAGAGTGGATAAAAAAGCTCTTGGATCATCAATACTTTTGCTAGCAAGACTGGGTTCTTAAGTACTTCTTTCAAGGTCTGTAGTTCAATTGTCCTCTGTTGTTTAACAACTTCAGTGGCATTTCTCTCATTCAGGTCTATATCCCCAATCATGTAATTGATGGTGTCCAGGTTGAAGCTCAATGCGGTCAGAAATCTAGCTACTGCACGAGGGTTGCGCTCAAGGAATTTGTCTAACAAGTTGACAAGTTGTTTCTTGCCCTCTCTTCCTAAATTAGAGATATGGGCTTTTTTAATCTCACTAGCGATAAATGCTCGGAATCGGACCGGTTCAGGTGAGGGAATTAGCCAATAAACATCGAAAAGTTTCTTGAGAAATCGCCGACCCTCTAAGACTTCCTTGCGCCTTGTTAGCTTCTCATCTATTTTGTTTTCCTCAGTATATTCAGGGTCTACATATAGTTTGCTACCTATATACTTTTCAATCACTGTGTGGTCGCCAGTTACCACAAACGAACAATGTCGGTGACCGAAAAAGGTTGTGAGTGCATCAAGAATTTCTTTGACAACCTCAGCAGCACAACGGTCGAGGTCGTCTATAAACACCACGACTTTTCTGTGTTTTTTAAGAATGTCGTTGAATTTTTCTTTAAACTGCTCTGACGTAGTGATCTGGGAGGTAGTTCGCTTGAAGGCAAAGACGTCCTTTATCAGAAAAAGAGCGACGGGAATCAGAAGTATTTGGAAAATATTACTGCTGAATAGCAAATCTAGCGTCTCTTTAAAGTGAATGAGGTAGACTATCGATAATTCGTAGAAGCCAGTAGGCCCGATTTGTTTAACTGGGAAAGTGATAAGGTTATAGATTCCCAATAGAAATGCTAACAAGATAAATAGGCGTAAAACTCTTCCTACCGAAACTTTTATCTGCGTGGATTCTTGATAAAGATCTGATAAGTCAACATTGCTTTTTAGGTTTTCTGCTAGCGCCTTCAAAAAAGCTCGTTTCAATGAAATTGGCTCTTGAGAATAATGCCAAGGTTGAAACCAGATTACTTTAAATCCTTTTCCACGGAGAAGGGGTCGTAGTAGCTTTAAAACCCTAGTTTTACCACTGCCCCACTTACCTGAGATGGCAAAGATTACATTCTTTTGGCCGTGCCTGGAATCAATAACATCAGCAATTTTACGAGTATAAACTTTCCTATTTAACTTATCCTCAACATCATTTCTCTCCTCTCTTAGACCAAGTTCCTTGAGTGACTTCACAATTAGTAGCCTAATTCGTCTATTAAAGTTATTCCATTCCTTCTTAAGCCTCTTCTGCTGACTTTTATACCAACTAAAAACTTGCCCTCTGTATTTTTTGTAGAGGGCAGTCAGCTTCTTCTTTAACTGATTTACTTCTTTATCAATATTCATCTCTCATCTCTAGTCATATTATACTCGAACTCGAAGTAAATAGTAGAAATTTTGAGGATAACAATCTAAAAATTAACGCCGGAGAAATTCCAGAAGTAATACTTTATACCTCTCCGCCCCTAGAACCGGTTTTAGCCCCAATAGACTAGGTTCTAACGCCAGATTTTTTCCTCAATCGGAGGCAATTATCAATAAAAAGGAGTTTGTAATTAAAAAAGATGGGTCCCTGAAACTCTTGGTTAATCTTCTAATTCAGATAATTGGGAGGATAGATCTCTCTCCTCCTGCTCGAGTTCTTGAGCTTCGCTATTGCCCGAGATAAACTCCTCCCATAGTATTCCTCTCCTGCTACGTATCTCTTCCAAGCGCTTCGTGATCTCTTCTCTTTGCTTTCTTCTTTGTATATACCTCTCTCCCTCTTCCTGGAGAGCTTTCTCTCTAGTCTGGATGCCCAACTTAATCCTTGGGTGCTTTCTTATCCTGTCCAAAAACTCTTTTTGCTCTGGAGATTCTTCTACCTCTGTAAACCCTTTAAAAGGTGCTTCAGGGCTATCATCTGGGGGCTCCGCATATCCTTCCCATTCTCTAAATTCTTTCCTAAAAGTATGGGCACTATTTATCAAATCACTGACATGTTCGTTATAGCTATCCCCAAAAAAAGTCGCTATGTGACGGCCAAGTAGATGGTCAGTTACACTAAACCCGACTTCATGGTTTTCGTCTTCGGGCAAATAACGAATGCCCATGGCAAACTCGTTATATACCACCATGGTCCTTCTCAAGTGTGGTAAATTTCCTTGATATATTTCCCAGTGGTCAGCAATGTGTTGTAGGAAGGAGTCAGCCATTGAGATTACCTCTCCCCTTGTTAGGGCCTGGCTTTCACCTATTGTTTCTGGAGCTGCCATATCATTCAATAATAATATGAATCTCTTACATTATTACGTAGTGCGTGGCTCCCCGGGCTGGTGTCTTTCGCTAAAGCTACAGAGCACTTATCAGCCCGAAACATCCTTCTTCAAGACTTCAGAATTAACCAATCTTTTATATGTAAACGCTTTTCCAGATCCGGTTTTAATATAACGCTCAAAATCTTTAGCCAATTTTTTATTTTCAAAAGCACAATACCAAACAAGTTTCCAAGGAATGTAGGGCTTAGTTGCTTTTGATAGACCTTTATTGTGTTCTTTAGCTCGTTTTACTACGTCTAATGTGTATCCGTAGTAAAAATCTCTCGATTTTGAGCTGTATAGGATGTAAACGTAATACATTGGCTATGTTATTTTAGCCATTCTGAAGCCTTGGCGAAAGATGGCTCCCCGGGCTGGACTCGAACCAGCAACCTTGAAGTTAACAGCTTCCTGCTCTACCATTGAGCTACCGGGGATCGTTTATTCTATTTCTAAGGAATCTCCGACCAAATCCAGTTCTGAAATATTTTTCTCTCTTCCTCGCGGCTTCCATGCTCAGGCAGGCTTCATAATAAACAAGTTTAATCGGCAATCTTTTCTTTGTAGATTTTACTTGACCCTTTTTATGTTTGTTTATCCACTTTATCAAGTCTGCTGTACTACCAATATAGAGCTTTTTGTCTGCACACAACAAAACATAAGTATATTTCATCCGGGATTGAGCTACCCGTCCGCCATCGCTAGCCGCTCAAGCGTTGCGGGCGTGGCCGGGGATTATCAAAGAACGCCCAAATTATACCACCTCTGGTTCTATCATGCATGCCAGCTGCCCATAAGGTACAATTACCATCATGCTTAAAGCAGTCATATTTGACATCGACGGCGTGCTACTGGACTCACAGCAAGCGAATATCAAGTTTTTCCAGGACTTATTAGAAAAGGCTGAATATAAGCGTCCTTCAGAAAAAGAGGCTTTGCAAGTTCTTCATCTGACAATGTGGGATGCAATAAAGGCGTTGACGAAAGAGCGCTCAAAACCGAAGCTCAAAGTGGTCTGGGAGATGGGGCATCATGTGAAGTATCCCTTGGAACTTCTCAAAATGCCCAAAGACGCTAAAAGTGTGGTTAAAAAGCTAGGCAAAGATTACAAATTAGCAATAGTGACCAGTCGGATCGAAAAAGGCGTGGAGGATTTCTTCCAAATCTCAAATCTGAGAAGGCAATTCAGGGTAGTAGTCTCTTTTGAAGACTATACAAACCCCAAGCCTCACCCTGAGCCTTTGCTCGTTGCTCTGAAGAGATTAAAAATGAAACCAAAAGAAGTCGTATACATAGGCGATACTGAATCTGATATAAAATCAGCCAAAGCGGCTGGTATCAAAATTATCATGTATTCAAAGAGTGTTCACAAATCCGCCGACATCAATGTAGCCTCTTTTAAAGAAATCCCAGGGGCTATAGCAAAAATAAACAAGAAGAGATAGTTCTTTAACAGTTCAAGTAAGTGAGTGCCCGCGGAGCACAACTCCTCGGCTTCAATTGTTACTAGCCCGACAGAACGCCAGACCTCTTCTCTTTGTATAATCGCTCTTAAGATGAAATACGATGTTGGAATCATCTTAAGCCACTTCCATACCTGGTTCGGGTTTACCAGCAGACAAAAGAAGCGGATGGACAAGGGCATCGAACTGCTAAGAAAGGGGAAGGTGCGGTTCTTGATGACAACCGGAGGAAAGGGTGTGTTTAATCCCACCGCACGGCCAGTGGGAGAATGGGCAAAAGACTATCTTGTCAAAAATGGAGTCAGTAAACGCAAAATCCTCGTCGAAGACAAATCGACAAGCACTGAACAAAACGCCAAGTTTGCACTAGAGATAATGAGGAAAAACAGCCTTCACTCTGCAATAGTCATCACCTCCGCTGACCATATGAGCCGGGCGCAAAGAATTTTCAAGAACGTCTTTCCCAAGAACTATAATCTGGATTTCGTTGTCTCAGACTACTTCTCCGGATTCTGGAGTGTCTGGGATTTCTTTTGGCACGCTGGCGGGTGGGTAAAATATGCAGTTGATTCGCTCCAAAGGAAGCGGTAAGATCCTCCGCTTTCAAAGACGCAAAAATCCGCGAAAACATGCGAAATCGGTGGAAACAAGCGCTTTACGAGTTGTCTGAATTGGTTTGATAGAATCAAGCTATGAAGAAAAATAAAAAACTTTTGCCCCCAATGTATCTTTTGATATACCTCGTCGCTGCGGCAGCGCTGCACGTTACGTTCCCGATTACCCAAATCGTTCATCCTCCGTATACCTCCATTGGTATTCCCCTCCTTCTTGTGGGGGGTAGTATCAATCTCTGGGTAAAGAACATCTTTGACAGAAGACAAACAACCATCATTCCATTTAATAAGTCTTCAGCGCTCATCACGGAAGGTCCCTTCAGTTTCAGTAGAAATCCTATGTACTTAGGTATTGTCCTTCTCCTGCTGGGAGTGGCCTTTCTCTTAGGAAGCCTGGCCGCTTTTCTAGCGCCAATTGCGATGTTTATCACCCTCCAGAGAAAATTCATTCCCTACGAAGAGGGGATGCTTGAAGAGACATTTGGAAAGAAGTACAGAGTTTATAAAAACCGCGTGCGCCGATGGTTGTGAACAGCGAGGGCAAGTGGAGATCATAAAAAACTACTACGACATTGCCATATTACCTCCGCCGCCGATTGAAGACTACTTATTGCATTGAGCGAAGAGATCAACAAGCGCTTCGGCTCCAGGTTCGTTTTAGGCGAAAACCAAAACCTCCCGCACATCACGCTTTTACACGCAGCCTTTCCTAAAAGAAATGTAAGGATACTCAAAAACAGATTATCCGCTCTTTCCAAAAAGACCCCACCCTTCCAAGCACACGTCAAAGGCTTCCTCGCCTATCCGCAAGCAGGCTTTATGACTGTAGAGGTGGCTCCGAAAAGCAAATTCGTCACACTCCACAGAGAGGTTAGCACGCTAACAAAAGACTTGATCGACAGAAGCTTTGATTATCGAGCAGTTTGGGATTATCCGAAATTGCCCAAGAAAGCGAAAAAATACGTTGACAAGTATGCCACCCCTGTTGTCAAGGAATATTTCATCCCCCATATGACCTTGAGTTTGCTAAAGGACAAGGGAAAACTAGCAGAGGTGGAGGCGACGATGAGCGTAGAGCATCACCGATTCAGGGCAGAGACGCTCGCCCTCTGCACCCTTGCAGAACACCACACTTGCCAAGAGGTTGTCTTTAGCATCCCTCTAGGAAGGGTTGACAAAAAAGACCCATAAGCTTAGACTCCAACCACTGCCCTATAGAACAAGTTATACTTCCCTTGGAAAAACGGAACACTGATATGCAGGAAACGCCGCAACAACCTGCTTCAGGGGGGCAAACCTTTGATGCCCAACCCCCCACCATCAAGAAAAAATCCAAAAAGAAGTGGCTAGTGATACTCCCGATCCTCATTGTCGTCTTGGCCGCAGGGGCCTTTTTCTTCTCTCGATCCCCGCAAGAAGAGCCGGAAGAACAAGAGCTGACGCCTATCGAAAGTGAAGAGAGAGAATCACCAACCCCCACCCCAACCCCCGAACCAGTCGACAAAAGCGAAATATCAATACGAGTCCTCAATGGCACTGGCATCGCCAGGGAAGCAGCGTTTCTCAGGGGGAAATTGGAAGAGTTGGGCTACAGCGATATCGAATCAGGAAACGCAAGCGACCAAACCCGTGAAACGACAGAAGTCTCCTTCGGATCCACTATCCCTGAGGCGGTGAGGGAGGAAATCCGAAATAAGCTCGAGGAAATCTATACAGAGGTAGAGGTCATCACAGGCAGAGCCACCGACGCTGATATCCTCGTGACCACCGGTCTCCGACCCGGCCAATCGCTCCCCACACCGACGCCGACCGCAGAACCAACTCCAACGCCGACCGCAACCGAGTCTGCAACACCGACTCCCGCCCCCACCCCAACATCAACTCCGTAATCATAAGGAAATTCCAATCTGTTCTGCCACAAACGCGTGAATGCCTCTCCACTTCCCTACCCCTTCTTTCGGGACGAGGATGGATTGGCCGTCCTTTGATGTTGTTAAGGTGAGAACGTTTTGTTCGGTGAGTTGGGTGGTTGAGTAGGTGTATGCTGATTCGTCGCCGACAGCTTTAAGGACTGCTTTGACTACATCCTCATCGATATCGGTTTTGATCGTGTGACTCAGTTGATTAAAAAATGGAATGACATCATCAAGAGCACCAACCGACAGCAGAGCGTCTTTCATGCCTAAAAGTAAGGCGTGTTGCCGCTGACTTCGAGCAAAATCACCGCCGTGCTGGGCTGAGTGACGTGAGCGAACAAATTGAAGTACCGTCTCCCCATCCATCAACTGTTTCCCTGCATCAAAGTGAATATGCTCAAAGCGACACGGGAATTGCTTATCGATCTCAAAGCCTGAAAGTGTGGTAAGGATCTCTTCAACTTCCTCGGGGCTCCTCCCACAGGCCTCATTCTCTTTTCCCACAACAGGAAAGTAGTAATCATCAAAAGTGACCGGCACATCCACCTCGACCCCACCAAGAATATCAATCGCCTCCTTAAATCCATCGAAACCCACTGCAACAACATACTGGATAGGCAAACCGACAACCGTGCTGACGGCTTGCTTGGCAAGTTCCCCGCCACCCAATACGTAAGCGTTGTTAATCTTGCGATTGCCTTTAGCGTTATTGCCCAATGGCAGTGTTATCCAGATGTCGCGCGGAACAGAAATAAGCACCACCCGCTTCTGTTCCGGGTCAATACGAACAACGAGCATTGCATCTGTCAGCGCCCCTCCCGCATGGTCAGCGCCACCATATCCAAGAAGAAGAACATGGTATGCTGCCGGAGAAACAGGTATTGGTATGGGAGATAAATCGAAACGTTCAGCGCTTTGCTCCGGAATCGGTGACAGAGGCTCCGCAACTTTGACTCTTGAAAGGGTGAAATAGAGATAACTTGCTGTGCTAGATGCTAGATACAAACCAAGAAAGAGCAAAACAACAAGTATTTTCTTCATAGGTAAACGTCCTATGTTCATTGCTAGAAAATAGTATACTGCTAGCCCGGTTTGAAAAAGTTCCTATTTTATTTTTGCTGATATTACTGCTATAATGCATTTCGTTACTAGTTTAAGGTCTTCTTTCGGTTCTCTTACGGCCACCTTGCCGGCAGGTAGATCTCCAAAGAAGTTTCCGCATTGTATGTAGATGAGGGGGTGAAGAAAAATGAGTACCAAATTGTACGTTGGTAATCTTGACTATAGCGTCACTGAAGAACAATTAGGAGAGCTTTTCGCGCAAGCAGGTAAAGTCACAAGTGCTGTCGTCATCACTGACAGATATTCTGGCCGATCCAAAGGATTTGGCTTTGTTGAAATGAGCAGCGAGGAAGAAGCAAAAAAAGCAATTGAAGCCTTCAACGGAAAAGACTTCCAAGAGAGAAGTATGGTCGTGAACGAAGCTCGGCCCAGAGAACCAAGAGACTTCCAGCCAGGAAGAGGCGGCGGTCGTTAATAACCCCCGACTTCGAATCTCTAGTCCCCTGATGGTACAATAATCCATATCTTAAGGATAAGGACTACTGCGGTAAATGGGTGCTGTTGTTGTTCACCCTAGACTGAGCAGAATATGCGATGCTTGCCGCTAAGCGGGATCTTCTTTGCTGCAGCAGTGGTCGCCCACTCCCACATAAATAAGGATCAAACAGCAGGAAGCGATCCATGATCAAGCCACACATCATCATCCCAAACCTCATCGAGCAACCAACCTGGGGTGGAAGCTATATCGCCAAAACCAAAAAGATCAAAGACCCCGCGATCGCGAAAAAAAAGATCGGCCAATCCTATGAGCTGTACCAAAACACAAATCTCTCAAGAAAACGCTCGACAGAATCCCTTCCTTCCCTTGAATTAGGAAACCCCACTGATCCAACTCAAGCCAAGCTCATATCAAAAAACGACAAGCCCACAAGCATCAACCTGCTCATGAAAAAGGATGCAGAAGCAGTGCTGGGAGCCAAAGCCTTGAAAGTCCATGGAAGGAAAATGAATATCTTAATAAAGTTCACCCAAGCCAAAGGGAACTCATATCAAATTCATGTTAAGAAAAACCAGAAAGATCCGAAATGGCAAGCAAAGCCAGAGTCTTGGTACTACTTTGAACAGGGGCAGGTAACACTAGGGGTAAAGCCTGGAATAGACTGGGAAAAATATGAACAAACCTGCAAGCGCATCAATCAAAAAGCAATGGAAATAAGCCACCGCATCAAGTCCGGAGAACTGAAAGTGAAGGATGGCAGGAACGAGCTACGCGAAGTAATAAAAGCCAACAATCCAGAACAATGTGTACACGTGATAAAGATTAAGAAAGACCAAGCAATCAACCTCTCTTCCGGAGGCGCCCATCACTCCTGGGAAGAAAACCCCTCTTATGCACCGAATGGAAACATCGTCTACGAGGTACAGCGCAATGTCTTCGACCCAGTGAGCACGATAAGATCTTTTGACAAAGGGAATATCAAAGGTGATGGAAGCATCAGAAAAATCCACATCAACGATTACTTCAAATACATCGATCGATCGCCAAGAGCAAACGACCCAAACACGCACTTCCGTTCGGGACGAGCGCTCATGCGCTCGTCAGGAGCGCTGGTGAAACAAATCTTCAAAACCCCTGGCTACTCGCTTCAAGAACTGACCATCACCCAGCCCTTCAATAACGAGTTCACTCGCACGGAAGGCTCATTTCACCATCTCTTTGTCAGAGCCGGAAATCTCCTCTTGCTTGCGGGCAATGACTCCTGGATCATCACTCAGGGATACTCTGTCTTTATCCCCCAAGCGACAAAACAGTACACAGCAAAGCCCTACAAATGCAAGCAAGCGACAATCCTCAAAACCTACTTGTAATCAAAGGCTAGATAAAGGTAGGCTAAAAGATATGCTCGATAACGTAGAAAAAATCACAAAAGCGGATAAAAAGGGCGTCTTGAAGGCCACCGAAATGCTCTGGCAGCAGTGCCAGCAGGCGTGGGATGACACAAAAGATATCGCGCTGGCTCCCAACTATCAAGATGTCAACAAAGCTATTGTTGTAGGAATGGGTGCTTCTCATCTCGGAGCTCAAGTAATCAACGCCGTCTATCAACCCTCTCTGAAAATTCCGCTCATCATCCAAAATGAATACAATGCTCCGGGCTATATCGATGATAAATCGCTAGTTATCGCCACCAGCTACTCTGGCAACACAGAAGAAACCCTCTCCTTTGCAAGTCAAGCAATAATCAGAAAGGCCAAGATGATATGCATAAGCTCCGGAGGAAAACTAGCCGAATTTTCCAAGGAAAACAACCTCCCCAGCTACATCTTTGAGTCAAAGTTCAATCCTTCAAAGATACCAAGATATGGATCCGGATACCTTTTTATCGCCCAAATGGCGTTTCTTGCAAAAGTCGGCGCGATAAGCCTTGAACAATCCGACGTCGATACGATCATCGATACGCTCAAGAGTCAGAATGAGAAATACGCTCTCTCCATGGACACCACGAACAATCCTGCAAAACAGTTGGCAAAATCGTGTCTAGGCAAAGTTGTTATCCTTGTTGCATCTGAACACTTAGCAGGCTCAGCCTACATCCTTAAAAACCAGATCAACGAATCAGCCAAAAACTTCTCTGCCCTATTCAAAATCCCAGAGCTCAACCATCACCTCCTTGAAGGTCTAGCGCACCCAAGGCAAAACAAAAGGATACTTCAATTTGTGTTCTTTGAATCAAATCTGTACCACGAGCGGAATCAGATGCGATACACAATTACAAAACAGGTCGTGACAAAGCAAGGAATCGGAATAACAAGCTTCAAACCTCAATCCCCGACAAAAATCTCACAAGCCTTTGAAACCATCGCTTTCGGTAGCTTCACATCGCTGTATCTAAGCATCCTCAACCAGGTCGATCCAGGCCCGAATCCCTGGGTCGATTTTCTTAAGGAAAAACTGGGAAAGTGAATCTTCCCGATGAAACTCAGCGGCTGTAAAGCGGCTAATCCAAATAGTCCTGGAGTTTCTTGCGCCTACTCGGATGTTTAAGTTTCCGAAGCGCTTTTGCCTCAATCTGTCGAATCCGTTCACGGGTAACTCCAAATCGCGACCCGACTTCCTCAAGCGTCATTGCCCGTTCTCCTGAGAGTCCAAAGCGCATCCTCAAGACTTGAGCTTCACGAGGGGAAAGTGCCGCCAACACCTCCTCGATATTGTCTTTCAAAAACCGCTTGCTCGTCGCATCATAGGGGCTGATCTGAGAGGTATCCTCAATGAAATCACCAAGATAACTATCTTCATCATCACCAATCGGAGTCTCCAGAGAAGTCGTCCGTTGAGAAATCTTCATGATCTCCCGAATCTTCTCGGGCAGAAGCTCCATCTCCTCCCCGATTTCCTCAGGCGTCGGCTCACGTCCCAACTCCTGCATGAGCCTGCGTTGAATGCGAATGAGTTTATTGATGGTTTCCACCATATGCACGGGAATTCTGATGGTCCGTGCCTGATCGGCAATTGCTCGAGTGATGGCCTGGCGGATCCACCAGGTGGCATAGGTGGAAAACTTGTACCCTTTTCGCCAATCGTATTTTTCAACCGCACGGATCAAACCCTTGTTCCCCTCTTGGATCAAATCCAAGAAACTCATCCCACGACCAATGTACCGTTTGGCTATCGAGACCACGAGCCTCAAGTTCGACTGCGTCAATTTCGCCTTTGCTTCCAAATCCGCAACATCCACTTTCTGAGCCAGCTCAATCTCCTGGTCACGCGTTAAAAGCGGAATCCGTCCGATCTCCTTAAGATACATGCGCACCGGATCGGTAATCGTTTTGTCTTCAAGGGTAGAAAGGACCTCAAGCTCCTTAGCAAGCTCAGTCGTCGCCTCCTCATCCTCACGCAGCTCCCCTTCGGTAACGCTCTCAAACACATCAATACCAAGCTGAAGCAGCCGGCCGTACAGATCATCCAATTCCTCAATCCGGAGCTCTGCGTCAGGGAAAATCTCCAAGATCTCCTCCTGGGTAACGAACCCTTGATCCTGACCTTTCTTGATTAAAGGCTCAATGACCTTCTTTCGCGCATCTGCCCTGCCTACAGGTTTACCCGCCTGCCCGCCTGCCCGCCTGCCGGCGTGGCCCTTTGGCGTGGCCGCACTGGAGGGCTTCCGAGTTTTCTGTTTTGCTGGTGTTTTTGCTTTCTTTTTCACTGCCACAAAGTTAGCTTACAGTATACTACCTTTTCCTCTAGTGCGAAAGCTTGGAAGACAGCTCACTAAACTCCTGCCGTAGCGTATCAAACCGTTGCTGCTCTGCATCAGTGGGCTTCCGCTTCTCCTCAAGAACGCCAATCTTCGAAGAGAGCGAAGCAAGCTGCTCTCGCAACCGAAGCTGACGAAGCTCATGAACAACCTGCTCAACTTCCTGGATCAATCTATCGGGGGTGGAAGGGATATCAGAAATATCGTGTAAAAACGCTGTTTGAGCCAAGGAATGGAGCTCAGCGGGAAGCGATGCGATAAATGAGCCAGCCTCAAAAGAATCTCCTGCTTTCGCTAAAGCGCTCCGGACGATGCGCCGAACCGCGGGATGGACAAGATCAGAAGCTTCAAAGTCATCAAGGGACGAAATCGCCTGGGTTCCGCCTTGGAGCATGAGGCTTAAGAGATATTCCTCAAGCAGCAATCGCCGGTCCTTCTTCTCTTCTTCTCCTGAAACAGGAGGTTGGGGCAACACACCCCCTTCCCCCAAGGCGGCAGTGCGTTCAAAACGAGCCACCTCATCCATCACCGCCTCTTCGGAAACATCCAGTAAACGAGCCAGTTTTTGAATGTAATGCGCCCGTTCCACGGCGTTGGAAATCTTTGAAAGCAAAGGAACAAGCTCTTCAGAGATCTGTTTTTTACCCAGTCCACTCGCCACATCAAAGCGCTGACGAGCACTTTTAATGTAAAAATCATAGACACTTGTCGCCCGATCAACCAGCTGATGCCATTTCTTCGGATTATCTTGGGCTACTGCATCCGGGTCTTTCCCTCCTGAAAGCAGAGCAACTTTAATGTTCAGTAAAGCGGAATCGGCAATAGCTATCCCTCTTTTCGTAGCCGCATCTCCAGCCGCATCCGCGTCCAGCGCCAAGATAACATTGCGGGTATAGCGACGAAGCAATTCAACCTGCTCGCTCGTAAGCGAAGTCCCCTTCACCGCAACCACGTGTTTCACCCCTGCCTGCCACGACGAAATCGCATCAAGCTCACCTTCAACTACGACGACCTGATCCTTCTTTTTAATTGCGGATCGATTCTCATGCAGCCCATAAAGGTGCTTGCTCTTATGGTAAAGAACGGTCTCCGGAGAATTGATGTATTTTGCTCTCTCCTCTTCTCTCCCAGGAAGGATGCGCCCCGCAAATCCCACCACGTTCCCCCGCACATCCCGAAGCGGGAAAATCACCCGATTGCGAAACCGGTCATAGTTCCTTTTCTTGCCTTTCACCACTAACCCTGCCTCTAAAAGCTCCTCGAGTTTATAGCGCTTCTTGCCCACGAGAAAGCGGATAAGCCCATCCCAACTATTAGGGGCAAAGCCAAGCTTGAACATTTGGGTGGCTGGCTTGCGAATCCCGCGCTCAGAAAGATAGCGCTTCGCCCGCTGACCAACCGTATGGGTGACAAGAAGGTAGTGAAAATACTCTGAAGCCAAATGGTTGACCTCCCAAAGCCGCTCCTTTTTTTTATAATCGCGACCCTTACGAAGCGGCTCAAGCCGCACCCCAGCGCGTTTCGCCAAGTATGAAAGCGCCTCTGGAAACTCCATCCCATCGAATTCGTTAAGAAAGGTAAACGCATCGCCAGCCTTTTCGCAACCAAAACACTTGAAAATGCCAAGCTCCGGCGAAACCATAAAAGACGGTGTTCGCTCGCTGTGGAACGGACACAAAGCCCTGAAGTTTCTGCCGGCCCGCACCAGCTTCACCCGCTCCCCAATAAGCGTAACGATATCCGTTTTTTGTTTGACTTCCTCAACCTGATCAGCCATTTCGGGAGCATTCTAACACACGAACCTTATTGTCTCGCCGCTGAAACCGATATCAAGCCATCTCGCTTCCAGTGACAGAGCGGCACAACCGGATACCGATTTAAATCAGTAATAATCGGGATATCTAACTTGCAATGCTCTGGGTTATAGTACGAAAGCATGAACTCCTCAACTTCTCTAAATCGCTCCTTCCAGTCTACTGGCTTTCCCATGAGAATATCACGTAAGGTCTCAGCACAAGCCATGTCCTCAGTAACCGGATTCTCCTTGGTACGCACATCGCCAGCTGGAAGGAGGAGAACATCATGCTCAGAAATCTCGCGCAACCATGAAACAGATGCCTCCATATTTAAGAAGCTCGTAGTTATTACGTTCCTAGCTCCCTTTCTAAACGCCAAGTCTATGATGCGAGTCCCATTGTTTGACATATAAATGATCTCTTTTCCAGAAACATCAATCCCTTCAGTCTTATGAGGTTGGTTGCCTGTATCAAAAAAATCATCTGGCAAACTGAAATCCTCACCTATCACCAGCGCTCCCTTATGCTGATGCTTTACCCTATGTACACTTTCGTTATTAACAAGCAGCAGCTGTGCCACTTGACGAGCAAGAAAGAAGGCAATGTTGCTCGTTGCCGCATAGACATCAATAACCACCACTACCCCAGAAAGCCGCTCCGGAAGCTCCCACGGCCAGAGGATGGGAAGGTCACGAAACATTGCGTTCTTCTTCTGTACCATTTTCTGCAGAAGGAAGTAAGGGCTGCGCGTGAAACGCGCTAGTTGTCAAGCTTGCCACCTTTGCCGTGGTTCAACGTGGCGGTGAGGGTGGGATTCGAACCCACGGTAACCTTGCGGCTACACGGACTTTCCAGATCCGCCGATTAAACCACTCTCGCACCTCACCAATCTTGACGCTAGACGCTAGACGCTAGACGCTAGACGCTAGACGCTAGACGTTTAGCTATTCTATCATGAGCCTGTCGAAGGGCCTCCCTCTCCCCTTCAAACGCCAGCCGCTCCATTGCCTCTTCATACGGCAACCAAACAGCCTCCTCCATCTCCCAATCATGATCCTTCACATCTCCACTCTCATATTCCATCAGAAAAAAAGACACAACCTTAAAAACCTTGATCTTGCCTCCCCCTGCTTCTTGATACTTCGCAACTCTTCTCCGCGGCTTCACCTCATCAGATTGTTCGTAATCGTATCCCTCATCCGGCTTTTTGAGATCCGCCCAATACACATACTGCACTCGGTGAATAGGACGCTCAGACAACAACCCAACTTTCACTCCCATCTCTTCCTCAACCTCCCGCACCGCCGTCTCAAACCCCCGCTCCCCTTTCTCAATGAGTCCCTTCGGCAACACCCATTTGTGATACCCGCTATGCTTTCCAATTAACCACACCACTTTCCCTCGCTGGTACTTGTAGACTAGCCCGCCTGCTGAAAATTCTCTTTTGAATGACGATTTGGCCATAGAAACAGAAAAAGTGTTTACACTGAAAAATCTTTGAGTTTTTAGTGCCTCTGACCAGAATCGAACTGGTATCGCCGGTTCCGGAGACCGGTGCTCTATCCATTAAGCTACAGAGGCATAGCCCGTTTTCTCTCTCGGGCGGACTGCGTCCCGCCGAAGCTGAGACGAATCTCGCTTGCGCTCGAACGAGCTTCGGCGAAGCGAAGGCGGAGGGTAGAGGATTCGAACCCCTGAGCCCTTACGGGCCATCGCTTTCGAGGCGATTGCATTACCACTCTGCCAACCCTCCCAGGTATGAACAATATACAGGCAACAATTACAAGCTACCGAGTTGATGTGAATTGTAATCTGTAACCTGTTGTCACCGCGCGGTGCTCCCGGCAGGAATCGAACCTGCATCAGAGGATCCGCAATCCCCTATTCTGTCCGTTGAACTACGGGAGCCAGAATTGTGTGTCTATATTTTACCAGCGGTAAGCCAGGCTTGCCAGCCGAGTCCGACTTGGAGGAAGGAAAATCTGAAAACCTTTAAAGTTAGGCTGAGGACTTGCCCGCCGTACTGGAAGGAGAGGCAGGCTCTTTCTCAAGTGGAACCTTCTCGCTCAACCAACGGGCGCTTTTATCCAAAAACGTGGGCTCTGGCTCTTCGTGAGGTAAACGCTCATTGAAAATCTTCTTGATTTTCCCTTCATCAGCGTTACCCAACATCAGCAGCAACTGTCCAGGAAACAGCATCACAGTCTGAACAACCACCATTCGTTGTCCATATTTCTCAGAATACCAGTATCGTCGTAGATCTATCCAGCGATACAGCTTGTCGGCACTACGAATACCACGGTTGGTGAGTTTGTGCTCTGTCTTTTCTGGTGGAATCGCAGCGAAGACATAGGAAACGAAGGCAAACGCGATAACCACCGCAATCAGTAAGAATTCCCTCAAGAAACCAAGAATGATGATGACCAAAAACGCGATCGCGGCAATAGTCGTGTAGTAGTCACGATCTCGCTTCTTAAAGGGCCGGACCGGGGCTTTCCATGTCAAAAGAACCTCTTCCTCACCCACTTCTCGCTCTGGTACTGCCGGAGCGGTTCGCTCACTTGAATCAGCACGCTTGCCCTGCCTGTCCGCCATAGCTTTAGCGTCGGCGGAAGCTGCGTCGATGGGCTCCTCTACCTTCTTAGCCGCAGCACTAGCTTTTGTCTTTCGCCTCTCCTGAGCAGCCATAAAACCCTTCCTTCAATATAACACACGCGTTTACCGCGTGTGAATACAATAAGCGATACGCGGCGGAGGCGGTGGGATTCGAACCCACGTGGCCCCGAAGGGCCCGAGTTTAGCAAACTCGTGCGATCGGCCAGACTACGCGACGCCTCCCAGTAACATCATTATATCATCCGCAAATTAAGCTTGGCGGCGGGAGAGGGATTCGAACCCCCGTGCCTCTTTCGAGGCGCATGGTTTTCAAGACCAGCCTGTTTGACCGCTCCAGCATCCCGCCATTTTTACGGGGTCAAAACCGGTGCATTGCCATTCTGCCAACCCTCCAAGAGGAGTCTAGCTGAGAAAAGCAGCTAAAATTATATCAGAAATCGTCGCCTACCACCTGCTGCGAGCAAAGGTATATCCCCACACCTTACAAGCCCCATTTCGCTTCAAAACCTTCGCACACTCCACCATCGTCGCCCCGCTTGTCCACACATCATCCACCAGCAATAACTTTGAATTTTTAACTTTGAACTTTGAATTGATTGTGAATGCTCCCCGCATCTCCTGCCCGCGAACCCGCGTTTTCTTTTCAGCCAAAAGCTTTCGTCTCGCTATCCTCCGTTGCGTCAGCGACAGGTAACGCTGTCGAAGTTCCCGATCATCCGAAGCAGAGACTCTCACGTTAAGCTCAGATAACGATCTTGTGTTCTTTATCCGCGTAAGCGCCTGCACAAATCGCAAGTCCAACTCCTGCGCGAAAAGTTCGCCCAAAAGCGCGGCTTGATTGAAGCCTCGCCAACGTTCTCTGGATTGATGCAGTGGCACCGGCACGACAAGAAAGCGTTCCCGCCGGAGAAAAGTCAAAAACGCAGGATCGACGCGCGCTGTCGCCATCTCAACGAAGGTAAGGCCCATCTCACGGACGAATCGGAACTTTAAGCGCTTTACGGCTTCCTGGATGCCATCTTGATAGAAAAATAGACCAACCAACCCGTCTAAGCCAAATGGCCTTCTGCAACGGGCATGGCTCATACCGCCGATCGATCCCTTGCTACATATGGGACAAATCGGTGTAGCAAGCGAAAACCGTAAAATACAAGACTCACAAAAGTAGACCCCCAGCTTTCTACACCCCACACACGTCTTCGGGAACAAAAGATCCAGCAACATACAAGCTGTAGTCTACCAGCAAAAAACCACTCGTGAAAAGTAACGAATGGTTTAAGCCTGCCGCGTGCGAACGCAGTGAGCTATACGTGGTGGAGATGGCCGAGAGTGACTCGGCGTCCGCAACCGTACCCTGACATCATCTACAAGCGTAGGTGATTGAAAATATCGTACTCAAACCAACCACCAAGTTCTTTGAGTAAGAGTTGAGACAATAAACTTCGTCTTGAACTGTCCCTTGCCACGTTTGACGTGATCGATTTCAAGACTGCATCTCGGCTCTGTTCTCACCCATCCGACCCCACCGAGAGAGGTCACGGATGAATGCCCAGGTTTACGCTACTGCGTAAGCAGGAGCAACTGGGGCAAATGCTTGGTGAACCCAAGTACTTGCTCTGGCAACAAGTCTGTTGACAACTTTAGTTTGGTCTGTTTAATCCCGATTGACCAACGGGAGCTTGCAGATGTCAAAGAACAAGTCACGTCGATTCGTTACATCCCCATGACATCCCGTATTATACCTCAAGAGTGCCAGAATTGCAAAACCCGACGGCGCTATCCTCGACTCTTAAGCGCCCGTGCCGCCTCCCGCTCAAGATCCAGGCGACGCTTCGCTTCTCGTTTTTCGTATTTCTTCTTCCCACGCCCCAGTCCCAGCTTGACCTTCACGAAGCGTCCGCTCATGTAGCAAGCAAGTGGCACCAAGGCCAACCGCTTCCCCTCCATCTTATGGGAAAGCGCCAGGATCTCCTTCTTATGAAGAAGAAGTTTTTTGGATCTTGCTGGATCGTATCCCCTGGCATCGGCATGTCGATACGCAGGAACGACAAAATTATGAAGCCACGCCTCCCCATCTTTGATCCGAACAAACGACCCAATGAGCGATCCCCTGCCTTCCCGTAAACTCTTCACTTCCGCCCCTGTAAGCGCAACGCCCGCCTCAATCTCATCAATGATCTGATAATCGTGCTTCGCTCTCCTGTTAACAATCCTCATAGTAAAAATTCAAATTTCCAAATGTTTAAAACTATATTTTCTATTTTGTCGTTAGTTTTTTTGGTCATTCGTGCTTGTTTAGGATTTCGTGCTTCGTGCTTCGAATTTCCAGGGAGTAATCACTCCCTGAACCCTATCTCATAGATATCCGATCCAGACAAAAGCAAAATTTTCCCTTCCGTCTCACTCACCACCATATCCGAAACCGAACGAATCCCATCCCAAAGATACTGTTTTCGATATTCTCCGCTTTTATCCAAAACCACAACCCGCCGATTTCCGCGATCAAGGACATAGAGTCGCTCACTGTCATCGTCAGTATAAAGTGCAACAGGTTCCACAAACGGCACATCCAATCCCGTAATGCTGAAAACCTCTGGAACACCTCGCCTGAAATGGAGAATGTCGTCGTTTGTAAGCACCCAAATATCGCCATCAATGGCCATAGCGACAGCGCCTGATAAATCGGGAACGATACCCTCCCCAAACCATCGGCGCCGAGGACCAAAACCGCCTTCAGTCCCCTGGTATTGAAAAATCTCACCGTTATCGCGATCAAGAAGGTAAAGGTTGCCTCCAAAAACTTCAAGATCGACAATCCCCCCCCACTCAGGATCAGGCTCAACCACCACAGCAGACGTCTTTCGGGACAGAGAAACCTCCACCACGCCGCTATCAGAAATTACAAACCCGCGGCCAGCATACACCGATGCCAGCTGAGCTTCGGACAGCAGCGGTCCGCCTCCCACAGAATCTGCCGACTTATTCGCCACACTCATACGAAGAAGCACGCCTGAAGCCCGATCAAGCACAACCAGCGTATCTTCATGAAGGCCCAACGCCTCAGCATAGGTATTTGATCGGACCAAAGAAAGATCCAAGAACACATCCGCCTCCTCAATCCGATGCTCCCCAGACACCTGCTCGAGCATCAAGGAAATCTCTTCAAGTCGATCAGAGAGCCGCTCACGGTGCGCCTTGGAAAATGCGGCTGCTGTGTCGGAAAGGCCCTCTTCAATCTGCTGCTTTGCCTGGGAAAGAAGCGCTCGAGACCGCAGCGGATTAAGCTCAATCAGGGTCAGTGCTTCATTGTACTGATGGTCGGCAACTTCCCAAATCGCGCCAAAGGCCTGCTCTCGCCCCTCCTCTACTCTCCGCCTCCACCCAAAGAAAATGCTCAAACCAAGCAGGACGAGGAGGGAAAAAGCCACAGAGAACATCAAGCGCCTGTGTCGACGTTCTTCTCCCCGAACAATAATCTCTCCCTCTTCAAGCGCGGGGGAACCTGTTGGCCGCCGACGCAAGTGAGCAACCCCTTTTCGTGCTCTTTCCCAAAAACCAGCCAACCTGGTCCAAAAAAAGCGAGTCTTGCCTCCATCAAGTTCCGGTGCCGTCGCCGACTCCGAAGCTTCTGCTCTCTCCCGCTCTTCAGGCCCAGAAACCAAAGTCGCTTCATCCCGCAGCGCTTTGCCAAAGGAAGCGATCACTGCCGCCACGCCACTGCTCTCTTGAGTTCCATGAACCTGTGGGGCAAGGACTGAGCTGATCTCATCCGGATCACGCAAAAGCAGGGACTTCCGTAACAGCTCAGGAGAAACAAGGCGAAAAAACTCCCCACTTCCCAACAGCAGGACATCGCCGCTCTTGACAAAACCACTGGCAACAACCACCTTCCCCGATTTGCGAGACTCCTCCCGGCCATCAACCGCAAGCACCCGATAGAGCCGATCGTCCCGCAACACCACACAAGATCCCGAACCAACGCCGGCAAAATAGCAAACCCCAAGCCTACCGGGAGTCTCCGTTGGCAGAAAAACCCCAGCAACAAGGTGCACAACAACTTGCTCAAACTCATGTGAGACCACTTTAACGGTATCTACAAGGTGGGTAAGCACAGACACATCGCGGGCCTCAACGCCATAGTACTGTTCATGGAAACGCTGGATCACTTCCTTCCCAAAAGAAGGCATATCAACATCATTGTCTTCAGGAGATTCTAGGGCCTGAAGCAGAACGACAAGAAGAAGCGTTCCATGAGAGGAGAGCTTCTCATGAGAAGGCTCAAAGGTATGAACTTGAGACCAACGATCCGGGCTCGCAGCACCGACAATTTTTGAAAGAGAAACTCTAGTCATGGCTATCCGAAAGCAAGGGGGTAGGCGGTTTAAAGGAACAGCAAAGCTAAAAGAAAAATGCCAACCGCGAAAGCAAAATGGACCCAGGCTACCGCCCGTATCTTCCCATCCAGCTCCCCGGTGACCGTTCGGGCCATGAGCTGCACTTGTCGGATCACCACAACAGCAAAAGCCAAATAGAGAAGCAAACCCACAAGCACAAAAAGCTTCGCAATACCCCAAATGCTTTGCTCAAATTCCGCAGGAATCTGGACCAACGCTTGCCCAACCAACATGCTGCTAAATCTCCCTAAACGCTCGACGCTTCCTCCTATCTCACCCTTCCCTCAATCTTCTCTTGCTCTTCTTCTATGATAAGCTCGTTCAACACCTTGGCAACCCGATCCGGACGGGGAACATCGTCAAAATCAAACTCCCGACGCTGCCCTGCGGTCTGGATATACACGGTTCCGTAGTTTAAAAGCGACCGCAATGCTCCTCCCATCACGAAGGTCACGTCCTGGATGTTATCAATCTTCATATCAGACACCTCTTTATAAAGAAGCGAGTGAAAATCAACATCAACAATACGCTCATCCGTGATGATATGAACGTTGTAGTACCAGGAAAGGAAATGCTCAAAAATGTACGCGGTGACCAGAAGGTACCACATCACGATAATCACAATTTGAAAACGAGTCGGGAAAAAGCCAACCAGGGGGACAAAACTCCAAAACGCCGGGACGACAAAAAGGAAAAGCGCCGTCAATACCCACCCAATGTTCGTAATCACATGGCGACGCAGCAAAAGGATAATCTTCTCCTCACGATCCTGGGTTTCAAAATGCACCTTGGGTTTGACCATGTAGGACGAGAGGGGGTTGTGGGTTGGCCGCTCATGCAACATGCTCTCCGGCATGGGGAGGTGATGAGGCTCTCCCTTCGTTTGAGATGAAATTGACTTATTAGATGGACTGAGTTCCCCCACCATGCTCCTATCTTAACCCTTCTTCTAATGTATCCTACTATGTTTTCTCGAGGTTATAAAGCGGACTATAGATCGCGATATAACCTGGAGCCCGCAGGTTGAACGCTTTCTTGAACTCGCTCCCTGAAATCGTTAACGGCCCACGATTGGTATCAAACGTGACACTCGCCGTTTCCCCACTGTTTGAGTAGGTAACGGAAACTCCTTGAACACTGGTATAGGCTCCCCCGAAGCTATTTGCACGATCCTTGAGTTCAGCGATTGAGTAGGGGTTCCCACTCACCCCTCCGATCTGGCATTGGTTGATCGTCACGGGCATAATTCGCTCATCACTCTCACGCGAAAGTACCAACCATGCATTCAAGATATCTGCCATCTCCTCCTGCGAGAGCCAAGGGTGACTGCGACCACAAGTCGCTGAACCTGCCCTATACGTCTGGGTGTACCAGGAGCTGTAAAACCAAGGCGATCCTGCCTTGCTTTCCCAAGCTCGACTGGGAAAACCGGAGCCGCCTTGTCCGTCAGTGGTATCCCATATCCCCCGTGGGTAAGTCAGATACCCTCCCGCAGTTGAGGAATAGAAAGCCGTAATCCCATCCACCACCTGACCGCGAGTCTCTTCCACCGCCCTCCGCCACTCCAAAGGCGGACTATCAGCTTTGCTCTTGGAAAATACCTGACAGGACTCGGTCGTGCAGATCGCCCGACCCTCACTTTTATAACGGTAGGCAAAACTGCGGGCTGCAATCGCCTGAGCTTTCAGTGCCTCGTTGGGCCAGCTCGATGGCATCTCCGCAATTCCCATGAGGTAGTAGCCTTCAAAATCCAAGTCCCCATAGCCGACAACCGAAATTGACCCTCCGGTATCTTTTCCTTCTGGGCCTTTTCCATAATAGGCGTTAATTATGTCGCTGGTGCTCTGACCAGCTTCCGCTCGTCCCTTGGCTCCGTACTGGCTCATTCCCTTGCGATGTGTCCAAGCTCCGAATGAAAATGCTCCAAAATACCCTCCTCCCGGACTGCAAAAAACCGGACTCCCCGGTGGTCCGGAGCAGGAAATCGAAGAAACCGGCACCTCACCTACGCTAGAAGTAAATGTACCAGATCTTCCCTGTAATATCGCCTGTTGCCTTGCCGTCAGCTCCGAAATCTTACTGGAAAGCTCTGCCTGGTACTCCTTCGCACCAGCAATCTCTCCCCGGAAAAACCCCGCTTCCCGATCGAGTTGTGCTTGCAGCCCAGCCAGCCGGCTCCGTTGGACTTCAACGCTTGCCTTATCCCCCTCAAGCGTAATGAGATCGGAGGTGACGGAAACAATGATCCGCTTATCTTCACTGGCGGCCGCCGACTGATAGGAGATGTTGCGAGCAAGATCAGACGCACTCGCGGAAGAGAAAAAAACCAAAAGCGGTGAGAAGCGCTTTGTCCGCTTATAAAAGCTTCTGATGCGCGCCGACAAAAGCGCATACTGAAAGGAAAGATCCTCTTCGCGTGCTTCAATGCTCGCTTCAAGCTCATCAGTCCGCCGCGCCGCCGCAGTGAGCTGCCGCTCGATCCCATCAATCTGTGTTTCTAAACGTTCAACCTCTGCCTCCAACGGAGTGGTCGCCGCAACTGAGAGCTCCCGCGCCCGCGTTAAATCCTCAAGCTGCTTGGCAATATCCAACAGCTCATCCGCCTTTACCCCGGAATTCAAAAAGCCTACAAATCCAAGAAGCAAAACCAAAAGCAGCACAATGCCAATTCTTCGAAAGAGATTTGAGATTTTCACTTCTTCCATTATACCCATCTCCTCTCAGAGAATCAGAATCTACAAAAAATCCAGCAATTCGCAGTGTAGCAATGTAACCATTGAGCAATGGGACAATGATTCAATGACGCTATACCCTTATTCCCGAAACGCTCGTCCTGAGCTCTGTCGAAGGGCTAAACGCCTATATTGTCCTCTTCCCTACTTCTCTGCTACACTCAATATAGGATGAAGAAAGTAGTAATCTCTTTAATATCCTTGCTGCTTCTCGCAAGCTCCGTTCTGCTGTTCCCGAGAATAGCCCACGCCGCCCCCGACCGATGTGAAGCTATCAACATATCCCCAAGCGGTCTTACAATCTGTGCAGGAGAATTTGGGAGTGAAAATGATTGTCTTGCTCACATCCTTGAAGTGAGAACCCCTGGCCCATCAGCGGAGTGTGAGCAAACGTTTCCCTTTGACACCTGCGCAGAAGATGCCAACGGCTGGTTTACCTGTGTCACTGCTTCAGGCCCTGCCTCCGGTTGCGAAGATAGAAATCTGGATTATCGGGCCAGAAGAGGATTTTTAGGCACAACCTGGTGCAAACTAACAATCAACCTAACCGGCGATGAAGGGGAAACAATTGGCATCGGTGGCGGTGGTGCTGGCGATTACTTCAAGCCTACAGAATGCCCGTGTCCAAAAGGGTTCACTGGAGAGTTCTGCGCAGACAATCCTGCAATCGAAACAGCCTTAGGATGCATCCCGACCCACCCCCTCTATTTCGTCGGCAGTATTCGCGACCTCTTAATAGGTGTTGGCGGAGGGATCGCGCTTCTTTTGATGATCATCGGCGCATTCTTCGTCCTCACCTCGCAAGGTCAACCGGAGCGGGTGCAACGTGGGAAAGAGATATTTGTCGGGGCGCTCGTAGGACTCCTCATCATGATTTTCGCAGTCTTTTTGCTGCAGCTCATCGGCGTTGATATACTTGGCTTGTTTATTTAATAAAAGAACATATGCTTCTAGTGATGGGCCCCATCAATGTCGAAAGGGGGATATCTCTGCTCGCAGCCGCCTTCTGTGTTCCTTGGGGTGGAGGATGGTACTGCTCCTCAGCTCCGGAAGGTTTTGGCAGTGGAACGGGTGACGTCTCCAGCCTTGGCGCCATCCTCATAAGCCTCATGGACTACGTCTTCGTCATCGCCGGAATCATTCTTCTTTTCATGATCATCGCCTCCGGCTACACCCTGCTCACCTCAGCAGGAAACCCCGAAGCCATCGCCAAAGGCAAAAGCCGCTTGACCGCAGCCCTCATCGGATTCATCATCGTCTTCGCCGCGTTCTGGATCTTCCAAATTATCGAACTGCTCCTGGGGGGTGTAGGGACCGTCTTCACGCCGTAAGCGGGGCTTATCGACCAAATCTCCGTTGTCTGCTTTGATATTCCGCAATAGCTTTATCAAACTCTTTCGGCGTAAAATCCGGCCAGTACGTGTCTGTAAAATACAATTCAGTGTACGCAATCTGCCACAACATAAACCCTGAAAGCCGAAACTCCCCACCCGTCCGAATCAACAAATCCGGATCCGGCTGCCCCGCAGTATCCAAGAACTGAGCAAAGCTTTGCTCAGTTAAATTTCGAATTTCGAATTTCGAATTTCGAATTTCTCCTGCGAGTGTCACAATAGCTCGCAGGAGCTCGTCCCTTCCTCCATAGCTCAAGGCAATATTCACCGTGATCGCGGAGTTATGTTTCGTCTTCTCAATCCACGCCTTGGTCTTTTCCTGAATGTCGTTGGGGAACATCGAAACATTACCAATAACGTTTATCTTCACATTCTTCCGATGAAAACTCTCAACCTTTTTCGATAAATTATCTCGAAAAATATTCAACAAAAACCCAACCTCCCGCTTCGTTCTCTTCCAATTCTCTGTGGAGAACGCCCAAAACGTAAGATAGCCAATCCCAAGCTCAATCGCCCGATCAACAATCGGCTCAATCCGCTCCTCACCCGCAAGATGCCCCTTCAAAGGGAAAAATCCTCGCTTTCTTGCCCATCTTCTGTTGCCATCCATGATGAGCGCCACATGCTGCGGAATGTTTGACGAATCTACGCGACCCATTCCAACCTCCAAAGTCCGACTCTCGCCCCTAGTCACTTCTCCACCCTCGTTCCGAATACCCGCTTACCCCGCACCGCCTCCGACAAGCTTCCGTTGACAATCCCATCAATAATAAGGCTCGGAACTCCACGTTTCGCCAGTGAAAGCGCCTCCTCAACCTTATGCGCCATTCCCCCCGTCACATCCACGCCACCCGATCCTCCCAACACTCCTTGGTACCGTTTGTAGTTTTTGCCGTTAATAAGCCGCACTGTCGTCCCATTCTCGTCATAAACGCCGTTGGTCAGTCCACAATGAATGATACGCTCAACAACAAAACCCTTTTCCTGAAGGTGAAGCGCCAAGTAGCCCAACACTTTCTCCGTCGAGAAAACAGTACAGCCCAGCTTGACATCCATGATCTGATCCCCGTAGACAACCGGTAGAAGCCCAAGTCGTAAAAGCTCCTCTACGCTGTCCGTGCAGATGGACTTGATCCTGTGATTCTCAGCAACCATGATGCTCAACGGGCTTATCGAAACCGCATTCACGCGCTTTGCAAGAAGTGTCTTAATAACAATCCGATTAAGCTGGGCCGCCACGTCCGCAACCTCAGCAATTCCCCGATAACTCTCGCTATTGATAAGGCCTTTATGGGTCTGGTACTTTTTTGCCGGAAAATGTGCAAAAGAACCTGCTCCGTGCCCAACGATAAGATGCTTCCCCAGCTTTAACGATTTCTTAATCTCTTGGCAGACCAGCAGTAAGGCTTTCTCTCTAATTGAGAATGGTTTGTTCTTATTGGTGATGAGGGAACCGCCAATTTTGACAAGGACGATCGGTGGTCTCGAATGTTTCATGCTGCCTCCGCGAACGAGTCGCGGCTCTTCTGCGCAAAGACCGGATCTTCCCAAAACCCCGCACCGCCGCTCACGCCATTAAACCTCATATTTCTGGTGTTTGGAAAATAAACAGTTTCTCCCCCAATGTGTCCTTCAAGTTTATGTCCGTCAGGATCCCGGCGCAGGAAGACTCTGCTCTCCTGGCCTAAAACAACCACCTGAATACCCCAGAATCGCGCTGCTTCCTGCTCAACCTCACTCCCCCGTTCCATGAATGAATCGTAAGTAAGAAGTGCTGAATTGGGGCGCTCAAAGTGAACGGCCATTACCCTCCTCAAAAAGCTGTTTGACTTCCTCCCGCTCAACGATCATCCAAAACCATGGGGCATACGACTCCGGATGCTGTACAATACCACGAACCAACTCTCGCCAACCGATCCAGCCCACTTCGGCCACTTCTTCTGGATTAGGACGGGCCGATCCGGAGTACTCCCCCACAATCACGGAGTCCAGCTCGTGCTCGCCCAATCCATCGCTGTATCGTACACGATACTCAAACCGATAAAGAGTTTTCAGTGCATCATGAGAGATGGTAATCCCCAACTCTTCTTTGAGTCTCCGCACCCCACAGGACACATACCCCTCACCATCTCTCGGATGAGTACAACAGGTATTGGACCAGAAGAGAGGCCAGAGGAGTTTGTGTCTACTTCTTTTCTGAAGCAAAACTTCCTTGCCGCGTTGACCATCTCGATAAAGGAGCACTGAGATTGCCCGATGCAGCTGACCACTATTCTGGTGGGCCTCAAGCTTCTCCATCAAGCCCAGCTCTTCATCTTTAGCATTGACCAAGATGACCTCATCCATATGTATTTCTTTCAACCAACTCAAAATTCTCGCACCACGGCCTGGCACTGAACGCGCAGCTTATCAACAGTCACAAAACGTCACGTAATCATCTACTTACAGCTTTCTCTTCTTCATCTCATCTGGCAAGGCTCGGTAAACCGTCGTTTCTGACACACCAGCTAGTTGGGCTTGCTGTCTACGAGTGGCATTCGGGAATACTTCTATCACCTCCAGCACCCTGCCCCGATCTGCCTTAGGCGCTCCCGGTCCGTTCTTTAACTCCGCATCGAGCACTCCAGCATTCACCGCCGCTCTCACTACCCGTGCCACTGATTGGGGCGAATAATACACACCTTCTTGCATGCTCGCCCGATCACAACTTCGGGTCTCCTTATAAGCTTCTAGAACGCGTCCAACGTGCTCCACTGCAGCTTCGGGAACATTTGCCTGCTGGGCGAGCTCTTCGATCGAAGCATCAAGAAATGTGCTCATCACCTCCAAAACAGACTGGGTTTCACAAGAGATATTAGGCTCGAAACGCAGCGTCTCTACCATAAATCGAGGAGACAGTTAGGGTTACAGTATTAGAGTCGTAAAAACTGGGAAAAATCCTTCGACGGGTACCGGCCGGTACCTGACCAGCCCCACCCCCTCACCTCTTCAACCCAATCCAAAAGCGTACCGCTAAATAGACAAGAAGTCCCTGCCACAAACCGATACTCAGAAGCGCCGTGGCATAGAAAAGCCCAAGAACGTCGCGGAGGGAAAAAGGAACCTCAACCACCCAAGCGACAATCCGCCCAGTGACAAAAATCCACACCAAAAGCCCCGTTGGCAAAAACACCAAGGGAACAAACCAGCGTCCCCGCATGATCTCCCGCGTCGTTCGATACGGATGAACCACTAACCCTAACCCCAAACGCAACACGTGATAAACCACCCACGCCAAAAAAGCGAGAATTTGGGAAAGCGACAAATCTTCAAATACGCGGGCCCTACCCATTACTTTCCTCCTAATATTCGAAGCACCAATTCAGAAAAGTTCCGTCCCCATAGCAGCCGCAGAATGAGCACAACGAGAGCCGAAACCGGGATCAACACTTTCCAAGGATTAGCACCTAGGTGCGATGCAACAAACTTTCCAAACGGAGAATCAAAGACAACAAACGGAGATCCTTCTTTATAAAGCCTTTTGTTTTCCTCTAAACGCCACCGCAGCTCCTTATAAAAATCCTGCATGATAGGATTTATCCACCCGGAACTTCCTCATACGCCATCTCAAATGCTCGTCGAGCCCGCGTCAGTGCCGACTCACAACCCTTAAAACTCATACCGAGCTTCTGAGCAATCTCCCGCACCGACAATCCATCCATGTACTTCAGCTCCAAAATTTCCCGATAGTGAGGCAAAAGCGTCTGCAACGCCCGCCTCACCCGCCGCTCGTACTCAGCTCGCATCATCTTCGCGTCCGGCTCAAGCGCCCGACTCACAAACCCCTCGACAAACGGGAAACGCGAAAACACAACGGTCTTGAGTGTCCGTCGACGGTAATAGTCAGCAATCTCATGCCGGGCAATCCCACAGAGCCAAGTAAAAAGGCTCGACCTCCCGGAGTAAAGAGCTAAAGCGTCTAAGGAGGAAAGCAAGCTATCCTGAAGAATCTCCTCTGCATCTTCGCGAGAGCGTGTCTTGCTTTGAATAAATGCCCGAAGCCTCGGAGCGTATCCCTGATAAAATCTCCGAAGAGCCCGCTCGGATCCACCAAGCAATCCCGCAACCAACTCCCGCTCGTCTCCAACTTCGTAATGCATAGCTAGCTTCCTGTCATTGTACCCCAAAGGGGCAACTGCTTCACTACATTCCATTCTCCCTAAACCCTAGACCCTATACACTAAACCCTGTTTTTAAACTGTGCTACACTTTACAAAGAATGCGCAGGCTTCCTCCTCAATCAGCACGAAGGATCATGTGCTATTGGCTTTTTTTTATTGCCTTTCTGTTTACCCCGTGGCGCAGCTTTACGGGGCTATTAGCCGCCCCGGTCCACGCGATAGATATAGGCGACGTCTTCTTTGGAGGTCAGCTCAAAACCCGAACCCTTGGAGATTTCATCACTCCCATAGTCAGAGCCTCAATCGTCATCGCCGGCGTCATCGCCTTTCTCCTCTTCTTAGGAGGCGGGATAACCATGATCTCCTCTGCCGGAAATCCCCAGGCACAAGAGAAAGGAAAAGGCGCCGTTACTGCCGGCGTCACCGGACTCGTGCTGGTCATCAGTGCCTACTGGATCGTCCAAATTATCGAGGTGCTCACCGGAATCAACCTCTTGAATCCGAGTCTCTAAAATGCTCAAATGAATATACCAATACAATAAAGTGCGCCCTTCAAAACCATGATGATATTCGACCTCATCGGAACCATCGGCGATCCACTCACGGGTCCATTAGCGGGCGGAGCGGGTAAAGCAACACTGCTCCTCTCCGGATTCATTCGCCTGCTCACCATCGCCGCCGGGATCTATATGATGATCAACTTCATCCTCGGCGGCATCGGTTACATCAGCTCCGCCGGAAACCCGGAAGGCATCCAACACGCCTGGCAAAGGATCTATCGGTCCATGATCGGCCTCGCCATCGTCATCCTCTCGTTTGCCTTTGCCGGCCTCCTCGGCCTCCTTCTCTACGGAAATGCAACCGCAATATTGAGTCCGGAGATCACTGGTCCATGAAGTTCAACATCGTACAGAAGGCTTTTGCAATAAACTTTGAACCGATAACCGGCATCGGTGGGCTTCAAGTTGGTGACGATCCGGGAGGAACGCTGGAAAACTTCTTCACCATCCTCTTAGGCTTCTTCACCATCATCGGCGGCATCATGTTTCTCATCTATTTCGTCCTCGGAGCCCTATCCTGGATCTCCTCAACGGGCGATAGGGAGAAAGTTGCCAAAGCCCAACGCTACATGTCAAACGCCCTGATCGGACTGATCTTCGTCGTCCTTGCCTGGGCCTTCACCGGAATCATCGGTGCCACCCTGGGATTTTCAATACTCGATCTGGCAACCAACATTGGAAACCTATAAAGGCGAGAATAATGGAAACAATCCTTCATCATCCAGGCTTCAAAATAAAGGTATCCGTGCTACTGGGTGTGATTTCTCTACTTATGGCTAGTCCCGCCAACGCCCAAATCACCAACCCCGTCCTTCCTACTCTCGGCTCCGGAGACCCTGGAGGCGCACTCGCCACAATCATTGCCAATCTCTGGAAGAGCGGTGTCATCATTGGCGGTATCCTCTTCATCCTCTACTTCGTCTGGGGAGCGATAAGCTGGCTGACCGCCGGAGGAGACAAAGCCAGGCTTGAAGAAGCAAGGCAAAAAATCTCCAATGCCCTCATCGGTCTTGTCATTCTTGCCGCATCGCTCGCCATTATTGAGCTTTTAGGAGGACTCTTAAATATTCCATTCTTGGAAACGTTATCATTCACATTCCCAACACCATGACCGTGGACAAAACATGATATTCCCAACCTTTCTGCAGACAACCGTCGATATCGGCTCCCAGCTCGGAACATTCTTCAGCATCACCGATGTCGGCTCACTCATAAGCGGCATCTTGGGCGCTGCTCTTCTCTTTGCTGCCATCGCCTTCGTCCTCTACTTCGTCTGGGGTGCGCTGGGCTGGTTGACGGCAGGAGGCGACAAAACCCAACTCGAGCTTGCAAAGCAGCGCATCACCAACGCCTTCATCGGTCTTGTACTCGTCGCCGTTGCCTGGGCTATTTATCTTTTAGTCATCCACGTCCTTGGGCTCGGCGGGGTAATCAAGCTTACTAGCGTCCCTGCACCTCCTGCCCATAGTTGACAGCATTACAATACTCATCAATAATAGATGATAGATCGTCAAAATCATTCCAACAGTAGGAGGAGAAATTAACCGCAACCAATCGGTAAGGTGAGAGGGGGTGAATATATGCTGACACTATTTGGTGTTGCCTACGCCCAAGGATCAATAACCGTAGCCCAACCTGTAGGATTCCAAATCACAGACATCGGTACGCTCATCTCCGGAGCAATTGGCGCCGCCTTCATCATTGCGGGGCTATTGGTATTCGCCTATCTCGTTTGGGGAGGAATCCAGTGGATCACCGCTGGAGGAGACAAGGCTAACCTCGAGGCGGCAAGAGGACGCATATCCAATGCCCTCGTTGGTTTGGCGATCGTCGCTGCCGCATTCGCGGTGATGCTCCTAGTCGAATTCGTCTTTGGATTCACGATCCTTGGAGGCGTCGAACTCCCAATATTCTATTAAAGGGGAAGAGTGATGGTTCTAGTCGCGTACGCGACTAGAAAGTCTTCAAATGGAAAACAGCAGTGGAAACTGGCAAGAGAGGCTTCGCCTCTGGATCAAAAAGCAGTTCTCACACTTGATTGCTGCTTTTGCTGTGATCATAGGATTCCTCGGCAATCCTATCAAAGCATACGCTGCGTTAGTCGGCGAAGAGCCAACGGAATTCTCCGCTTTAGAACCAATTGTCGAAAATCTTATTAAAGCCGCCGTCCCAATCGCGGGTGTCGTGCTGTTTGGGATGCTGGTCTTCGGCGGCATCCAATACCTCACAAGCGGCGGTGATCCCGAAGGCATGCAGAAAGCCAAAAGCACCCTCACCTACGCCATCATCGGCATCGTGCTTCTGGTTCTAACTTGGTTCGTGCTTCTATTTATCAAAACATTCACTGGTGTAGACGTCACCACCTTCACCATCCCCTCCCCATAAACACAAAACGCTAAACCCTCTACCCTATTGCCTGATTCTTGTGCTACTATTATTTTTGAAATGGGAAAACTTCGGTACTGGCTGCCCACGCTGCTCTTGGCAATTTTGGTGCTGATGCTGCCGCGTCCAGCCCGCGCCCTACCGATCACAAGCTGTGTCACCAATCCCAACGAACCCCATCCCCTGCGCCCCTACCCCGGAGAGATCTGCGGACCTGAAGCCGCACGCACCATCGACCAAACCGATACCCCTTACTGCGCCATGCGGCCCTGGGCTGTTGGGAACATCGAATACCTCAGAAATCAGCAAGACTGCCCAGCAGGAGATCCCATTTTTCCCTGCATCATCAGAACCCTCTCCGGCATCTACTCGATCGACCTTACCGAGTACGAACTTCCTCTCGTTTCGGTGAATCGACCGGGCTTTGAGTCCTTGACGTTCTTCAACCGTGCCCAAGAGCACCTGGCTGACTACCTCGAGGGCCGCACCTACTACGAAGGGGTTGCCGAGCCAGAGCCATCAAACAGCCCTATCGACTGGATTCCGGTCTGGAACCGGATCGGAGTGCTGCGCAAGCTCACCTCAACCCTGCCAAAACATGAGGGGAATATGATCCAGGATGCACTGAAGATCCAGATGATTGAGGGCGCCGGAGTAAGCCATCACAACTACATCGTCGGCTACATCTCAGGCGGCGAACCAGCCGACTGGGGAACCGGGACCCCCATCCGATTAAGAGACTTCATCGGAAACTTTCCTCCGGAGTACATCTGCAACACAATCGCGGATCCGGTAGCAAGGAAGCTGTGCAACGAAGCCTGGCAAGCAGACTTTAATATATGGAAGGAAACCATCTACGGCAAGCTCTGGCCCTATGTTCCACTGGTCACCCGCGAGGATGCCAAAGGGTTTGTCCGCGTCTTTCCCGAACCGGGACAACCATTCACCACCCAAACCGCCCCGGTCAGCATCCCTCACCTGCCGCGCCTCCATGCCGTAAGCGGCATGCTCCAGCAGATGCTCGAATCGAACCTGATCGAAGAAGAGCCGGCGGAAGAAGCCGGACCGTACGAAGGCGTCGCCTGCCCCGCCGGGCCCTGGTGGACATCGGGAACCTACGGCGCCTGCGGCAGCACCAGCTTCTGCCAGGTCGGTGCCTGTTCCGATCCCGGATCCATGCCGTCGCTCTCCGGCGGTTCCGGCTCCTGCCGAGTCAACTGCTCAAGCCTTGCCGGTAACAGCGTTCCTCCGCTGATGCGGGACATCATCGGAACCGCTGGCCAGGAGTATGGCGTCCCAGGCGCCCTCATCATCGCCATCATGTTCGCCGAAGGTGGGTTTGAGCGGCAATCCTGCTACGGCGGCGCTTGGAGCAACGCGCTCGTTGAAGAGTCAAGCGCTTGTGGAGGCCAAGTACCCAACTGCTGCAACTGCAACGTCAGCTCCTCCGGGGCTCGCGGCACCTTCCAATGGATTCCACGCTGGTTTGAAGCGTACAGAGATGCAGCCCAAGCCGTCGACCCTTCCCGAGCCGGAGATCCCTGCAACTTCCTGGATGCCGCCTTCGCCACTGCCAAGAAACTCTCCCTGGAACACGGCGGTGCCGCAAGCTATTCTCCGCCCTCCTGCGATGGCATCACCTACAACACCTTGGCACCCAGAAAAACCAGCTGCGGCGACTGGAATAGCCAAGACATCGCGACCGCCACTCGCCAATACGTCGGCGCCTGCAATGTCGACTACCAGCAAAATGTGTTTTCCGCCTACGACAAATGCAAGTAGTCGTGAATCATGAATAATGAATAAAAAATTATCAAAACTACTACTGGTACCAGCTCTAGTCATTGCCTCAGTGCTGCTGTTCCATGCCCCAGCAGCACAAGCCCAAGACTTCAGCGTCTTTTACAACGCCTGCACCGTCGGTCCCATCTGCGACCTCTGTGAGCAGTACTACTCCCCCGGCGACTATGTGTTGGACGATGTCATCAGTTTCCCCGCAGAAGAGGAAAAGATCATCCCCCATCCCTATTATGAGGAATACAAAGACTTCACTTGTAAAGCCGACGAGTGCTTAGTCGGCGTCTCCGACACCACGTATTGTGTCTCACCGACTGACGATGAGATACCAGCAATACGCCTTTGTACTGCGATCACACTCCCCAATTGCAATCTCAACGAGTGTCAAGACAGTCCGTCCAGCTCTCCCTATTGCGATATCGGCGCCGTAAGATTCTGCGACTCCAGCATATACGCACTCGGAGGTTGGCATTTCTGCACAACGTCGGGCTGGGACCCCACCGCCGTCGGTGGGACGAGTGGCGACTGCATTGCCGAGCCACCCCACCCAATCATGGGTTGCGATAACGGAACCGTGGGCGTACCAGGTTCCGGCAATTGGATTGACCTTCCATCAAGGCCGAATGAACAGGGCCGCTGTGAAGAAATGCTCGAGGAGATACGGGTCGCCTTCACCCCAGGCTATGTCAAAACCTACACGCCATATCTTTTTGATATCTGGCAAAACACCGTCAAGCACACCGCGGCCATCTTCACACTCTTCCGCACCCAAATCGGCGCCGAGATCTTCGACTGGCCTGGGGAATCAACCATCGCCTACGACTTCACCAACGATCTTGCCGAAGCCGGCTTTCCACCGACGATCCGGCCCGGATGGGATGCTAAAATCTACTTCCGCTATTTGGGTTACATCCACTGCGCCAAGGAAAATCTCCTACAAAAGCTCTCCTCCAGACTTGCAGACACGCCATACGTCTACTACGACGCCCGCTGCGATGCAGAACTTTGGTGATACATCTCAAATGTCAAAACGCAAAAGTCAAAACCACAACTCAAATGTAAAAACCGATCTCAAAATTAGATCCTACCAATTCTCTCTGAGAATCATCAGGCTAGTAAGTAGGCTTCCAAGCACAAGAATTTTCTGGGTAATAGGAGACCAATTACTTAGAAACAGCACCAGCATAGGCGCAAATATCGTAGAAACAAAATCCTCAAGCTCCAAAAAAGAATTCATTAAGTTTTACGAAATATCCCTGAAGAGCACGAACGAAACAAAGTATTGGCTCTGCCTCCTTCGGGACTCTAATCTTGAAGGCATAGATCAAAAAACAGTAAAGGAAGCTCTATAGGAAGCGGTTGAGATCAACAACATGTTAGGTTCTAGTCTGTTAACGATGAAAGGAAAAAGATAGTTCTCTGGATTTTAGTTGTAGTTTTGAGACTTGAGATTTGAGTTTTGACTTTTAATTATGTTCTATTCTAAAATGATCTCAATGAGTCCTTTCCCGGCCCGCAAAAAGCTCCTCCTAACCATCGGGTTGATCTTTACCCTCCTTGTATTTGTTGGGGCAGTCAAAAAAGCCCATGCCCAACCTGCCTGGTTCATCCCCGTACCAGAAGAACATGCCGCTGCCCTCCAAGAGTGCCAAGCAGGCGATGTCGGTCTTGAATGTACGGTCCAGGCCATCGTCACCAGCATCGCCAATTCGTTCAACTACGGCCTCGGCGGAGATCCAACCGGAGGACCGACGCTCGGGAGACGCCCTGGGGCTATTCATTTTGCAAGCAACTTGCTTGGTACCCTCGTCGCCAACCCCCCAATCTCATCAGGAGACTACGTCCAGTATGTTGCCCAGCGCCTAAACATCGCCGAACCTGCCTACGCTCAGGCGGGCACAGGATTCAGAGCCCTCCAGCCGCTCATCCCTCTCTGGGCTGCTTTCCGAAACATCGCCTACTTGGCTTTCGTCGTCATCTTTATCTTGATAGGTTTCATGATCATGTTCAGGGCCCGCCTCGATCCCCAAACCGTGGTCAACGTCCAAAACTCTCTCCCGAAACTGGTGATCACCCTGCTTTTGATCACCTTCTCGTATGCCATTGCCGGCTTCTTGGTTGACTTGATCTACCTCGGCATCTTCGTCATCGTCTCCGTCCTTGCCTCCCAAGGCCTAATCGACAGTGCGGCAGCAGCACGCACTACCCTTATCGGAGAAAATCTCTTCACCTTCATCTTCAAAGGGGGAATTTTCCGAGCCGGAGACACAGCCGGAGAAGCCATACGACTAATCATTGAAAAGGCAATTGACAACGACGCGTTAGGAGCAGTCGCGGGCTTCCTCGGAGACCCGTTCGTGCAGGTCATCATGACCATCGCGCTCTTGTTTTCCGTGTTCAGGCTCTTCTTCCAACTCCTAATCGCCTATGTCCAAATCGTCATCCTCACCATCTTCGCCCCCATCATGATCCTCTTCAACGCCCTACCAGGCTCTCAAAGCTTCGGCAACTGGCTGAGAAACTTTTTATCCAATATCCTCCTGTTTCCGGCCGTTGCGGCGCTCATCCTCGTTGCCGCCATCCTCATGGGCCCCTGCGAGTCAACTGGGCCAGATGATCCCTGCTCCCTCGGCCGCGAGAAATGGGGAATCTCGGATTCGCTCATTGAGCGTTACCCAGATCAGGGCTGGCTGCCGCCATTCATCGGCTTCACGACGGACACGAAAGCCGTCATCGCCCTCATCGGCTACGGCTTCATCCTCTTCGCTCCCCAAATGGTCTCTGCCCTGCAAAAGGCGCTCAAGGCCCAGCCGATCCCAGCCGCCGGCGTCTTCGCCCCCCTCGCCGCCGGCGCCAGAGTAGCCACGGCACCGATTAGAGCACCACTCCAAGCGATAGGCGCCGGAGCAAGAGTATTCGTCGGCCAAAAGATAGAGTCTCTCGCAGGCGAAACAAGAAAAAGAGGGTAAAACAGCTTCTCTACTCCTGCTGAAGATATGGACCCAACTCGTCAAGAAACGGTTTCATGATGAGCGTCCAAACCCCGATTGGTAAGGCAATGGGCCCGTACTCTACAGCCAGCGAGGCAGCAACATGTCCTGCTCTTGCCCGATGCTTTCTCAGAAGCTTTCCCGCCTTCTCATTTCCAATAATCGGTCGCAGTTGATTAACGAACTGGAAAATCTCCAGCTTTGTCATACTCAACGCTTTGCCACCGAACTTGAGTTGCGCTTTTGAAGACATCGTCCAAGGTTTCCATATATTAATCGGCCCACCCCAATCCGCAATAAAACCACCGGGAAACCAATTCGCCCACCACTTAGCTTGATAAAGATTCTTCAATATCGTATCGGCTTTTGCGGCAATCAATTTCTCCCTTTCAAATCCTGCCAGATGTTGGGCAGCTCCATAAAGCTCGGTAAACTGCTTGAACAGTTCTCCCTGGGAAGCCACAACCCGATCCTCAGGAGCAAATAATCCATTATCAATGTGTGTCATGACTCGGTCTGTGTTTTGTGCAAACTCAGCATCTCCGCCGATCCTTCTCGACACACCCCTCGGCCCTATCTTCCACCATTCAGCCTCCTCGTGTACCAAATCCTCCATGAAAGGCAAAAAGCTAAAATCAACTCCAGCCATTCTCTCCGCCCCTGTCTTAGCCCCGCCTTTACTCTTAGCTCCAAGGTGCGTCAGCCGCTCAACAACCTTTATCTCTTGATCAGAAAAACTCAATCCCAACTCATCCTCTCTCACTAGCTCAAGGACGCTCTTCTTGTAGTGCTTCTCACGATCTTCTGGTGATAAACCCTCTTTTTGATACCCATCGCTCTTGACATAATCCCGAAGTGCTTTTTCTTCATACACAGTCAGCTTCGAATGGAGCTCCTTCCATTGTTCAAAAACTTTTTCTTCCCAACCTTCTTTTTCCGTGTCAACAACGAATTGTTCAGCCAGCATCCAGGTGAAACTCGCCTCCGCGCCCACCTGAAGCATGAGTTCCTTTTTCCTCTGCTCCATTCGTTTGTCGATTTCTCTATCCTTATCGCGCTTCTTGTCCTTAACGAACTTCGATTCTATGTCGGTTTTGACATCCTTCTCAATCACTTCCCAAATCTCTTCATCCTCAATCTTTTCCTTAACTTTCTTCTTGACGTAATCACACAAACCATCCACATCTTGAACCACCGCGCCTCCCTCTCTGCCTTTTAACCTACTTCTAAGATCAAAGTAATCGTCTCTGCTTGCGTCTTTCCCTAGGGCTTCGAGTGAAAGCGTTGGAAAATATCTTGAGATGACTGTCGGCATCCGCTTCCCAACTTTCTCCCAAATATCTGCTTTTAGTGAATCTTCTATCGTGTCTTTATCCCACTTCTTAATCCCTAACCTTTTCATGATTTTCATCTTCTCGCTCTTATCCTTACGACCCCTCCTCATCAACCTCTTCGCCTCATCTCCCATGTCATAGAGCTGCACACCCAATGCCACCCCCCGACTCCGTTGTTTCTCAGTTGCAACAACCGATCTCCAGTGAGACCCACTCAAAGGCCCCCCATACTTGACGTAATTCTCAACATTAATCCCCCACTCATCAAGTGGATCGCCTGGTATTTTTTCATGCACACCACTTTGAACAAACTGATTGAGTCTATCCAGCCAAGGCTTTCCCCCTTCTCTTCCTCGTCCCCAAGTCTCAAATCGCTCAGGACCTAAGCGCAAAAGTCGAAGCGGAACCTTATCAAATGGATAGCTCATATAGAGCTCGCCCATCTTCTGCGGGGCAAGTTGGGTCTGCGCTACATGTTCGGCGCTGCGCAGTAGAACATTGGACATCTTCATCGCCAATGCCGCCACCCGACGCGCCTCTTTTTCTCTTTCAGCTCCTTCACCTCCCAATTCCAACACTCCCTTGTCAGACATCGCCAGCAAGCCCTCAGCAACAATCTGCTCAATTTCCGGAGGCCTATAACCCCCATGAGAACTCGGTATAAGAAAGTCAATAGGGATCCGCCCTTTATATTGAGGATCCATACGAACCTGAGCCAAAATCCGCTCAACTATTCCGAGCGCCGGGGACAGTGTAGGCTCCATGATCGACATGGTATCCAAGTCCTCAGAAAGCAAAAGCTTTCCAGAAACTCCTTTGAGTTCTTCAGGATCTCCGCCCCTGATGAGCTCAGAATTCAAAAAACTGAAAACCCGTCGCGTCCATAGCAGGTTTTCGTATCTCCGCTTCTCATCTACTCCCGTCGGGCCTGCATCACGAAGTTTTTTCATTAATGTCGAAAACAGAATATGTCCCCAACTCTCCATCCGAAAGCCTTCGCGCGGGTCGCTCTCGGCATCTCCGATAATTTCTTCAAACAGGGGTTTAATGAAATGCGTGCGTAATCTTTCTCGAAAATCCTCCATGCTCTCTTTATCGATCGGCTTGCTCTGTAATTGTTGAATTTCAGAGACCAGCTGATCCCTCATAGAGCTAGAGGCAAACTGAACCTCTTTCCCTTGGATATTGAAAACAACATTTTCTTCGTCCAGAGTGCTTTGATCCACCAATTGCTGTAACCCTTCTTCATCAAGAGTCAGCACCTGAAAAACACCCGCCTCTTCAACATCCAATATGTGGTAGTAAATCTCTTTCGTTTCCAATCCGTACATCCTTCCGAGATAATCAGCAATCTCCCTCTCATTTTCCGTGATGTGAGAAAGTGAAAATTCTATCCCACGCAACTCTTTATTCCCCTGTTCCCACTCTTCCATAAGCTGCTTAACCAGCTTCTCACTACCGGCGTCATCTGCCTCATCGAGGTTATTCGAAATCTGCTGCAGTTTATCTTCTGCCTTCTGCCGCAGGGCTTCAAACCTTTTTACTTGTCTGTCCATGCTCTCACGCTCGTCTCCTATATCTCCCGCAGGAGAAGCCCCTGCTAGTCCTTCCAACATCGCTGTCTTTTTAGCCGCTATTTCCTCAGGGCTCTTGCCAGCCTCTTCAAGTTTTTTCACCCGCTCATCCACCTCCGCCTCATGCACAGCTCGTTCAAGTCGTGTTTCTTCTTCTTTAGTAAAATCAAGCCCTGTAAACATCCACTTGAGTATTGCCTCTGGAGTATCATGGCCGGCTTCCTTAGCCGCCTTGATCAACTCCGCAAACTCCCCTTCTTCGTCTTCGAAGATCTCTTTAATCTGCTTCCAGAGATACTTTAGAAGCGCGAGAAGCAACTCAAGGATAGAGGCTTTTTCCTCCTCATCAACTTTCTTTCCCTGCTCCTTCTTCTTGAGTAATTCAAGAAGCTTTTTGAGGTTTGTATCTGCTATTTTAAGCTCCCCGGGCTTCAATTGAGCCTGCTCCAGTGCCGCCTGAAACAGTTCCCCCCGACTTTTTGCTCCCTTATCAACATCCTTTGCATCCTTTTTCGCTTCATAAACCGTCTTTTTCTCCTTCGGTCGCTCTGCCTTTTTTTTCTCAGCCCGACGCTCACTGGAAGGTTTTTTTGCCTTCTCTTCTTTCGGTTTTTTGGTTGGTTCTCCCTCGTGTTCATTCATAGTTCTGCGCTATTCCCTAATTCTTAATTCATAATTCTTGTTTCCTGCCTCAATCCTACAACAAAACCCTCAACCCCGCACCACAACCTTTGACTTCTACTCGGGCTCAAATTGTACCATAAAATCCTAAAAGGGTCAACCACTAATATGTACCCCTAAGTTTAAGGCCTAGCGTCTGAGGAAAAATGAAACTCAAACACTTTTCACGCAATGCGTCACGCCACAGCCGCCTTCCGCTTTCGAGGTCGTCCACCACGCTTTCCATACTCTCTGGGGCTTTTGAGGAAAGACTTATACTTCTCAACTGCTCTTCCCGTCGTTAACCACCGCCACGGATAACCACGACCATCTTTGCGCACCTTCCAACCCTTAACACGTCCGGTGTTCAACAGACGACGAATCCTGTGCGTAGAAAGCCCAACGCGCTTTGCAACTTCCGAAATTGGAAGAACCCCTCGCTCCTTCTCAGACTTCTTTGCAATCTCCGGTGGTCGTGGTGCATACTCCCCTTCTACCATACCCGAAGTATACCAAACACTTTCTACCCCACCCTAAACCCTAGACCCCAGACCCTCATGAATGCTATTATGGCCTCAACAATCTGTCGTTGAATCTTGGAGCTTTAATTTTGAACTTTTCACTCTGAACTTTTAATCGGTGTTCCCATGCCCGACGAGCCGCAAGCACCAGACGTTCCTGAAACACCTCAGCCAGAACAACCCACGCCCCCCGATGGTGGAGAAGAACTACCTCCCGAAAAGCCCATCGACACCTACGAAGGCCTCCGTGACGACCTCAAAACCCAACTGGAAGGCCAGTATCAGGAAAAGATGCAGGGGTTTCTCCATCCAGAACCCAACCCGCAGCTTGCTTCTAGCGCCGCCAACATCGTTTCCCAACACGCCATCAGATACCTCCCTGCAGAAGGGGAGGTCTCTCCAGAACACCTCTCCCAGGCAATCACTGCCGCCCAAACCGATCTTGCCGACAGAAGGCTCTGGTACCAAGCCATTCTCCCAAAAGAGCCCATACGAATCGATATCGCCAAATCCATCGCTTCAAGATACACTCCTGAAAAGCTAGTCGGCCGCAGGCTCACAAAGACAAGCAATGCCTTAAGAACCGCGGCGGATGACTACAGAAACAGGGTTGAACAAACTCGCGTGCAACTTCCGAAGCGCGAGGATTTGCTTCCCGCAATCCAATCAGAGCTCCAGAAATCAGGAATCACTGATAAAAAACTCTACACGAAGCAGGCGGTAAAAATAGCCAGTGATCTGGATAAATGGACCTTCAGCTACCAGGCCGCCCCGCCCCAAGAAGTCATTCAAACCGCCGTTCAAAGACGTGCCGGAAAACACGTTGAGGATACCCAGGGCCTTGCAACGCGGCTGTCGGAAAACACCACGGTCTCCAAGCACTACGAGGCGGGCGCCCAGCATCACCATCTCGTCGCTCACGGGCTCACCAAGACAATCAACAAAGCCGCCTCCAGTCGTCTCGTCCGAGGAGCAAGGAAGCTTACAAAGGCAGCCGACATCATCAGACGCCCCCTCACCTACGCCGGAAGGGCAGCCACCTTCCCGGTGCGGTTTGCCGTCCGAAAAGTCACCCGCCCAATCGGAAGAGTGGTCAAAAGAGGAGTCCGACGAGTAGCCATCGGAGCTGCCCGATTGGCAGCCAAGGTCCTGGTGAAAGTCGGCCTCGGCGGACTGGTCAAAAACATCGAGCGAGTCGCCCTTGCCAGCACCGGCGTGGGCATTCCCCTCCTCATCGCCCAAGAAGCCGCCTTGTTTGGAATAGGACAACTTTTTAAAGCCAAAAAATCGCTTCAGGAGAGCTGGCAAAAGGCATATCAGTCGCGCAATGTCGGCGAAGCGCTGATCAACAACATCGGTGCCTCGATCGACACAGTCGGTGCCGGCATAGGCGGGATCGTTGGTGGCGTTGCCGGAACAGGCGTGGGAGCCATAGGTGGTGCCATCATCGGCTCGCTACTGGGACCGGTCGGCACCATCATCGGAGGAGTGCTCGGTGGAGTAGCTGGTGGCCTCTTTGGCGCAGGTGTTGGTGCCAACGCCGGAGCAAGACTGCGCAAAAACCTCAAGCGCATGATTGCCATTCGGCTCTTCCTCAAACTCCTTTGGGCCAAGATAGCAGGGCTCATAAAGGCAGCTGCCTTCACACTTGGTGGTGCGCTTACTGGTGCAGTCATCGGCTTCGCAGTGGGAGGGCCCGTTGGTGCCCTTGTGGGAGGTATTATTGGTGGAACTGCCGGATATCTGCTGCCCAAAGCAGCCACCAGCGCCAGACAGCTCGTCTACATCGCCAGGCACTACGCTTTTATCGAAGGCCCAATCGCCCAAGTCTTCAAAGGAATCGGCAATCTCCTTGCAAAAATCCCTTCAGGCATCGCGAGAGCTTTCAACGCCGCCACCGGCTGGATCGGAGGAACCACCACCTCTGCAACCGCAACGGCCGAAGCGGTTGCCACCGGAATCACCACCGCTGGCCCCGGAACCGCACTCGCCCTCACGCCAGTTGCTACCATCGCCACGGTGGGGCTATTTGCCTTCATCACCTACTCGGTTTTGATCACCGCCTTCTTCGTCCCCCCAACCGAAGTCACCCCGTTCTTTGAAATTCCATCGCGCTTCATCAAAATCACCAAAACCGCCTGCGCCACCTCAGCGGGTGGGGAGACCTTCTGTGACGTCAATGGCCAGCTTGTCCTTGAAAATCCCACCGCCGAAGGCCCCTATGACATCGTCTATCAGATCATAGTTGAGGCCGTGGATCAGACCTTAACCAACGTTGCCATTGAAGATACCTATACGGCATTCGGCGAAAACGATCCGACCCCGCCAGCTCCACTATCATGGAACGGCACAATCACCATCGGCTCCGGAGACCCTTGGAGTGAGACCGTCAATCTCACCATCCCCAGATCCAGCAGCTGGGATGACTCTCTCCTCATCAACACCGTCACGGTCACAGCCTTCCTCACAGGCACGACAGAGCCCATCGTCAATTCCAATTCGGTAAACATCATCTTTGGAAACCCTCCCTTCTGCCCGCCCAGCGGCGATCCGTTAGCCACCCCCTACGGTTGGATTCGGGGCTTCACTCCTGGCTTCCACACCGGAGTTGACGTAAAAGGCTCGCCCGCAATCGGCGCCACCATCTCCTCCACCTTCCCCTGCCGAGCCATCGTCCGCCACGCCGGCCTCGACACCTACGACAGGGGGCAGTTTGGCTTCTACGTTGCGCTCCAATCCGGCCCCTGGTTCGCCTTCTATTCCCACATGAACGCTACGCCCTATGTCAACGAAGGTGATATCGTCGGCGGTGGCACTGCGCTCGGCCCCCAAGGGTCGTCGGGAAACTCCTCAGGTCCACACCTACACTACGAAATCCGAGAAGGGACAAGCGTCAATCCAAAAGTAAACTGGCAGCCGACGTTGGCCAAAGACCCCTGTAATTTCGGCGTCACCGCCTGCCCATGATGGAAAAACGCAGTATACTACACCAATGATGGATGTGCCCGGCCGACTCACAATCAAAAGGTTTCTCACGGGAAAAACGCTCCTGTTTCTCTTGCTTGCAACCATCATCACCCTCGTTATCGGAGTACGTTTGGTTAAACGGCAACAGGAGCAACGCCCTGGAATCAAACCTACATTCGGAGAGCTGCTCGCCCCCCTGCCAGCCTATAAATCTCCTCACCCGAACCCGCAGACGTCCAAGATAGAGCTCCCCCCAGCGCTCAATCTCCCTGAAACGGCCGTGGTCTATCGTCAAGGGATCCGTTCGATAGAAGATCAGCGGGCGCGCCAAATTGGACAAGCGTTGAGGATGGGCGTCCAGCCCCAAATATTCGGAAACACCATGGTCTTCCAACAAGAAGCGAAGTTTTTAAGCCTCAACCTCAAAACCGGAGATGTCTCCTACTCCGAACCGCTTCCCGAGTACCTCAAGACCCTCAGTCAACCGGCGCTGGAAGATTATGCGCTTTTATTAATCAAACAATTGTTCCCGGACTCGACATTTTGGGAAAATCCGGTGATGCAAACCCAGCACCTCGCCACACGGGAACCAGAGCCCAGCCCCCACGGAGACCTCCAACTTGTCCCTCCTGAAAGTGCCCAACTCGCCATCGTCGAGGCTTTCCCAACAATCAATGGCACAAGAATCGTCGGACCAAAAGATCCCTTCGGTCAACGCGGAATAGTGACCGCAAAATTCCTCAAAAACGACGGCCTCATCTCGCTCAACGGCGCTGTTGTCGCCATAGATATCTCTAACACCGGTACCTACCCCTTGAAATCCCTCCCTCTCGCACAACAAGAGATCGGCGCCGGAAGAGCCCTGTTTACCACCGCCATTCCAGCAGGGACATCCTACGGACAAGTCGAGCCCGGAGCAGACATTACTCCAACCAGCGCAGAATACACCGAAGCAGAGGTGGTCTACTACTACAACCCTGATCCCAACACATTCCTGCAGCCCATGTACCTGTTTACCGGCAAAACAACCCTCACCGATGGCCGACCAGCAACCATCATCGCCATCCTTCCCGCCATTGACCCCCAATTCCTGAAACAACCATAAAAAGCAGTACCTAGCCCTAGCCCTGTCCTCTGCTCCCCTGTTATAATGACCGCGATAGCAATTTGTCCCTTTTGAAACTCGCGAAGCACGAGGAAACAAGAATTCTTACTAAACCCTATACCCTAAACGCTAAACGCTAATTTAATGGAACAACACCCCGTCCCCCAACAAATCTCAGCCTACCACTTCCGCTTGGTCGGCGACATGACCATTAAGCAGTTCATCGAGCTGTCAGCCGGCGTCGTCGTCGGCTGGATCATCTACTCACTCCCCATCCATCCCATCATCCGCTGGCCATTGGTCATCTCTTCGGTCTTTGCCGGAGTCACCTTCGCCTTCCTTCCCCTTGAAGAGCGCCCCCTAGACCGCTGGCTCCTAGCCTTCATTAAAGCTGTCTACTCACCCACGCAATACATCTGGAAGAAATCCGTCATCATTCCGGAATTCTTCGAAGAGATAAAACTGAGAAAAGTGGCAGCCAAGGAAGAACGGGTAGGGGTTGATCGCAAGAAGCTGGAAGAGTATCTCGAAACCCTGCCCGCCCCAGGGCCTGAAACCTCAATCGATAAAAAGGAGAACCAGTTTATCTCCGACATCATGAAGCTCTACATAGAGGTCCAACCAAAGGTTGTCACCCCAGTCAAGCCAAAAAAGGCCATCCTTGAGGAGGAACGGATTCCAAAAGTCGCGGTCAGGAAACTCAAGACCCCCCCGCTTGATCCACGCGCCATCATGCGAGGCGAAATTATTATGCCGAAACGCCCAAAGCCAAGAACCATCCAAGTCCCTGAAATTGAACCGACTCCAGTGGAAAAGCTGTCCCCGTCACCCGAAACCCCGCCTCCACAGGAGCAAGCGCCCACCGAAACTGTCGCGTCTTCCGGCATCGATCCAACAGGAGCAATAAAGATTCCTTCCATGAAACAGGTTGCCGAAGCAACCATGGCTCCTGGACTACCGATGCCAGCCCCGCCAACCGAACCAAACGTCGTCGCCGGGATGGTCGTGGACGACAAGGGCAATATCGTCGAAAACGCAATCGTGACAATTAAAGACCATGAAGGCAATGTCGCTCGCGCCCAAAAAACCAACAAAATCGGCCAATTCTTCATTGCCACACCTTTAGAAAACGGGGACTACGAAATCGAAGTTGAGAAAGAAGCCTTAAGCTTTGATATAATTAAAATAAAGCTCGAAGGAAAGCTCGTTCTACCCATCGAAATCCGAGCCAAATAACCAAATGCCCACCCCAATCCAAGCCACCACCCAGGAACACCTGGACATCGAGGACATCGTCGAAAATATCATCCTCTTAAAAGATGGCTCTGCCGCAATGGTCCTCACCACGACAGCCGTCAATTTCGGACTACTTTCCGAGTCTGAGCAAGACGCCACTATCTACGCCTACGCTGCCCTCTTAAATTCGCTAACCTTTCCAATCCAAATCCTCATCCGCAGCCACCGCAAGGATATTTCAGGATACGAAAAGCTTCTTGCGGAACAAGAAGTGCGCGCAATACAGCCCCAAAACAAAGAGCGAATCAGAAAATATAGAGAATTCATCCAAGAAACGGTCAGGGAAAGGAATGTGTTGGATAAAAAGTTTTACATCACCATCCCATTCTCCGTCATGGAATTAGGGGTCACCAAATCGGCAACCGCCCTTGTGAAGGGCCGTCGCCGTGGCCTCCCCTTCCCCAAAGACTACATCATAAAGCGCGCCAAAATGGCTCTGGATCCAAAGTCCGATCATCTGGTGCACCAGCTCGCTCGCTTGGGCCTGAAGGCCAGACAGCTCACCACCAAAGAACTCATTCAACTCATGTTTGAGATCTACAACCCCGATAGTGCTCAAGGACAAATTCTCGCATCTCCAAAGGAATACGAAACCCCGCTGGTCAAAGCAGCAGTCGCCTTCCAGGAGAACCCACAAATCACAGGACCAGAGGAAGGGCCACCAACAACCCCACCTCCCCCAGTTGATCCGCCGCCAGCTGCGACTCCCTCCACTGCGCAACCTCAACTGCAACCAAAACCAAACGAAACGCAAACGACCGAATCAACTGACCAAGAAGCCCAAGCGGCAATAAACGCCGCAGTGGGCGCCCAAGCACCAGAAGCTCAACCGAGCCCACCAGAAGCTCAACCGAGCCCACCAGAAGCTCAACCGAGCCCACCAGAAGCTCAACCGAGCCCACCAGAAGCTCAACCGAAATCGGAGAAAAGGTAATGCCGCCACTCATCGATACCATCAAAAGCAAGTTAGCCGGAGGAAAACCACAACCGACTTCATCCACCGCTCAGCCTGGTCCGGCGCAACAGCCCTCACCCGCAGCGGCCGAAGAAAAAGCGCCAACAAAGGCTGACGGGCCGGCCGAGAAACTTGGAGCCGGGATGGTCTCAATCCAAGACATCATCGCCCCAGAATCAATTGATGTCGACTTCAATCATTTAAAAATTGGCAACGCCTACTTCCGCACCCTCTTTGTGGCAGGCTACCCACGATACGTCAGCGCCAACTGGCTCGCCCCCCTCATCAACTTCGAACACTCACTTGAAGTTTCAATGTTCATCTACCCGGTTGAGGGCCGAGAAGTGCTCGATGAGTTACGGCGCAAAATAGGGGAAATGGAAGCAGAAGTCGACTCCGACTTCAAGCGCGGCCACATTGCAAGCGTTGATACCGAAATTAAACTTGCAGACGCCAAATCCCTCCAGCAAGAGCTTGCAAAAGGCGCTGAGCGCTTCTTCCAGTTTGGCCTCTACATCACCATAACGGCCGACTCACTGGATGAGCTAAACTCAACAACCAAGAAAGTACAGTCCCTCTTAGGGTCGCTCCTCATCGTCTCCAAAGCCTCCACCCTCCAAATGGAGGACGGACTCAAAGCAACGCTCCCCCTAGGACAAGACCACCTCATGATCACCCGCAACATGGACACCACCTCATTGGCAACAACATTTCCCTTTGCCTCATCGGAGTTAAGTGCCAACGAAGGAATCATGTACGGCATCAACGAACACAACGACTCATTAATCATCTTTGACCGCTTCACCCTTGAGAACGCCAACATGGTGATCTTCGGTAAATCAGGATCCGGAAAGAGCTTCTTCGAAAAACTAGAAATCATGCGCTCCTTGATGTTCGGAACCGAAGTGATCGTCATCGACCCAGAAAAAGAGTACCAACGCATGTGCGAGGCCCTGCAAGGAACCTACATCGACTTTCACTTCAATGCCGAGGCAAAAATCAATCCCTTTGACCTCTCAATGATCTACGAAGAAGGGGAAAATGAGCTGGGCTTAAAGATTCTCTCGCTCCATGGCCTGTTAAAAATCATGCTCGGAGAAGTAAGTCCCAACGAGGAGGCAATTCTCGATCGAGCCCTCATCGCCACCTATAAAGCGAGGGGCATCACCCCAAACCCAGACACGCAAAAAAACGAACCGCCCCTCATGGAGGATCTGTACAAAACGCTCATTGGGATGGAAGAAGAGGTGTCAAAGGGCTTGTCCAACCGGCTAGAAAAGTACGTCAAGGGCTCCCTGAGAAGCTTTTTCGATCAGCAGTCAAACGTGGACATCAAAAATCCGTTCACGGTCTTCTCCCTCAAAGAAGTGGAAGATGAAACACGCCCAATTGTCATGTACATGGTGCTCGATTACATCTGGACAAAGGTGAAACGCGACATGAAAAAACGACTTGTCGTCGTCGACGAGGCGTGGTACCTCATGAAAAACGAAGACTCTGCAACTTTCCTCTACTCCATCGCCAAGCGCGCCCGAAAATATTTCATGGGACTAACCACCATCACACAAGACGTCGAAGACTTCTTAAATACCGACTACGGTCACGCCATCGTCACCAACTCCTCAATCCAAGTTCTTTTCAAACAATCATCAGCCGCAATCGAGCGTCTTGCGGAGGCGTTCTACCTCTCGGAAGGAGAAAAACACCTGCTGCTCGCAGCAGACGTTGGGGAAGGGCTATTCTTTGCCGGACAAAACCACGTCGCAATGCGCGTCGTCGCCTCCTCAGAAGAGCACCGCCTCATCACCACAAAACCAGAAGAAATCCTTGATATTGAGAGAGAAAAGAAAAAGCGAGAACAACGACGAGGGCCTAACGCTCCACAGCCCGACCAAGCGCAACAAACAAAATCTCACCCATCAGCCTAGCGCTCTATTTTTGAACGCGCACGGGCATGATGACGTGCAAAAACTCTTCACTCTTTCCGAGTAGCCGAAAAACGCCCGGATCCAAGCTTCCATTCAAAACAAATTGAAGCTTTTCTGAAGGAAAAATCGAAAAAAGCTCCAAAAGGTACCGGCTATTAAAGGCGGTCTCCCCTCCCGGGCCCTTGAGGCGAACCTCGACCGCACTCTCGCTTGCACCATAAGACGGGGCATTTGCAGAAATCGTCAGCCCCCGCTTAGCAAGCTTCCAGTGAACAATGTTAGCGCTGTCACGAGCAAAAATGCTGGCTGTGCGAACCGCCCGCACCAAAGGCTCCAGCTCAATCTCTGCCACAGATTCCTCCTTACGAGGTATAACTTGAGAAAAATTAGGAAACGCCCCATCAATAAGCCTTGTTGTCACCTCTCCATCCCCAATCGAAAAGACAACCAGATTCTGATCAGAGACAAGACCAATCCTCACCTGAGAAGCTCCCAGCTCATCAGCCAATCGATCAACATCAACGAGCGCCCGCGCTGGAACGATAAGTCCCTCCCCAATGACAGCCTCAACTGCCTTCCTCCACTTCCCCGCTCCCTTTCCAGAAACACCCGCCACCCTCACTAAACTCAAACGATACCCATCCGTCGCAACCAACTGTAAATTCCCGTTCTGCTGTTTCCAGAGAACCCCAGAAAGAACGGGTCGCGTCTCGTCCGTTGAGGCAGCAATGGTGACCATCTCAACCGCCCGATGCAACTGTTCATAAGAAAGGTCAAACTCCCGCTTACCTGACAGTTTACCGAGTGACGGATATTCAGAGGCAGCAATCCCCATAAGACTCGCTGTGTTTCCAGCGCACGTTACAGTCAAAGATTCTCCATCAAGAGCCATCTCAACGGTCGAGGGAGGAAAAGAAGAAACAAGCTCTCCAAAAACCTTTGCTGGAACAGAAATCGCTCCCCCTTTCTCTATCTTGGCTCCAACCCAAAGCCGCATCCCCAAATTCAAATCAGTTGCCGTCAATTGCAATCTCCCCTCACGAGCTTCAAGCAACACATTGGAAAGAATAGGCAGTGATGGTTTAGACGGAACTACCCTAGAAACAGAGGCAAGTGATTTAGAAAGCTTTTCTTGCAAAACTGAGAGTTTCATAGACCTCCACTACTTACTATTTACTATATATAATACTTTAGCAGTACTAGTAGTAGGAAGTGAGGAAAAGTTAAAAACCCTCCCCCTTCTTCCAAGAAACCGTAAGATACTGCCTGTGTAAAATCTCCAAGTTTCTGTGGATAACTCTGTGGATAAGTAGCATGAACTTGTGAATAAGTGAATATGTTCTGATGGGTTGTTAAGAATTCAACAAAACTCTCCTAAATATACACAAATCGGAACAACTTATCCATAGATCTCCTTACGAATGTGTGCTAGCTCAAGACGCAACTGCTCAGACGCCGAGAGGGATTTCGTGACCTTCTCAACGGCATGGATCACGGTCGTATGGTCCCTCCCCCCACAGAGAGAGCCGATCTCTTCAAGGGGAAGCTGATGATAGGTTCGAAGAATATACATCGCGAGATGCCGAGGCGTAACCAGCGATTTTGAGCGACGGGGGCCCTCGAGTGCTGCGAGCGTGATGTTAAAGTGCGCCGCGACGATTTTGAGAACTTCTTTCGGCCGTGCGGCTGGGAGCGAACGCACTTCGCTTTCATTGACCCGACCAAGAAGTCCTCTGACCAGCTCTTCGGAGATTTCTTGATTTCGCAAGTTCGCTTCAGTAGTTAACCGAGCCAAAAAGCCCTCAAGCCGTCGTGCGCTTTCGATGTTGGCGGCAATGAGCTTGGCGGTTTCCATAGAGAGAGAAACGCCCAGCGCTTTAGATTTAATGAGAAGAATGGCGGTGCGCAATTCGAAATTGGGTTGCTGAATGTCTATCGTCAGTCCTCCCTCAAATCGACTACGCAGGCGATCTTCGAGCCCGTCGATTTCGTGGGGCGGCTGGTCACTGACCAAGACGATCTGGCCCTCCTCCTGTAGAATCGCATTGAACGTGTGAAAGAACTCCTCTTGAACAGCAGTTTTGCCGGCGATGAATTGAACATCATCAATAAGGAGAAGCTTGGTGCTCCGAAACTTTTTCTTAAAGGGATGGGTTTCCTTGCGCCTGATCGCATCAATGATCCCGTTGGTAAACTCTTCCCCGGTACAGTAGATAAGGGAAGAGCTCGGGTCTCGCAGCAAAACGGCATGTCCAATTGCCTGAGTAAGGTGAGTTTTTCCGACACCCACCCCACCATAAAGAAAAAGAAGGGTATACGCTTTTCCTGGGGATTTTGCCACGGCCTGAGCCGCCGCATGCGCCATCTCATTGGAGGGAGACACCGCAAAGGTTGCAAAAGTGAAATCTTCTCTCAGGCGCACGCGCAAGAAGGCATCTCGGTACTGTTGGTCAAGCGAAGGGGGATCAGATTGAAACAAAGGCCCATTTTCTGGCCGCCCGGCGTCCCGCTCATCGGAAAAATCCCGAACAACAAACACAAGCTCGTTTTTCCGATTAGTGATCCTATTGAGAGCATCTTTGATTTGTCCATGATAACGCTCCTCGATAAATTGGCGATGAAAAGCACTTTTGCATGCAATCTCAACGATTTGCCGGCGAGCGTCAACCCGTTGAATGCGAACCAGTCGCGTCGGGAATATCCAAGTCATGAAATTTCCGCGAGAGAGCGAAACTTCAAGATCACTCAGAACAGTTTTCCACAATTGATCAGCCTTCATGGTGTATACGGGCAGGAGACGATGCCTTTATCTGGGTTGAAGACGTCGATAGCGAACAGATCTTTGCAAGTTTTCCACAACGAGTCAACCCACAAATTCCCCAAAACAAAGCCCCACGACGATGGCGCGATGGATGCTCACAGCGCAATAATGGAATGAACTTTCTCAGACAGGTCAAATCATGCTAAAATAACAATTAAATCTTAAATCTCAAATCGTAATTCCATGCCGAAGCGAACCTGGCAACCAAAGAAAAAGAAGAGAGCTCGCAAGCACGGCTTCCGCAAACGGATGAAATCTTCATCCGGAAGAGAAGTCATCAAGCGCCGCCGCACGAAAGGAAGAAAACGCCTGGCAGTCAGCGTCCGCTTCTAGCAAGGGAATCGTAAAAAAGTGATTTTCATCGAATTATTAATGAAACAATGCTTGCCCACCGCAGCATTCGGCTCACAAAACGGCTGAATAAGCAGTCGAGTACCAGACGATACCCGACTAGCCAGGCATCGGATGGTACTTGGAAGTCTGTGTGAAGCCGAAATGCGAAGGTGGGGAACAATGAAGTGACATGCTTCCTCAGAAACACCGCCTCTCACTATCTAAAAGACCACAACGAAGAAAAAGGGAAGAAAGGCTCATTCAGGGAGAGTATTTTGGGCTATTGGTAGGCAAGCAAGACACGGATGCCGACTCCCGCTTCGCAATCATCGTAAGCGCGAAGGTGGCCAAAAAGGCAACGCAAAGAAACAGGACCAAACGCCGATTGACCGAAGCAATACGTTCCCTGGTAAAAGACACCAGAAAAGGATTTGACATTGTACTCTTAGTAAAAAAGAAAGCGACAACCGCAAGCGTGGATGAGCTCCAAAGCTCAATCCAACACACGCTTCGCAAAGCAGGAATAGTAAAGCAATGAAAAAGCTGGTCCTCAGCCTCATTCGCCTCTATCAACACGTAGTGCCACTCCGCATCGCGAGAGGAGCCTGTCGGTTCCAACCGACCTGTTCTCAGTACGTATATGAGGCCATAAAGAGGTATGGTATAGTAAAGGGCGTTTTTCTTGGAACAAAAAGAATAGCAAGATGCCACCCATGGTCCAAAGGAGGCGTCGACCCCATCCCCAGCCTCTAAACCCTAAACGCTATACCTTGATACCCTAAACCCTAAGAAGCTAAAAACCCTATTCCTATGCCGATATTCAACACCCTCCTCTATCAACCGCTGCTGCAGACACTGACATTCCTAACCAACGTCTTAGGAGGAAGCTTTGGATTTGCAATCATAGCCCTGACGTTCTTGTTAAGAACGGCAATGATTCCCTTAACCCTTCCAACAATGCGCTCCGCTCAGAAGATGAAAGACATAAAACCTCACCTTGACGAGCTGAAAAGAAAACACGGGAAGGACAAGAAGCGCTTCCAGAAGGAACAACTCAATCTGTACAAAGAGCACGGCATCAACCCTGCGGCGGGGTGTCTTCCCACCATCGTTCAGTTTGCAATACTCATCGCCATGTATCGGGTATTTATTGATTTCATAGAGAACGGAAATGGAGGCGGCATTGCAGCAGACATGCAATTTCTCTGGCTGGATCTTACAAAACCGGATCCGCTCTACATCCTTCCGCTCGTGGCAGGAGGAACACAGCTCATACTCTCACAAATGCTTATGGCTGGAAAAGAGCATCATAAATCAGAAGACTTGAAAAAAAGCGCAAGAGAGAAGCAAGAGCGGGGAGCAAAAAAAGCAAAGGCAGACGAAGACAAAACATTGGATATGGCAGGGGCGATGCAAAAACAGATGCTGTACGTGATGCCCCTCATGACGGGACTGATCGCCCTCAGCTTTCCCTCAGGACTGGCACTGTACTGGGTAGCGACAACCATATTTTCTCTAGTTCAGCAATACGTGATCAGCGGTCCAGGAGGGCTTGCCACAGTAGTTGAAAAATTACGAGCCAGGAGGCGAGATGGAAAGTGACGTGAGCGCCATAGAACAAACGGTAAAAGAACTATTGGAGTCTCTGGGTTTTTCACAAGTAGAGATAAAAGCAGAATCGGGTGAGGAAGAAACGACCGAGGTGCAAATTGAAGTTTCTCCAGAAGATTCTGGAATGCTCATCGGCTTTCATGGAGAAACACTCTCCGCACTGCAGCTTGTTGTTGGACAGATGGTATTTAAGAAACTTGGGGAGTGGCGCCGAGTCGTCATAAACATCGGGGACTATCGTGAGAAGCGTGCAAAATCACTAGAAACCATGGCGCTGAACGCCTCCGAGCGAGTGAGGATGACAAAACAAGCCATCGTGTTACCCTATCTAACCAGCAGCGAGCGCCGCCTTATTCATGTATCACTCTCATCCGATCCTGACGTGCAAACTTATTCTGAGGGAGAGGGAAGAAGGAGAAGACTAGTCATAGGTCCAAAAGAGGAGAAGGGGGAAAAAGAGCAAGAGCAAAAGATGGATGAAAAGACCAACCAAAGTTGAACAGATTCTTTTTTTGCTTCTCATCGTCCTCCTCCCCGCCCAAATCGGAAAGCATTTCTGGCCACCAACCGCCTTTGTAAGAGGCATTCGTATCGATTACCTCTCTCCGACGATCTTTGCCACCGACCTCATTCTTATTGCCTTGTTGATAAGTTGGGCAGCAAGAGCGAGAGGGAAAACGATTGTCAACATTCTGGAAAAACACAAACGATCAATCGGCGTCTTCATCGCGCTCCTCCTGCTGATGGCGCTGAATATCGCGATCTCAACAAACCCACTCTCAACGCTCTATTATTGGCTACGCTTAGGAGAGCTTGCGCTGCTCTTTTTTTATCTGAAGTCAGTGCCGAAAAGCACAACCGGCGCGCTACGCAAGCTCTTACCGTTGCCAGTGATCTATTCTTCAACAATTGCCATCATCCAATTCGTGAAGCAAGGATCAGTCGGAGGGCTGCTCTACTGGCTCGGAGAACGCTCGTTTACGATCGCAACACCAGGGATCGCAAAAGCCGAAAGCCTTGGAAGACTCCTGTTGCGGCCCTATGCGACCTTTCCCCACCCGAACGCCCTCGCGGGATTTATCGTCGTATCCCTTGTGCTTCTGCTTCCATTGATGGAGAGAAAACAAGGAAGGGATACGTATACAAAGGTCGTATTGCCCTTAGCCTTTATCTTGGGAGCCATAACACTACTGTTGACATTTTCCCTTTCGGGCTGGATAGCAGCAGCGCTGCTGGCAATCTTAGCAAAAGCACTAAAGGACAAAAGAAAGATGTTGCCCAGCGCAGCGCTGGTGGTGCTTGGGTTGACTGTGGCAGTCGTGGCGTTCCCACCGGAAAAAGAGTCGATCAGCAATCGTCTGACGGTAGCGAAACATGCGCAGACAATGATTAGAGACAGCCCTCTTACGGGCGTTGGCTTGGGAAATTTCATTCCAAGCTTGAGCCAACAACCAAATCAAGGAAGTCTGCCGTTGCAATCTCCCTTCCTGTTCTATCAACCCGTGCATAATATCTACCTACTTCTAGCAGCGGAGGCGGGGTTGATCGCCCTCGGGCTGTTTGCGTGGTTCATGGCAGGGGCACTAAGAAACGCAAAAAGAAAAGAAAGGACGAATATATTTCTTGCACTAGTTGGCATCCTCATGATCGGAGCAGTCGACCATTACTGGTTGACCCTTCATCAAACCCGCTTGCTTTTCACCATCACGCTCGCGCTTGCATGGAGAAAAGAGAATTCATAGATACAACCCAATACAGGAGGTTAAATGCTGTGCTAGGATATATTCAATGAATGAACAACTTCGAGACACCCCCGAACAGCTTCCCTTTGAGGACCAACCTCCGATTAGTCGGACTATTTCAAGAAGAATGGTTGAAATAGGAGCTGAGTTGGAACAGCGTCATGGACCTGAATATTCAGCAGTTGATTTTATTATAAGATCTCCCGGTCTGGCTGCTGAGAATACGGCCTTGATATTAGGCCTTGTGTGCATTGCTGGTCCAGAGGCTGCTGTCCATTCTCTTATAAATGCTTTAGATCAGGCCGAAGAGCTTCTGTCTCATCTCCATGAAGAAGGAGGGAGGGAGTAAACCTCTCTTCTTTTGGCCTTTTGGAAGCGGATAACCGCCTTCCCTTCTCTTGCTCCCGACAAGAAAAAACCTTACCACTAAGCTCCAGCGAAGAATCTTATGTACAATAACAATCACGAGTTTCGCACCATACCCTTATCTCAAATAATCATAAACTAACAGAGAGCGCGGAACAAATTTGTGCTGGCTGCTAGGCCAGGCTATTAGCCTGGCTAGCTTAACAATCAATTGTAAACTATCAATACCTAACCTTCTGCAGTCAAACAAATTTCTGTTACGCGATCTCCTGTTCCTAAGCTTATAGAAACTGCGAAACTCGTAACAATGCAACAATGAAGCAGTGTAACAATGGATATTTCATATGTCAGCCAAACGCACAATTGCCACAAACACAATCGTCCAGCTCATCGGCAAAGCAGTAAACACCACAAGCTCGCTCCTAGTAACGCTCCTCATTGCCCGCAGCTTAGGCGCAGACTTTTACGGGGAGTTCACTAAAGCATTCGTCACGGCAACCCTGTTCTTTATAGGAATCGACTTCGGATTGAATGCAATCGTTGTCCGCCGAATTGTAAAAGACCAAGCAAACGAGCAAGAGGAGTTCAGAAACACACTGGGGCTGCGGCTACTCTTTGCTGTGGCCTCCTTAGCACTCTTAGCTGTTTTCTTGTTGCTCGTTCCAACCTCGGTTGATCAAGGATATTCCGCGAGAGTGAAGCTCGCAACCCTTATTTTTGGCCTCACCTTTTTCGAGCATGCGAGCTTCACCACGGCAAACAGCATTTTCCAAAGAAGACTTCAATACGCGAAATCCGTTTTGGCTTCCGTAGTAGGGAGCCTGGTGGTTCTAGGCGCGGTCGCGGTCGCAGTCGCTGCCAAAGCCGACATCAGGATAGTTGCCCTGTCTCACGTCGCAGGATCGCTCACGATGATGGCAATCGCGTTGGTATTCGTCAAGGATATGATTGGAAAGGTGTCCCCGACATTTGTGTGGAGGAAAATGATGGGGCTTTTTAAAGAAGCGCTCCCCCTAGGCTTCACGCTGTTGTTGAGTGTGTTGACAACTAGGATAGGCATAATTGTTTTGTCGCTTTTAAAGTCCAACGCAGAAGTCGGCTTCTACGGACTCGCGTACCGCGCCTTCGATGTTGCCCTCGTCTTCCCCACTTTCTTCATGAATGCGACATACCCGATCATGGTGGAACAGGCGAGCCAGGGAAGAGATAAGCTAAAAAAAATCGTTAAACAATCGGCGGCAGTGCTCCTGGTGGTTTCTCTTCTTAGCACAGCAGCGCTGTATAGTATAAGCCCTCTGCTTGCCTTCATTCGAGAAGAGTTCGGCCAAGCGCAAACACCGTTGAAAATACTGAGCCTTTCCTTACCCTTATTCTTTTTAACATCGCTGCTCCAGTGGACAATCGTCACCCTAAAGAAGGAAAAGGTACTCATTCCAGTGTACGCCGCAGCAACAGGATTGAATCTTACTGCCAACCTCCTCTTGATTCCTCGCTATGGCATGCTTGCGGCAGCAGCAACCACCGTCATCACAGAAGCGGCAATCCTTTTTCTCTTGGCCTTCCCCGTGCTACAATCATTCCGCCGAATTGACAGAGAGACAAGTTGACATAAGCCAAGCAGATAACGAGGACTGAAATGAAATATAGTTAACAGCATAAATAACTAAAACCCTATGACCCTAAAACCCTATGACACTAAAACCCTACATATATACTGCGATGGGGGAGCAAGGGGCAACCCCGGTCCAGCCGCAATCGGATTTGTTGTCAAAAGCAGCGAAGGAAAAATACTTCACCAACATTCCCAACGGATAGGCGAGGCGACAAATAACGTTGCCGAATACAAAGCAGTCATTGCCGCACTAGGCTGGATAGGAAGGCAGAGACAGCGGACAGAGAATCAATATACGCCATACACAATTTTTTTAGATTCCCGTCTCGTGATTAACCAGCTAAGCGGAAAGTTCAAAGTGAAAGATGAGAAGCTCAAAGACTTGATAATCCAAGCAAGAAGGCTTGAAAAACGAGCCAACCTTACGCTCGAAAACAGGGCCCAGCTGTTTTCCTCAAACCCACCCGCTATCCGGTACGTATTAATCCCGCGCGAGCAAAACAGCGAAGCGGATGCCCTGGTGAATGAGGCGCTCGATACCTCTCCCACCCGCTAAGACACTTCAACCGAGCGCAATTTATTTAGCCATCCAACAAAGAATATAGGCCGACAAGAAAAACCCCTGGGATCCGAATGGAAGAAGCACCGACCCCAAGGAGAACACATGAAAAATAAGTAAGAACGAAAAACACGGGGAAATGGGGCAAAATAGAGATAGTCACCAGGAGAAGATAGGGAGCAAAATGACGTAAGTAATAGTGAAATCGAACAAGAACATTTTCTCTAGGATATGACTACCCGAAACATCATTGCTCAAAAAAGCCTAATTGAGTAACATGAAAGGCGCGTCAACGCACGCAAGAGGACTGTGGTTAAATAGAGAAAAAGCAAAGCTCAGCCACAAGCGAAAGCCAACCAATGAAACGCAAAGGGAATCAGCCCAAACCAACACATCAGATCGAAACGGTTAACGAGGTCCCTGCCGTCTTAATTGTTTCAAACGATGGGTTCATCGGATCCTACCTTGCTCAAAAACTCCTAGAGCTTCCATTACACCTCGTATTTGTGAGCGATCAAGAGCTTGAAGAGATAAAGCACCTGAAGACCAACGAACGCTTCACACACAAGACGCTCGACAAGAGAGAAACGCTCACCCAAGCAGCTCTTCCTAAACTCAACTATATTTTTCAGATAGTCGACGACCAAAGCCTTAACGTTGAGAGCGGTCAAAAGGGGAGAACAAGAGAACTTTTGCAAATAGCAAAGACCAACGCAGCAAAGTTTCAACTCGTGATCACCCTAGATTCAGAAAAACAGATGAGGAGCCTGGTTGACACCCACAGCAGGGAGACAGAGCTACAAGGATTCGCAAACGACGGACAGGCACAAAACGACACCCAAAATCCACTGGAAGCGATGGTGTTGGACTACGCCGAACAACACGAACTTGATGTTCGGATTGTATGGCTCATCATGGCATTTGGTCCCAAAATGCCATTAAACAACGATTGGGAAGTAGCAAAGATGCTAAGAACCCTCCACCAGGCCAGACAATTGGTAGTGGAGGGCGAAGGCCTCACACCTCTATACCCGATATTCGTAACCGACGCGGTAAGCGCGTTGATAAAGGCAATGTTTACCGAAGGCTTGAACGGAGAGACGCTCCTTGTTGCCGGTGGAAAAGAGATCACAGCAGTGAATCTAGCGTACAAATTGAGAGAACTGATGCTGAAGAAAACGGGAGAGTTCGTTGAAATTCGTTTTACGAAAACAGAGGAAGATGCGCCGTCACTACCAAGCCGAGCAGCGCTGAAAAACCTTCTCAGCCATTCACAGGAAAATCTGGGATGGAAGCCGTCGGTGGAGGTAGAAGAGGGGCTAGAAAGAACACTAGAGTGGGTGGAGCAGAAAGCAAAGATCATTTATCCTGAGCCTACCAGGGTAGTCGAATCCCTCGAATGGGCGCTCCCCACGACTCGCAAGGCGCCGGAACGGAAAAAGAAAGAGGAGAGAAAAACCGCAATCCCGAAACACGAAAAGAAGAAAAAGGCGCCAGCCAGAAAAAAGGCATGGACCAGGATAGGCGTGGCGCTGGTGAGCGCATTACTGATACCGCCGATCACATTTGCAATAACGGTAGGATCTGGAGCGTTTGCACTAAAAAAGGCAGCGGCAGAGCTCAAAAAAACGAACCTCGATGCGGCGAAGGTAACATCTCAAATAGCCAACGGCTCGTTTCGGGCTGCGAGACGGGAGCTGGCACTGATATCGAAAGCAATTCCCAAAAATCGCAAGAGCGTCGTAGAAGACCTAGACGGATATCTTGAAGTAGGACAGCTGATCGCGCAAGCCCTGCGTCTTAGCTCAAAGACAATAACCCACATGGCACTCATAAAAGACATCATGCTTTCTCAGTCAAACGAAGAGATGAACCAGTTGCTGATAACGCTAAACGGGGAGCTAGATTCGCTGTACGCAAAACTATCGCACATTGAGGCGGCACTGAACCAGATGAATAAACAGCAGAAGGGCTTGCCATTCTCGCTCGTAGATTCTCACATCAGTCAGGTATCAAAGGATGTTCATGAGGTTCGTGACTTGATCCTCGATGCCAGAAGGATGCTTGATCTCGCTCCACAACTTGTAGGAATAGAGGGGAGACGAACCTACCTCGTGCTTCTACAAAACAACGCCGAACTACGGCCAACGGGAGGGTTTATTGGATCGTATGGTCTCTTGACATTTGAGAAGGGGAGGCTATTGGACCTTGTCGTAGAAGATGTCTACGTGGCCGACGGGCAACTGAAAGGGCATGTTGAGCCACCCCAAGAATTAAAGAAGTATCTTGGAGAGGCGAGTTGGTATTTGCGCGATGCAAACTGGGATCCTGACTTTCCAACAGCGGCAAGAAGGATAGAGTGGTTCTTTGAGAAAGAAACAGGCAAGCGAGTTGACGGAACGATCGCGCTAAATCTCTACGTGGTCCAAGAGTTTCTGCGAGCGCTGGGCCCGATCGAGATCCCCGATTATGAAGAGGAGATTTCTGCCGACAACCTCTTCGAAACTGCAGAGTATTACAGCGAGATAAACTTTTTCCCCGGATCAACACAGAAGAAAGATTTCCTCGCGAGTTTAACGAACAACATCATGATCAGCGCAGGGCAGGCAGAGATCCATGAGCTTATAAAGATAGTCTCCGCGCTCAGTACTTCATTGCAAAGAGGACAGCTGCTCGTCGCGCTCCACGACCCTCTTGCCCAACAGACACTCAACGACTTCGGATGGGACGGAAGCTTAAGAGAAGTGGAATGCCCAACAAGACTCAAGGATCAATGTGCAAAAACCTTCATAGCAATTCGCGAAGCAAACCTTGGAGTGAATAAAGCCAACTACTTCATACAGCGGGCGATTGCAATCACGCAAAACATAAAGAAAGAATCAGTGGAGACAACACTAACAGTAAACTACATAAACGAAAGTCTGGAAAACACTTGGCCGGGAGGCACATACAAAAACTACATGAGGATCTATATGGGAGAAGGAAACAAAGTGGTGAAAGTGAGTGTCGATGGGAATGAGCTAGACAGCTCGCAAGTGAACATCAAAGCAGAGCACGGCAAGACGGTTGCAGGATTCTTGATAACAGTTCCCATCCAACAAGAAAGGCAAGTGCGTGTGGTCATGCAATCGAAAGGACCAAAGTTTGTAAGTGGCAAATCCCTAGCCAACTGGCTCGTGCAAAAGCAACCAGGGACAGAAAACGATCCCTTGACCATAACCATAACCTTTCCCCAAGATACGAAAGTGACAAGCGCAAACCTGCCACTGCGGATAGACGGAAGACAGGCGACGCTCTTTGAGAATTTCTCCCGCGACCTTAACCTGCAAGTTGAATTCGAAAAGATCCAGTGATAGAATACCTTCCTTAGGAAGCGAGCCTTTCTCGTGTGCAGCAAGAAGCAAGAGAAAAATAAAACAGGGCTTGCCCTGTTTACCCTTAGTACCACCGAAGGGAGCCTCGTCGAAGGGAAACAATGATGCAACCACAATTGGTCCTTCAAGCAAAGAAAAGATCGCTCTTCGGCAGAGGTGTGAAACGCCTTCGTCACGAAGGGATCTTGCCTGCCAATATCTACGGCAAAAAAGTGAAATCTCTCGCCATTCAAGTATCTACCAAGGACTTCGAGAAGGTGTATAAAGAAACGGGCGAAACCGGTCTTATACAGCTGAAAGTTGAGAAGGAATCAAAAACACGGCACGTCCTTGCAACCAACCTACAAATTGATCCCATAACCGACGCGCCTCTACACGCCGATTTTCATCAGGTTGACCTGAAACAAAAGGTCACCGTTGCAGTACCAATAGGGACAAGAGGAGAATCACCGGCAGTAAAAGAAAAGGGAGCCATCCTTATAAGACTCCTTAATGAAGTCGAAGTTGAAGCACTCCCACAGGATCTGCCAGATCAATTTGAAGTCGACATTTCAACACTCACGGAGTTTGACGACAACCTCCTGATTAAAAACCTAAAGGTGGATAAGAAGAAAGTCGTAATTCTCACAGACGGGGACGAGGTAATAGTCATGGTCCAACAGCCGAAGAAAGAAGAAGAGGAAGCACCGGTGGAGGAGGAAGTCCCAGAAGAAGAGGAAGAGAAAGCTGAAGAAGAAGAGACGGCACCAACAGAGGAAGGAGCAGAACCAGAGAAGAAAGGAGAAGGGAAGCGAACAACTCAAGAGACAAAGGCAAAGCAGGAGAAATAACAATCGAATAGATCAACCCTGTATCCTGATATTCTAACCCTCAGAACTTTCCGGTTCATTGATCTACACCCAAGAACCTTCCCAAAGCGTGAATCTGCTCGTTATTTGGATCGATCTCCCAAGCTTTTTGCCAGTTTGCTTGAGTTTCTGAATCATCAGAAAACTGGTAATGAAGAATCGCCAGCATAAGATATGCATCTCGATTCCCCGGCTGTCTCAAAAGAGCGTATTCCCATCGGGCAATCTCCTCTCGAAGATATCGTTCTGCAAAAACTTTTACACGAACATCAGCAAAACGTTTACCCAGTCCTGCAAGGTTTCCGATGACAGGCCGCTCTACAAGTGCAACAGCATGAGTGAATTCCCGCCGCGCAACCTCCCAGTCAGAAGCGTGAGCAGCAAGCTCGGCGAGTTCCAGATGAATGGAATAAGAGTTTGGATGCGAGAGGACAGAGATCCTGGCTTTTTGGAAACCAGAATCCGGGGAAAGAAAGCTGGGCACAACAATCACCACCAGAATCAAAACCGCAAGGCTCCATCTTAATGTGATGATGTGCTTTATTTCCATGCAATCCTATGATACCGTTATCTTGATATGAATCAAGATAAATGGAAGAAAGAGCAGGCAAGAGACAAGTACAAAGTCGACAATGAGAGGATCAAGAAGTTGATGAAAGGGGGCTTCCTGTTTGGTTTTTCAGGGAGCGACCTATTTATTTTCCTTGCCGCGCTTGTAACGTTCATTTTTCTCCAACTCCAGCCGTACCTCATCCCGTATCTTGAGGGAAAAATGGGGTATGAACCGACAACCCAAGCGGCCCGAGAATCAACTTCATCCAAAGCTCCATCAACTGCCACAGATTCTTCTTATGATCGACAATCTGCTGGAGAACAGCAGGAAGATACAATCAAAGAAAGCACGGAAAGCGGCAGGGGAGATACACCCGCACTCTCAGGGAAACGGATCTTTTGTCCATCGCCCCGACCCCAGGTGTGCACCCAAGAGTGCATCACTGGCTCTCCATTCATTTGTGGGTCCGACGGAAAATCGCACTGTTCAGTCTGTCAAGCATGCGCAGATCCCCAAGTAGATTGGTATGTTTTTCAGGACGAACTCTGCCCCGACTTGACCCCTAGTTTATGAAATAGGGCTACCGTCTTCTTACGGGGCGAAGCTTTGCGGGGCTTGCTACGTGAGGTCGGAGACCTTTTACGTGGCCAACGCGCTGACATCAAGAGCTCAGAATCCCAAAACTTCTTCTTATCTTCCTTCGATAAAACATCGCCAAGCTGCAGATACGCCGCTTCCGTGACAAACGGAACAAAAGGGTGAAGAAGCTTCAGAAAGACGACCAAACCCTCAACTAATGCCCATTGCGAAATTTCTCCCTTCTTGCTCTTTTCAATACACTCATCACAGAACCAGTGCCAAAATTCGTTGTATAAATGTTCAGCCGCAAAACCGATTCGAAAATTTTCAAGCTGCTGAGTTACGGCATCAGCAACAGAGTAAAGAGTGCTCAGAAAGTCTTTATCTTGTTTTTTTGTTTCCGGTTTAGAAATCAGAAATTGGTCATGAGAAATTTGCGATATGACATAACGCGCAGCATTCCATATCTTGTTCGTCAAATTCCGCATCGCGCGGATATCACCCTCCCCAACATTTTTGTCTTGCCCGGGAGTGGAACGGATAACCAAAGCCATGCGCAAGGCATCCGCCCCGTACTTGGCGGTGACATCCAGGGGGTTAATGATGTTCCCGAGGCTCTTGCTCATTTTCCGGCCCCGCTCATCCCTGATCAATCCATGAAGATAAACCTTCTTGAAGGGCACCTTGCCGGTTTTATAAAGTCCCATCATCAGCATCCGCATCACCCAAAAGGGGAGTATGTCATAGCCAGTCTCCATCACATCAGTAGGATAAAACCTTTTAAAATCGCCCTTTTTGTTTGTCATCAACGTCACATAAGGCCATTGGGCAGAACTGAACCATGTATCAAATGTGTCGGTTTCTGGAAACCAAACACCATCTTCTTTGGGCTCGTCAACGCTGATCACATAAGGAACAGTATTTTCTTCCTTTTCGTAGATCGGAACCCTAATTTGTTGAAGTCTCTCTTTAATTTCGTTAATTTGGTAACCTCGCTTATTAACGAGTTGATCAATTGTCCCCATCTCCTGTTTTCCTCCTTTGTCGATGAAACTCACAGCGATTCGAACTTCGTGTCCTTTAACGTTGTACCAAATTGGCATTCGAATTCCCCATACGATCTGCCTGCCTATATTCCAATCTTTTAGAGTGGCAAGCCAGTGGACAAGCACCTTCTCGTGACCGGCACCATAGACCTTAACCTTCTTTTCTCGCAGCGCCTGCAGCACTTTACGAGTCAGAGGTTCCACCTTGAGAAAGAACTGGGGAAGCGGTAGGGGCTCAATCGCTGTTGAGCAACGATAGCATACCCCGATTGTATGGGCGTAGTCCGGATCGACTCTTTCCAGAAGTCCAGCCTCTTTAAGGTCATCAGCCACAACTTCCCGAGCTTTTTTAACAGACAGCCCAGCGTACTTTCCGGTGAGCTCATTGAGTTTCCCGTCGAATCCGATCACTTGTTTCGGTCCGGGAACTATATCTTGATGTCGTTTCCAGATTTCGAAATCATTATGATCATGTGCTGGAGTGACTTTAAGCACTCCGGTACCGAATTCTGGATCTACGGAAGAGTCAGCAACCACATTCATCTTGAATGTACCCAGAAGTCCCGTAACCTCAATCGTTTTGCCGACCCATTTCTTATACCGGGAATCGCGAGGATTCACCGCAACGGCGGTATCCCCGAATTTTGTCTCCGGCCGAACTGTAGCTACGGTGAAAGGACCATACTTCATGTAGTAAAGGGGAGCTTTTTTTTTAATATGCTTCACTTCCAAATCGGAAAACGCCGTACCGCAGTGTGTGCAGTAGTTTACCAGCTTGAGGTCCCGATACACCAACCCATCCTTATGGAGCTGCCGGAAGGTATCAAGAACGAGCTTGACAATGTCCTCATCCAACGTGAACCGGAACCGGCTCCAATCCGCGCTCGCCCCCAATTTCTTCATCTGCTCGACCACAACACCTTTGTTTTCCTGAACATAATCCCAGATCATCTGGTAGAGCTTATCTCGATCAAAATCAAATCGACTCTGACCCCGGCGTTTTAAGGTTTTTTCAAATACAAATTGGGTTTCAATACCTGCATGGTCAGCCCCGGGCAACCATAGAGCTGAATATCCCTGCATCCGCCGCCAGCGAATAAGAACGTCCTCAATGGTGACAAACATCGCATGCCCCACATGCAGCGGATCGTTGGCATTCGCTGGCGGCATGATGATGCAGTAGGGTTTTGCCGCTTTGGATGCCCTTGGGGCAAACGCCCCGCTCTGTTCCCAAAGCCCGTAGATACGAGTTTCGTGGTCACTATGCGTGTACCGTTTCTCCATATGCCTCATATTATAGCGAAGAACAAGATAAAAGATCCCGGTATCTACCGGGATCACCATCGCGCCTGTCCGCCTTACAATTCAATCAACAATCGCAAGTCCCGGATCGACCCTGATAGCTTGCCAGGGAACGGGGGAGTGGTTGTAGTAGGCGGCCGCGGCAATGGAGGCCGCATTATCCGTGCAAAGATCAACTGGGGGGATGAATAAATCAATTTGAGATTTGAGATTTGAGATTTGAGATTTCAGTAGCTGACGGAGCCTGTTGTTGGCCGCTACTCCTCCAGCGACAAGGACGGACTTTGGAGAGAATTCTTCCATAGCCCGCTTGACTTTAGCAGTCAACACTTCACAAATCGCCTCTTGAGTCTCGTATGCCAACCAGGTCTTCATCAGCCGAAGCTCCGAAGGCTTGAGCCTGGAGGTCTTTGACCGCAAAAGATTGAGGACGGCGGTCTTGAGTCCACTAAACGAAAAGTCGTAGTCCTCGGAATCGATCATCGGTCTCGGTAATTGAACTTTGAACTTTGAACTTTGAACTTTGAACTTCCCTGCCTCAGCGGAGATCGCCGGTCCACCGGGATACCCCAAGCCCAACATGCGGGCGATCTTGTCAAACGCCTCTCCAGCCGCATCGTCCCGAGTGCTTCCGAGATGCTTAATCGCCACCCGCCCCCTCGAAGCTTTATGCGAAGTGGGGTGTCCCTTCATCAACACCAAATCCGTGTGCCCACCAGATGCAACCAAACCGACAGCCGGAAACCGCGGTACCTTTTCTTGTTTTTTGCCGCGCCCCTCCGTAGCCTTCTTGACCCTCGAAGCTTCAGCGGAGTGGGTTGGCGAAGAGAAGCTGTTTGTTACTTGTCGCTTGTCGCTTTCTTCTATCCAGTTCGCATAGAGGTGCGCAACTAAATGATTGACAGGAATCAAGGGTTTTTCCCATGCTAAAGAAAGCGCCTTCACCGTTTCTACCCCGATCAACAAACTTCCTACAAGCCCAGGTCCTACCGTGACAGCGATAGCATCAATATCATTGGGAATTTTCGCCAACGCTTCCTGTATAACAGGAAGAATCACTTTCGCCTGCTCGCGGCTTGCGACCTCAGGAACAATCCCACCGGTCTTTTTATGGAACTCTTCGGAACTTGCGATTACATTCGAGAGAATCTTCACAGGCCTATCGGGTGTAGTACCTTCAACAACAGCAGCAGCGGTCTCATCGCAGGAAGTTTCTATACCGAGAATTCTCATGGAGGAGATTTTACCATGGCTGGCCTAAGCGCCGCCGGTTCCACGCAGGAACACCGACTGCCAAGGTCTAAAATTACTGTAGTAGGTTTTTTCAAAGATCGTCTCACCGTCGCGCTCAACCGCGTAGTCGAATTTCACTTTCGCGCCCCAGGCTTTCCAATCGACCTGTTTCACCACACCAGCAGGCAACGTCGGATCATCTTGATAAAGGTCTGGCGGAGGGGGAGTCACATCCCACATGCGATGATTCGTAATGCTCGCCACTCTTCCGTCAGACGTTCCATAGATCTCAAGCACTAGGAGGTTCGTCGCAGTATCTGCCGTCGCTTGGACCAGAAGGTGAGCGGGCGTATCATTGAGGAACTTAAAATCCACAGACGGGGCAAAGACCGTCGCGTCAAATCCGGGTTTACTGTTCTGTTCGTAGTAACCGACGCGATAGCTGTGCGCGCGCCGCTGCACAATCGGCAGCCCCGCATCCAAAACAGCTCGGAACAATGTTGTGGAGGTCTGACAAACACCCCCACCATCATCTAAAACAGTTCGCCCGTCCTTGATGATATACGACTGCCGGTAACCGGTCACAGCCGAAATGTCGCCAACCGAGGCGTTGAAGGAGAATGTTTCTCCCGGTGGAACCAAAACCCCGGCTATGCGATTGGAAGAGATGGCGATGTTATGCTCGCGGTTCGCGATCGACCCATGAAAGGTTGAAACACCACGCCCCAGAAGCTCCCGGATTCCGAGGTCATTCGCATCCGCAGTGGTTATTGCAGGGGGTGTTCTCGCAACCGGAAGATCAAGAGCCGCCGCTTCCTGGTCACCCGTCTCAAGCTCTGAGAAAGCACGCACCAACGCTGCAACGGCTTCTTGAGTATCAAGCGCAAGCCCATCTCGCTCTGGTGCGAATTCCACCACCCGTTCATTGCGAAAAACAAAGGTGGCATTTTGATAAGGCCGATCAATGCTCGCAGCGAGTGTCGCAGAATAGGATGCGATCTGTACAGAATCAAAACCACCGTCGAACGAAAGGAACCCAACAAGATCTTTTCCAGAAAGCTCCCAGCTGCGCAAGGAAGCTTCAGCGCCATCCGCATAAGAAAGGGTCAGGCGCTTGTCGAGCAACCGCTCGGCACGCATCGCGGTAAGACGAGCATCAATCGAGGTCCCAGGAGGGTAGAGGGGAAGAACCGGTACCGGCACCGGAATAGAAGAAAACGTCTGGAATCGTTGGTGAAGGGAACGACGCAATAAGGAAAGATCAACACGACGACCCATCTCGCCAGAATTGACAACGATGCGCGACTGAGTCTTTGGATCGACAGCATCGAGCACCTGGAGAGAAGGTGGAACACTAGGAACATCGACAGTAGAAGCCACGGCCGAAAGGCTGGCTTCAAGCGCCGTTTCATCGAGAGAATAACGGATGGGAAGATCAACCCCGTCAACGAAAGCCGCAAGCATGTGCAAAGCGCCAAAGAAAGCTCCATCTCGACCAAAAGAGTAGGCACCCTTCACCGTTTCGGAAGTGTGGTATTGAAGATGGATTTGATCAGCAGGGATCTCCCACGCACGATCGTTAAAAGATAAAAGAAGAGGGTGACTGGAAAATGCCAAAGAGCGCTGTTGAATGGAAGATGAAGCGCGAGATAACGTGAGGCTACCAACCGGCGCACCAGCAATGGTAATACCAGGAAAAATTCTTCCCCGAAAGTAAACCCGAGTCATGAAAAATGTTGTCAAGACGACAGCCGTGACTACGGCAGCACCCCAAGCCATCCAGCGCAGCCAACGTCCTCGACCGATCAACCAGGAAACGCCTCGCATCTGCCTTACTATACCATGCTTGCACACGCCTTCCGTGCAGTGATATGATGGATACGATCATGCCCGATCCTCAGGATAAAGAACCCCCAGCCTTAGAGCAACCAAAAGCCAGCCTCAAACTTCCAAGACAAGAAACACCAGCTCTGGAGGAACCACAGGGCCAGCCCCCTCCCTTCCAAGAACAGACCTCGCCTGCCCCTCCCCCTGATCAACCAGCCCAGCCACCGACCCAACCTGCAGCCGATGAAACACCCCCAGCCGACAAAGGTCCAGAGGCCCAACCCCCAATAGAAGAGAAGCCAGCTGTCGCTCCTCCTC
>JADFLW010000007.1 GCA_022564195.1 Patescibacteria group bacterium
TCTAGGATGGTGGAAAGCCTGTTTCTGCGGTGGGTGCGGGAGCAGCATCCTCAATTAAAAACGGTCGACGTGGTTGAGATCGAGCCGGCGGTAGTGGGCCTAGTCCTAACGCCATCACTGAAAAGTTTGCCAGCGTCCCTCCAGAGAAGATATCCAAGAGGCTTAACAGTTCATTTTGTGCAAAAAGCTGTTTTAATCTTTGGAAATCCACCCCTGGGACCGGGATATGAGCGAAGAGGCGAAAGACCGCAAACATTGCTGCCGTGAACATAATCTTGCGCCTGAGCTCCGGTATGCGCCAGGCTTGAACGATGGGTCGTATGATCCTATTCAACTTTTCCTCCTGCTTTTTCGATTTTCTCTTTCGCCTTTTGGGATGTTGGTACTTTTACTGTTACTTTGGTCTTGATTTCGCCGTCCCCAAGAATTTTTACCCCGAATTTCTTCACCTCGTCTTCTTTGACGATCCCCGCTTCAGCGAGTGTTGCTTCTGTTATCACTGCGTCTTTGGTTACTCCTGTAAGATCTTTGAGTTTGACAATCACTGGAGAGCTCTTTAGTGGTTTGAATTTGCCTTTCCCGCGAGTTTTGGGGAGCCTGCGAATTAACGCTAGTTGCCCACCCTCGAACCAGATTTTGACTTTCGAGCGTGCCTTCTGGCCCTTTGCTCCCCGACCTACAGTATGCCCGCCTTTTCCAGATCCGTATCCGCGTCCCACTCTCTTTTTCTTTCTCTTTGTTGTCTTTGGCATTGATTGAAGCTTCATCGTTGTCTTCCTTTTTTATGCTATTTTTTCTTGCTTTTTGGATTTTGAGGTTTTCTTCGTCGTTTTTTCCGTTGTCTTTTTCTTTACTTTGCCCGTCTTTTTTCTCCTCTCTCTTTTTTTGCTGGGGAAGGTTCCTCTACAAATTGGATCTTCTTTTTCGAGGCAATGCGTTTCATTTTCTTCATTGCCTCGAACGTGGCGTAGACGTTTGAGGCTTTGTTTGATGATCCTAGTATCTTTGCGACGATGTCGCGAATTCCTGCCGCTTCCACAACTGCACGCACCGCGCCACCTGCCATGACTCCAGTTCCAGGGGCTGCTGGTTTTAGTAATATCCTCGCTGCTCCATGCTTCACCTGAAGCGGGAATGGAATTGTCGTCTGTCGCATCGGAATTTTTATCAACCGTTTCCTGGCTCGGCGTACACCTTTTCTGATCGCTGAACGCACGTCTGGTGCTTTCCCAAGGCCGACGCCCACTCGCCCCTTCTTGTCACCAACAACCATCAGTGCAGAGAAGCTTATTTTATTTCCGCCTTTGGTTTTTTTTGAAACTCGATTGATTTGAATGACTTTTTCTTCGAATTCTTGATTTTCCGGCGATTGTGACCAAGCTTGATTTCTTCTTCTTGCCATATTCTCCCTCGCTTTCATTGGGGCATTTTTATCAATTTATATTACCAGACCCTTTTTCCTCGCTGCCTCCGCTAACGCCTTGATCCTGCCATGATACTTGTACGGACCACGGTCGAAAGACACTTTTTTGATGCCTTTTTTTAATGCTTTCTGTGCGAGAACTTCTCCTACTGCGCTTGCTCTGTTTGTTTTGGTCTGTTTCTTGGACGAGCGCTTTACCGCCTCTTTTTCGCTTGCCGCCACCAACGTTACCCCTTTTTCATCATCAATGATTTGGACGGAGGTGTATTTGTTCGAGCGAAAGACCGTCAATCGTGGCCGCTTTGTTGTTGCACGAATTTTTGCACGAATCCTTTTTTTTCGTTTTCCCTTGGATGTCTGACCGTTATGCATCATGCGCCTCCTTGCGCTGCACCGACTTTCGCTGCCTTTCCGGGTTTACGTCGAACAACCTCGCCTTTATATCGAATTCCCTTTCCTTTGTATGGCTCGGGTTTCCTGAGTTTGCGGATATTGGCTGCCACTTGGCCAACCCGTTGTTTATCAAGACCTCCCACGATAATTTCTTTGTTTCCTTCAATGTCCAACGATACTCCTTCAATCGGCTCAACTATCACCGGGTGTGAGAATCCGAGGCTTAAAACGAGTTTGTCACCTTCCTTTTTCACCCTGTATCCAGTGCCAACCAACTCTAATCGCTTTTCGTATCCTTCTACTACCCCTTTTATGGCGTTGGCAATTAATGATCGGGCAAGCCCGTGAAGGGCACCTGCTTTGTCGTCTTTCCCTTTTTTGGTCACACGAACCTCACGACCCTCTATTTTGATCTCAAGTTCTGGAAAGGTTGGTGGTACGAGCTTTCCTTTTGGTCCTTTAACGACAATTCCGCTCTCTTCAACGGTGAGTGTTACTCCTTCTGGAATAGCGATTGGTTGTCTTCCAATTCTAGACATACTTTAAGCGTTTAGGAATCTCATTACCAGACGCGGCAGAGGATTTCTCCGCCAAGATTTTTCTTCTTCGCCTCTTTGTCTGTCATAATTCCTTGATTTGTCGAGATGATTGTCATGCCGAATCCACCAAGCGTTTGGGGGATTTTTTTCGTTCTCACATACACTCTTCTGCCCGGTTTGGAAACGCGGTCGATTTCCTCGATCGCTGGGATTTTTCCCTTGTAGATTAAGGTCAACACCATCTTTGGTTGGGGAGAGTGTTTTGTTACCCTCAAGGACCCAACGTAGCCATTCTCTTTGAGAATTTTAGCAATGGCTTCCTTCGTACGAGAATGTGGTATTTCGACGGTCTCGTGTTTGGCTAAATATGCGTTTCTTATTCTGGTGAGAAGATCGGCGATTGGATCAGTCATATCTATCAAACTTTTTCTTTTCCAAAGAAAAAGTTTGGCAAAAAGAAATCTATGGTATGCGTACTGCGCACAAGTTTGCTCGTACGCATGGCTTTGGTCACTTCGTTATTAATCATTTTTTTTACCAGCTGGCTTTGGTCACTCCCGGCAGTTCTCCTTTGTGTGCAAGCTCTCGAAAGCAGAGGCGGCATACTCCGAACATGCGGATATACGCCCTTGGTCTACCGCAGAGCTGACAGCGATTATGTTTTCTTGTTGAAAACTTCGGTTTCTTTTGGTCTTTGATGATTTTCGATTTCTTGGCCATATCTCCCTATTAAACCTTTTCTTTTTCAAACGGTATGCCTAACAATTTCAGTAATCTGCGGGCTTGGTCATCGTCGCTTGCTGTGGTGATAATCACCACTTGTAAGCCCCGTGTTCTGTCGATTTTATCATAATCTATCTCTGGGAATATTAATTGCTCCGTCAAACCAATAGAGTAATTTCCTCTGCCATCAAAGGCGTTAATCTTGGTTCCTTGAAAGTCTTTCACTCTTGGGAGAGCGATGGTTACCAACTTTTCAAAAAAGTCATACATCTTTCGCCCGTGTAACGTTACTTTTAACCCGATGGGATCTCCCTGGCGGAGTTTAAATCCTGCAATTGATTTCTTCGCCCGAGTCATCACTGGTCGTTGTCCTGTTATGACGGCCAGTTGGTCCGCCATACTCTCCAAGGCTTCCTTTTGCCCTTGTTCTTGGCCAATACCGGTATTTATCACGATGGTTTTTAGTCTTGGTACAGCCAGGTCGTTGTTTACTCCTAGTTCCTTTTTCAAAAGTGGTACTATCTTGTTTTGGTATTTTTTCCGTAGGTTATTCATAACTCTCTATCAAACTTTTTCTTTTCCAAAGAAAAAGTTTGGCAAAAAGAAACTTAGTGCCTTTCATGACTTTCCGATAGTGGCTTCACACTTGCGGCAGATTCTCGTTTTTACCCCCGATTTATCACTTCTGAATCCTATTCTCGTTTGCTGTTTGCAGGTTGAACACATGATCGCAATGTTTCCCGTAGGAAGGGGTCTTTCAAATTCGATAATGCCACCAGGCTTTCCCTGTCCTTGTGCCTTAACATGTTTCTTGTATACGTTTATCCCTTCAACAAGAACCTTATTCAGGCGTGGGAATGTTTTCGTAATCTTGCCAGTTTTTCCCCCATCTTTCCCTGCAGTAACGAGTATGGTGTCTCCGATTTTTAGCTTCATATTTCTATGCGTCGCTCTTTGCCTTTATATAACCTCTGAGGCGAGCGATGCGATTTTTGTAAATCCAGCTTCCCTTACCTCCCTTGCTATCGGGCCAAATATACGCGTGCCGCGCGGATTCTTTGTCTTTACTGAGTCGATAATGACGGCGGCGTTGTCATCGAATCTTATGTAGCTTCCATCTGACCTTTGACGTTCTTTCTTTGCACGAACAACGACGGCTTTTACCATCTCTCCCTTCTTTACTTGGCTTTGTGGGTCAGCGGCGATGACCGATGCCGTCACCACATCCCCAAGCGTTCCAAATTTTCTCTTGGATCCACCATGAACGAGGATCACTCGTAGAAGCTTGGCTCCTGTGTTGTCCGTTGCTTTCAAAACTGACCGCAATTGGATCATACTGTTGGGCTTTTTACTTTGTTTTTTTTGTTTGTTCTTCTATTTTTTCAACGATTTTCCATCTCTTTCTTTTGCTTAGAGGTTTCGTCTCATGAATACGTACTTTATCTCCAACGCTCACTGAAAGTTCGTCATGTGCTAAGTATTTCTTACTTTTCTTGACGATTTTTTTATACAGCGGGTGACGCCAATGACGCTCAACTTCTACACTGGCGGTTTTGTTCATCTTTGTGCTTGTGACTTTCCCGATCATTGATTTCATAGGTTCCCCCTATTGCTCTATTGCTGCAATTGTTTTTCCCGAATTATCGTGAGGATTATGGCGAGCTCTTTGCGTTTCTTCGCATAGGCATGGAGGTCTTTGAGCTTTCCTATTTCTTTTTGCATCCTGAGCTCCACCAAATTCTTGCGCTCTTCATCTAGTTTTTTCCTCAGCTGATTACTATTCAGCTCGCTCAGTTTCTTTTTCTCGTTTTTTTTCATTGTCCCTCATCTCTCCTTAACTCTTTTCTTTATCGGCGCTTGACAAATTTCGTTTTTACTGGAAGCTTGTGGCCAGCAATTCGGAAGGCCTCCCTCGCCACTTCCTCGTTTACCCCTGCGAGCTCGAATAGTACACGCCCAGGCTTTACTGTCACGACGTACTCATCGATATCTCCTTTTCCCGAGCCCATTTTGGAACCAGCGGGTTTGCGGGTTATTGGCTTATCTGGAAAAATTCGAATCCATGTCTTTCCTGTACGCTTCGTTTTGTGGGCAATCGCACGGCGGGCAGCTTCAATTTGGCGAGCGGTCACCCATCCACGACCGAGGCTTTTGATGCCGTATTCCCCAAAATCGACACTGGTGCCTCTCGATGATTTTCCTCTCATCGAGCCCCGGAAATCCTTGCGGTACTTTCGTTTCTTCGGTTGTAGCATATTTTTTAATGTTTAATGTTTGATGTTCTATGTTTGATGTTTAATTCTTCAATCTTTAATCTTGAATTTTACATGTTCCATGGCCTACTTGGTTTGTTTTTCTCCTTTGTAAATCCACACCTTCACTCCTATGTATCCTGATTTCGTCAAGGCAGGGACCTGTGCATAGTCAATATCTGCACGCAGGGTTTGGGTTGGTACTGACCCTTGCGTGTATTTTTCTGTCCGTGAAATTTCCGCACCGGCAATTCTTCCTGCCAGTACAATCTTGACTCCACGGGCTCCTGCGCTCATGACGCGTTCCAGGGTTTGCGAAACGGCGCGCCGATGTGGATACCGCTTTTCAAGCTGCTCTGCGATTCTCTGTGCAACAAGCATGGCTTGCAGTTCAGGATCTTTGACTTCAACGATATCGTCAATTACTACCTTCAGACTCTTCGGGTCATTGGGATTAATCTTTAGTATATCCATGACTTCTTTTTTGAGCTGCTCGAGTGCACCACCACCTCTTCCAATGACGACTCCAGGCCTTGAGACATGCAGAATGATCCGAATGGAGTTGATTGATCGTTCAATTTCAACTTTTGTGATTCCGGCTAGTTTCAGCTTGCTCATCAAAAACCGGCGCAGCTTGGTATCTTCTAAGACTTGCTTGGCGTATTCGCCCTTATCTGCAAACCAACGCGAGCGCCACGTGTAGATATACCCTAGCCTGAATCCGAATGGATTAACTTTCTGCCCCATATTTTAATCCACCTTTTCTTTTCGTTTATCTCTTTGCTTTAGATGTTCTTTTTGTCTTTACTCCCTTTTTCTCTTCCCTTATTGGCTCTTCTTCTGCGCGGAGGAGAACCTTGATGTGTGATGTCCTTTTCAAAATCTGGTGCGCCCGTCCCCTGCTTACGGCTCGCCACCGTTTAAAGGTCGATCCTTTGCTCACTTGGATGCTTTCAAATCTCAGGCTCTGCTCGTTAAGATTCTGGTTTTTTACCGCATTGGCCATTGCTTGCTTGATCGTCTTTGCTATAGGAACCGCGGCAGCTTTGCGCATGAATGTCAGATGCTCAAGCGCCTCTTTCGGCTCAAGGCCACGAATCGCATCGACGACTAGACGCACTTTTCTGGGACTCATTCGAATGTATTTCTGTTCGGCCTTAATGACCATAGGATGACTTTTTATGTCTTGCTAATCATTCTCTTTACCATTCTCCCGTGGCCATGGAAGGTACGGGTTGGTGAAAATTCTCCCAGCCTGTGACCCACCATCGCTTCGGTGACGTACACCTCTCTAAAGATCTTCCCGTTGTGAACGAGAAATGTGTGCCCGACAAACTCCGGTGGGATTTGGCTGGCTCGTGCCCAAGTTTTGATCGGCTCTTTTTTCCCTTGCGCTTTTTGCTTTTGTATCTTTTTTAAGAGTTTCTCGTCGATGTATGGCCCTTTTTTACTTGATCTGCTCATCTCTTGTTTTCCTTCTCCTTTATTATCTGGCTCTTCGGTCTTTTACAATTCGTTTATCCGAATACTTCTTTACTTTCCTGGTCTTTTTTCCTAACGTCGGTTTTCCCCAAGGACTCTTGGGAGATGGCATCCCTATTCCCGAACGGCCCTCTCCACCACCGTGTGGGTGCGCTGCAGGATGCATGGCAACACCACGTACCGCAGGGCGGAAACCCATGAGACGGCGGCGTCCAGCTTTTCCGAGCTTTATTGTTTTCCACTCAATATTTCCGACTTGGCCGATGGTCGCGAAACACCTGATATCTATGAGTCGATGTTCCTTGCTGGGCAGTCTTACCGTGGCGTATTTTCCTTCTTTGGATTGTACTGTCGCCGCCGTGCCAGCCCCGCGGACGAGCTGACCACCCTTTCCTGGTCTTAATTCTATGTTATGGATGGGTGTTCCAACCGGAATCTTGGCCAGTGGGAGGGCATTTCCAACTTTAATCTCGGCATCTTCGGCCGCGATTACCGTGTCGCCTAGCTTAAGGTTTAAAGGGGCAAGCACGTAGCGCTTTTCTCCATCGGTGTAGTATACAAGAGCAATATTCGCGCGGCGATTGGGATCGTACTCTATTGCCATTACTTTTCCAGGAATCCCGTGTTTATCTCGTTTAAAATCGATGCGGCGAAGGAGCCTCTTATGCCCGCCACCCCTATGGCGAACGGTGATTTTTCCAGATACGTTTCTTCCACCAGACTTTTTGACCGTACTCTTGATTAGCGTCTTCTCAGGTTTTGCCTTGGTTATCTCGGCAAAATCAAGATCGCTTCGATGTCTTACTCCAGGACTGGTTGGTCTTCTCTTGCGTACTGCCATTGTTATGTTTGAGACTCGAATATGTCTATTTTCTGTCCAGATTTCACTTCTACTATCGCCTTTTTGCTGTCCGGTTTGGTTATTTCACGGCGGAGCTTCCCAACCCGGCGTCTTTTGCCAGAGATTTTAGCTGTTCTTACTGCAATGACCTCCACGTCAAACGCGTTCTCAACGGCTTTGCGGATTTGGCCTTTTGAAGCGCTGGCGTCTACTTCAAAGGTATACTGGTTTTTGGCGGTTTGCGCCATTGATTTTTCGGTAATGATGGGTCGTTTTACAATGTAGGCTAGTTTCATTTGCGTGTTTTCCTTGCTGTTTTTGTCCTCGTCTTTTTGGCCTTCCCACTCGGTGCTGGCGCTTTCTTCCTCTCCGGTTTTTTCTTCGTTGCTTGCTTGTGTTCCGTGGTTTTTGGCTTTTTTTCTAGAAACCTTTCTTCAATAGGCTTCACCGCGCTTTTCATGAGGATGATCATTCCGGCATTTAATACTTCGAAGGCATTTAGTCTCTTGGCAGATAGCAGCTTGACTCCTTTGATATTGCGTGCTCCCCGAATGACCGAATCTGTGCCATCCGGAAGAATGATGGACAGTTTCTTCGGAGCTTTACTGGTTACTTTTGTTACTGCTCTATACATTACCTTCGTTTTGGGCTCCAGTTTCTCAAGTCCATCCACGATAATCAGCTCTTTTGCTCCAGTCTTTTGGGTGAGAGCCGCGAACAGCGCTTTTCGCCTCATCACTTTGGACAACTTTAGCTTGTGTCGCTGGCTCCCAGTAGGGCCGTGGGCGATCCCTCCGCCAACGAAAATTGGTGCATAGCGGTCACCATGGCGCGCTCTTCCTGTACCTTTTTGTCGCCAGATTTTCCTTCCCGAGCCCTTCACTTCTCCGCGCCTTTTCACTTTTACCGTCCCTTGGCGCTGGTTCGCCAGGTAGACTCGAACCGCTTGTGCCAAAAGCTTCGGACTCGCCTGAGCGGCGAAAATTTTGTCGGGGAGTTTCACTCTCCCTGCCGATTTTCCGGTGGTATCCATGACTTTCATTTGCATATGCTCTTTTACTTTTTTTGCTTTTTATCCTCTTTTTTCTTGCTCTCTTTTTTCTCTTTAGCTTTCTTCTCCTCTTTCTGTACAGGCTTCTCCTCGTATAGTCCCTCGAACTTTTTTGCCTTCCCAACTTTCTTGATTGTCACGAGGCCGTTGCGTGATCCGGGAACTTGTCCTTTCACCCATACCTCTCCTTCTTTTGTCGTTTTTAAAACCAGCAGATTGCGGACTGTGACTTTCAGATTTCCCCCATGACCCGCCATTTTCTTCCCTTTAAAAACGCGCCCTGGTGTTGTGGTTTGTCCTATTGAACCGGGGGCGCGTGCTCTATCTGACTGTCCGTGGGTTCGAGGTCCTCCTTTAAACCCCCAGCGCTTCATGACTCCGGTGAATCCCTTCCCATGACTGGTTCCAGTGACATTCACCAGGTCTCCTGCTGCAAGGACTTGGTCGGCGGTAATCACATCCCCAACGTTGAGGGTTGTATCTTGATCGGACTCAAGCCTCATTTCTCTCAAGACCCTTGGCATTTCCCCTTTGGCTTTTTCTGGTTCTGGCCATGTTGCCCTTTTCAGGTGTCCAGCGAGCGGTTTGGTCAGCTGTTTCGCTTTTTTTTCTCCTATGCCTAATTGAATAGCCCTATAGCCATCTTTTTCAATGCTTTTCACTTGGGTTACCAGACAAGGCCCCGCTTGGATTTTGGTCACCGGAATTCGCCTTCCATCCGCAAGGAACGCTTGAGCCATTCCCTTCTTGGTTCCTACTATTGCATTGATCATGGTTTCTTATTCCTTATCCTATGATTCGTTCGCAACAAAAAACGATCCGGAGGGATCGCTTCTTACGTCTACCCAATCCGTCTTCTCTTGCTCTCTTATTTCGATTTGCGTCGAGTTCCCAACATTACCTCCTCTTTGCAGAAGATCGGGAGTAGACTTATGCTATCGATGGCAGTTCACATCTTTATTTCAATGCCTACACCTGCTGGTAGATCAAGATGCATGAGCGAGTCTATGGTTTTGTTGGTTGGCTCCATAATGTCAATAAGGCGTTTATGTGTCAGCATCTGGAAATGTTCTCTTGCATCTTTGTCTGTATGCGGACTGGTCGTTACGGTAATGAGTTTCCGGTCCGTCGGTAGCGGAACCGGACCTACGACCTTCGCTCCGGTTGCAAGAGCCGTTTCCAAGATTTTGGCTGCTGCTTCATCAATTACTCGATGATCGTAGCTTTTTAAACGTACACGTATTCTGCCCTTCGGCATACTTTTAAATTAAGGCAGCTTTCTCTGGCTGCCTCCTATCTGTTTTATATTCTGTTAAGCTAAAATTTTTGTGATGATACCTGCTCCAATGGTGTGACCACCTTCCCTGATCGCAAATCGCAGGTTCTGCTCCATGGCGACTGGTTGAATGAGCTCAATGGTCATTTTTGCATTGTCGCCGGGCATCACCATCTCGATTCCTTCAGGTAGCTTAATTTCTCCTGTGACATCGGTGGTTCGGATGTAAAACTGCGGCTTGTATCCAGAGAAGAAGGGCTTCTTGCGACCGCCTTCTTCTTTTGAGAGGATGTAGACCTCAGCATCGAACTTTGTGTGGGGGGTCGCGGTTCCCGGCTTTGCCAGGACTTGCCCGCGTTCTACCTCCTCCTTTTCGACGCCCCGGAGCAATATCCCAACGTTATCGCCGGCCTGGGCTTCATCAAGGATTTTTCTAAACATCTCCACCCCTGTTACCACGGTTTTTTTCGTGTCACGGATGCCGACGATTTCGAGCTCATCATTCACCGCAATTTTTCCACGCTCGACTCTTCCGGTGACCACGGTCCCCCGCCCTTTAATGGAAAAGACATCCTCAATTGGCATGAGGAATGGCTTTTCCATATCCCTTTTTGGAGTGGGGATATACTCGTCCACTGCCTTCACGAGTTCAAGAATTGACTTTTGTGCCTCTTTATCACCTTCATAGGCCTTGAGCGCCGATCCCCGAATGACCGGAATTTCGTCTCCAGGAAACTCGTACTTCGTCAAAAGCTCCCTTATTTCGAGTTCCACCAGATCAAGAAGTTCGGGATCATCCACTGCGTCAATTTTGTTTAAGAACACCACGAGCGCAGGGACGTTGACTTGGCGAGCAAGGAGGACATGCTCCCTGGTCTGTGGCATTGGACCGTCCGTGGCTGCCACAACCAGAATCGCTCCATCCATTTGGGCGGCTCCTGTGATCATGTTTTTAATGTAGTCCCTGTGTCCAGGTGCATCGATGTGCGCGTAGTGGCGTTTTTCCGTTTCGTACTCCACGTGTGTGATGTTGATGGTGACACCGCGTTCTTTCTCTTCAGGAGCGTTGTCGATGTCATAGAAATCCATCGCCTTCGTTGGATTTCCTGATTGGGCAGCGAGCACCTTGGTTATTGCCGCTGTCAAGGTTGTCTTTCCATGGTCGACATGACCAATGGTTCCGACATTGATGTGCGGTTTGGTGCGTTTGAATTTTTTCTTTGCTTCGGCCATGAATGCCTCCGTATTATCTGATAATACCTAACGCCGTTTATTGTTCGTCATTTCTTTTTCTTGGGAGATTTCTGCTCTTTTTCTTTCTCTTCCTTGCCTTTGTTGATCAGGGTCTCGGTAACGTTTGCTGGCACTTCCCCATAATGGCTCGGCTCCATGTAATGGGATGCCCGCCCCTGGGTCATGCTTCTGAGTATTGTAGCATATCTTGAGAGTTCTGCCAAGGGAACCAGGGCAGTAATGATGCGGATTTTCCCCCTCTGCGCGGTTCCTAAGATTTGCCCTCTTTTGCTTGAAAGGTCTCCAATCACATCACCCATGAACTCTTCAGGGGCGGTGACTTCCAGCTTCATGATCGGTTCAAGGAGCACCGGATCTGCTTGTTTGACCGCCGCCTGGAGTGCTGCTGAACCGGCGATCTTGAAGGCGATTTCTGAGGAGTCTACTTCGTGGTAGGTTCCGTCGTAGACCGCAACAAGCATATCCACGAGCGGGTGCCCCGCAAGCACACCATTCTCCATCGCTTCTTTGACCCCTTTTTCCACGGCTGGGATGTATTCTCTGGGGATTGCACCGCCGGCGACCTCGTTTTTGAATTCGAACCCTTCGCCGCGTGTCTTAGGCTCGATTCGAAGGAAGCAGTGACCATATTGGCCACGACCTCCGGTTTGCCGGATGTATTTTCCTTCGGCTTTGGCCACCCGTTTAATTGTTTCTTTGTAGGCGACTTGGGGGGTTCCGGTGTTTGCTGCCACGCGAAATTCTCGCTTCATCCTGTCGACGATAATTTCAAGGTGAAGCTCCCCCATACCAGAAATGAGTGTCTGGCCAGTATCAGAGTTTACTTTTATTTTGAATGTTGGGTCTTCTTCAGCAAGGCGCGACAGCGCCACACCCATCCGTTCTTGGTCAAGCCTTGTCTTCGGCTCTATCGCCAATGAAATCACGGGCTCAGTGAATTCTATTCCTTCAAACAGGATAGGGTGAGTTTCGTCAGTCAATGTGTCTCCCGTTGTTGTATTTTTTGCCCCGACTACCGCAACAATCTCTCCCGCTTCAGCGTCTGCGATTTCTTCTCTTTGGTTGGCATGCATCAGAAGCAACCTTCCGACTCGTTGTTTTTCCCGTTTGGCCACGTTGGTGATATAGGAGCCAGACTTCAGCCTTCCTGAGTAAATCCGGATGTAGGTGAGCCTTCCAACATGGGGGTCAGTTTGCACCTTAAATGCCAAGGCTGCGAACGGCCCGTCGGGATCAGGTGTTCTTACCTCCTCTTTACCGGTTTTGGGATTCACGCCTTTTGCTGGCTCAACATCGAGTGGACTTGGCAAGTAGTCAATGATCGCATCGAGAAGCAGCTGGACTCCTTTGTTTCGAAGGGATGAGCCACAAAACACTGGAACCAAATCATTGCGGATGGTTGCGGCTCTCAACGCTTGTTTCAGCAGTATTACTGATGGCTCTTCGTCTTTGAGGAACTTTTCTAAAAGATGCTCATCGGTTTCGGATATTTTTTCGATGAGCGCACTGCGCACTTTTTCCACCCTGTCTTTCAAATCATCCGGCACTTCACTTATCCTGTACTTGGCTCCTGTCTCGTCTCCTTCCCAAATAATTGCTTTGCGTTCTAAAACGAGAACCACACCCTTAAAGCTGGATTCCACCCCGATTGGCACGACCATCACTGCGGTGCTTGCCCCCAATTTTTCTTCTATTTCTTTTACTGTGTTCTGGAAATCTGCCCCGAGTTTATCCATTTTATTGGCGAAGCAAATTCGAGGAACTCTGTATTTGTCTGCCTGGCGCCAGACGGTTTCCGATTGGGATTGAACGCCTTCCTCCGCATCGAGAATCGTCACTCCGCCATCAAGAACACGCAACGAGCGCTCGACCTCAGCAGTGAAATCGACGTGCCCTGGGGTGTCAATGATGTTGATTCTGTGTGAACCAGTGAGTAGCGTGCCTTCTAATTGAGGGTTCCAAAACGTGGTTGTTGCTGCTGAGACTATCGTGATTCCGCGTTCCTTTTCCTGTTCCATCCAGTCCATTTGGGTTGTGCCTTCATCGATGTCCCCAAGCTTGTATGTCTTTCCCGTGTAATAGAGGATCCGCTCTGTGGTTGTGGTTTTTCCCGCATCAATGTGGGCAATGATCCCAATGTTACGGATCTTGTCCATGGGTGTCTTTCGTTGGGTACTCTGCTTTTGTGTTGCCACGGTCCTTCCTTTCAGGTTTTCGTACAAGAAACGGACTTCCTTAACGTTGTCGTATGGGAAGTCCGCCACTTTGTATCTGCCTTTACCACCGGAAATGGGCAAACGCGCGATTGGCTTCTGCCATCTTGTGCGAGGTGATCTTTCTTTGGAATGCCAATCCTTCGCCATTGGCCGCATCCATCAATTCTTTTGCCAACTTTTCGGCAAACGTGTGGTACTCGCTGTTCGGACGGTTTCTTGCCCCTCGAACTAACCAGCGGATTGCAAGTGATAACGCTCTTCGTCCCTTGATTGGCGTTGGGACCTGGTAGGACGCACCCCCCACTCTGCGGGAACGAACTTCCATTTGGGGTGTGACGTTGCGCACTGCGGTTTCGAAAAGCTCGATCGGATCTTTCCCCTGTTTTTCCCTGATGATGTCGAATGCAGAGTAGACATTGCCTTGAGCCACAGTTTTCTTCCCATGCTTCATCACAGTACTTACTAGCATTGCTACTATCGTGCTCCCATACACGGGATCTGGCTCTACTTCTCTAGGAGTTATTCTTCCTGTTCTCGGCATCTTGCGTTCTCTCCCTTTTTAGGCTTGGGTTGGAGCCTCTTCTGGTTTTTGGTCTTCTTTAGCACCCGGGACTGCGATTTTGCCTCCCTTTCGGGTTCCGTACTTTGAACGGCCTTTTTTGCGGTCTTCCACCCCTGTCGCGTCGTACACACCCCGAATTATATGGTATTTCACTCCAGGCAAATCCTTCACCCTTCCGCCGCGGACCAAGACGATTGAGTGCTCGGCAAGTTCATGGCCTTCTCCAGGAATGTAGGCGGTGATCTCTTGTTTGTTGCTTAACCTGACCCTTGCCACTTTCCGAAGTGCCGAATTGGGTTTTTTTGGTGTCATGGTTTTGACCACGATGCAGACCCCGCGTTTCTGGGGGTTTACCGTGTGAACCATCGTGCGACTCTGCGTATTGAACGAGCGTCGCAGGGCGGTGGCTTTGATTTTTTTTCGCACTTTTTTTCGTCCTTTTCGGACAAGTTGGTTTATCGTTGGCATCTTTTTTCTCCCTTTCTTAACGAAAAACAGCGGCGCTGCCGCTGCATGGAAGGGATTTTAAAACGAATTTTTTTTATCCTCCCGTTTGCAATGGACTCTTGCGCCTCGATCTATAATGTTCCGAGACGAACTTGTATTGCGCAAGTTCTCCTGCCATCTAAGCACATTTTACCACATCTTCTCCTGATCTCTCAAGGAAAACGCAGGCTGGTCTCACACCCGACGTACTGCCTTGCCTACGGGGATGCGTCTGCCGATGATGACGTTTTCCTTCAACCCCAGTAGCTTGTCTTCTTTCCCGAGGAGGGCCGCTTCTGTCAGGACGCTTGTTGTTTCCTGGAATGAGGCGGCAGAAAGCCAAGATTCTGTATAGAGTGAGGCTCTGGTGATGCCTAAGATAACGATCTGGGCTGTTGCCGGTTCGCCTCCTTCGGCGAGTACTGCCTGGTTTTCCTCCTCGAATCGCTCTTTGTCGATTAACTCCCCCAGGAGCAGATTCGTATCTCCGGTTGATTCCATCTTCACCTTGCCGCTCATTTTTCGAATGATCACTTCAAAGTGGCGATCGTTGATCGGTATTCCTTGACTTTCGTACACCGATTGTATCTCATCTAGTAAGTATTCTTGTGTGACCCTCAGCCCTCGAATTCTTAGTACTTCTTTGATGTCAAGGCTTCCCGAAGCCAGTGGCTCACCGATGCCGATCAAGTCTTTTTCGTGCACCGTAAGCGCGATCGTTATTGGGATGGTGTATCGTTTTTCTTCAATCGGTTTTCCCGTAGTTTTCACGGTCACTTCATACCTTCCCGCCGTCTCTTTGACTGAGACTCTCCCTGCGATTTCGCTTATGGGAGCGATGATCTTTGCCGTGCGCGCCTCAAACAGCTCCTCCACTCTTGGCAAACCTTGCGTCACATCAAGTCCAACAATTCCTCCCGTGTGTTTCACGCGCATTGTCAACTGCGTCCCCGGTTCTCCAATCGATTGGGCGGCGATCACTCCCACTGGTGTTCCGATTTCTACAAGCTTCCAACTTGAGAAATCCCAACCATAGCAGCGTTGACACAACCCGTGTCTGGTCTGGCAGGTCAGCGCCGAGCGGACATGGACGGAGTTTATCTTGGCCTTCCTTAGTTCCTCTAGTTTTTCCTCGTCGATGATCTCATCTTTTGCGACTAACGTCTTTCGTGTCTTGGGAATTGCGATTTTCTTTGCTACAGTCCTCCCGAGCACTCGAGTGAAAAATGACTTTTGCCGGGATCCTTCGTTTTTTATGGTGATGTACTCCGTGGTTTTGCAGTCCTCTTCTCTTGTAATAACATCGTGCGCTACATCGACAAGGCGCCGCGTCAAATACCCTGCATCTGCGGTCTTGAGTGCCGAATCCGTCAATCCCTTTCTCGATCCACGAGCGGACGTGACATATTCAAACACCGATAAGCCCTCTCGGAAATTGGATTTGGTAGGGAGCTCGACGATTTTCCCCAGTGGATCCACAACCAAGCCCCGCATTGCGCCAAGCTGTTTTACCTGATCCTTACTTGCTCGAGTTCCCCCAGAATCGATGCTTATCTTTACTGCGTTTGAATCTTCGAAGCTATCCCAAGTTTTTGTTGCAATCTCGTCTGTTGTTTCCATCCAAATTTCATTCGTCAGTCGCTTCTTTTCTTCTTCAGTGATGAGCCCCTCTTTGTAATTCTCCTGCACCTCTTCCGCTCTTTGATTCGCTTTGCCGATTAATTCATCCTTTTCAGGAATTATCGTGTTATCCGAAACGGCGATCGAAAGCCCAGAACGCGTTGCCGCATAGAATCCAATATCTTTGAGGTTATCGATGAGTTTAGCTGTTTCTTCCCCAGACAGTGAAGCGATTGCTTTTTTTATAATATCCTTGATTTCGCCTAGGGTAATGGGCTTGTTGATGAACCTGAACTGCGGGGGGAGGAGGCTGTTGAACATCACTCTTCCCACCGTTGTCTCTATCATCTTGTGACTGGCCTGCAGACCAATTCGCACCAGTACAGTCTGGCGCAGTTTTAGCTTTCCTGTTTGATAGGCCATCAGCGCTTCATCTTCCGAGCTTAATACCAATGGAGCGAGATCTAGAGTCTTATCAATCATCGTCAGGTAGTAACATCCTAGTGCCATCTCCTTATTGGGTATGGTTATCGGAGATCCGTCAGCGGGTTTTAAGAGATTCATCTTTGGGCTCATGAGCTTCATGGCTTCTTCTCTGGCAACTTTTCCTAATGGGATGTGCACTGCCATTTGGTCTCCATCGAAGTCGGCATTGAACCCGGCGCAGATGCAGGGGTGGATTTGGATTGCGTTTCCCTCGACAAGAATTGGGTAGAATGCTTGGATCCCCAATTTGTGCAGGGTTGGCGCGCGATTGAGTAGCACCGGATGGTTGTGCGTGATGTCTTCGAGAATATCGTATACCTCCGGTGCGCGTCGTTCGAGGATGTGCTTGGCTGATTTGACATTCGGTGCGATCCCCTTCGTGATGAGCTCTCGAAGGACGTAGGGCTTGAACATCTCTAGCGCCATTTCTTTCGGGATTCCGCACTGATCAAGCTTGAGGTCCGGACCGACAATAATGACTGAACGGCCGGAGTAATCGACTCTTTTTCCTAAGAGGTTTTGTCTGAAGCGGCCCTGTTTTCCTCTGAGCATATCTGAAAGGGATCGCAATTGTCTGGTGGTTCGACGCCTTCTGTATGTTCGTGATTGCGAGGCGTCAATGAGCGCATCAACTGCCTCTTGTAGCATTCGTTTCTCGTTGCGAAGAATGATTTCCGGTGCTCCGAGATCGATGAGGTGCTTCAGCCTATTGTTCCTGTTGATCACCCTCCTGTAGAGATCATTTAAGTCGCTGGTTGCGAATCTGCCTCCCGAAAGCTGCACCATTGGGCGAAGATCTGGCGGAATTACCGCCAAGGCGCGAAGAATCATCCAGGCCGGATCGATGCCTGCTTTCTTCAATCCCGTGATCACCCGCAGTCGCTTTGTGGCTTTTACCTGTCGCTGTCCTGTGTACTTGTGGCTTTGTTCCCTGAGCTTGGCTGTTAATTTATCCAAATCCATGGAGTTTGTGAGTCTCAAGATCGCCTCAGCGCCCATGCCGACCTCCAAGTGGCTCACCGCTTCGTAGTCTGAGAGTTTGAGATATTCATCTTCACTCAGGAGCGACCCCATTTTTGTTCTTTTCACCATGTCTTTGACCGCTTTGAATACTTCTTCGGCGTTTTGTTGCTCGCCAATCAACGCTTCTTTCAGGCTGGCAATTTCCTGTTTGGCTTTCAGTCTGCGCTCTTGGATTGTCAAGTCTTTTTGCTCAGGTGATTTGACCTTTTGTCTGATTTCTGCAAGATCCTTTTTTAATTTCTCTTGACTCTTTTTGATGCTCCCCTGCGTTTCTTTCTCCAACTCGTCTTTCTTTTGCTTGAGTTTGTCATCTAGTCTTTCGAAGATTTTATCCTGCTCCTTATCATCTATAGCAAGGACAATGTACTGGGCAAAATAGATCACTGATGCAAGATTTCTCGGAGAAATATCAAGAAGAAGAGAGAGTTTTGAAGGCGTCCCCTTAAAGAACCAGACATGAGCGACGGGTGTCGCGAGGTTGATGTGTCCCATTCGCTCCCTGCGGACTCTGCTCTGTGTTACTTCAACACCGCATTTGTCGCAGATGATTCCTCTGTAGCGAATGCGCTTATACTTGCCGCAGTAGCACTCCCAATCCTTTGTCGGACCAAAAATCCTCTCGCAAAACAGCCCATCCTTTTCCGGCTTGAGCGTTCGATAGTTTATCGTTTCTGGTTTGATCACCTCACCATGCGACCAGGATAGAATATTCTCTGGAGAAGCAAGCTTGATTTGGAGTCCTACGAAATCTACGATGTTTTTCATGCTTTTTTGCTCTCCTTTTTCTCACCCTGCTGGTCCTCTCGTGCCTGTTGTTTCTTATCTTGAGGCTGGGCTTCTTTCTCGCCTGCCTCTTGTTGTTTCGGCTCCGCTTGCCCGTCTTCTTCTGTGATTTCGACAACGTCTTCCTCTACCACTCCAGTGGTAATAACCTCCAACCCCAGGCTCTGCAGTTCTTTCACAAGCACTTTAAACGATTCCGGGACTGTCGATTCTGGAATCTCAGTACCCTTCACAATCGCTTCGAAGGCTTTGGCTCGTCCAATCACATCGTCGGATTTGATCGTGAGCATTTCTTGCAGAGTTCTCGCTGCGCTGTGTGCTTCAAGCGCCCAAACCTCCATTTCTCCTAGTCGCTGGCCGCCCATCTGCGCTTTTCCACCCAGTGGCTGTTGGGTGACGAGTGAATAGGGCCCGGTTGAGCGGGCATGGGTTTTGTCTTCAATCATATGGATCAGTTTTAAAATATATCCAATCCCAACGACTGTCTCCTCTTCAAATGATTTTCCTGTCCGTCCATCGTACAACTGCACTTTTCCCGAGATGGGGAGGTCTGCCTTTTTCATTTCGCTGTTGATTGTTGTTTCAAGGATTTTTTCAAATACCGGAGCGGCGATCGTATACCCCAGTTTGCTGGCTGCCCATCCCAAGTGGGCCTCCAGAAGTTGTCCAAGATTCATTCGTGCAAGAACGGAGAGTGGGGAGATGATGATATCAACCGGTGTTCCGTCTTCAAGATAGGGCATGTCTTCAACTGGCACAATCCTTGAAATCACCCCTTTGTTTCCGTGTCGTCCGGCAAGTTTATCTCCGACCGTCACTTTTCTGATTCGGGCAACCCGCACCACGACTTTCCTGTTCACTCCGGGATCAAGCTCATCCCCTCTATCACGGTCTAAGATCTTGACATTAATGACCGTCCCGCTTTCCCCATGTGGCATGCGCAAGGATGTATCCCGCACCTCTCGGGCTTTTTCTCCGAAAATGGCTCGGAGCAATCGTTCCTCTGCGGTGAGCTCTGTCTCGCCCTTTGGTGCAATTTTTCCGACCAAGATGTCGTTTGGTCCCACTTCGGATCCGACGACGACAATGCCATCTTCACCCAAGTTTCTCAATTCAGCTTCACCGACATTTGGAATGTCACGCGTTAACTCTTCTGGGCCCAGTTTCGTATCCATGACTTGGGCTTCATGCTCACTGATGTGTATTGAGGTGAGGATGTCTTCCCGAACCAATCGCTCTGAGATAATGATGGCGTCTTCGTAGCCTAATCCATCGAATGACATGTAGGAGATCAATAAATTCTGCCCTAAGGCAAGCTCTCCCTGATCAGAGCATGGTCCATCAATGATTAACTCGCCCTTTTGTACTTTCTGGCCAGTTACCACTTGTGGTCGTTGTGAGTAACATGTTGATTGTGCGGAGCGCGAAAACTTTTGGATGTGATAGATCTCTTTATCTCCGTCAACCTCAAGGTATTCACGGGGATTTTGGTTCGCGTCACGTTGCATCTCCTTGCGTTGGCTTCTATCGACTTTTATTTCGATCCTGGTCGCGTCGGCGAACACTACACTTCCGCTGTGCCAGGAACGAATTGAGCGCTCCATGGCTTCGACGACGTCTTTCTCCATGCCGGTGCCGACAATGGGTGCTGTTGGTTTTATGAGCGGCACCGCTTGGCATTGCATGTGGGTTCCCATGAGCGCCCGGTTTGCCTCATCGTGTGAGATGAATGGAATGAGCGAAGCTGATGTTCCCACCACTTGCCGCGAGACGACATCAACGAAATCTACTTGCTCAACAGGTGCTTCCAAGAACTTTCCCTTGTAGCGGACCGGCACCCATTCTTCAGTGATAATGTTTCTCTTATCGGTTTTAACTTCCGCGTGTGTAATGTAGTAGTCTTCTTCATCATCTGCGGGAAGGTAGATGATTTCATCGCTTATTCGCATCTTTACCTTCCCATTCTTTCCTATTTTTTCGACCTTTTTATAGGGCGCTTCCAGAAAGCCATATTCGTTTACCCTGGTATACAAGGTCATGTAGTTCACCAGTCCAATGTTGGGTCCTTCTGGAGAGCGGATCGGGCAAATACGTGAGTATTGGCTCGAGTTGATGTCGCGCATTGAGAATGATGCCCGTTCTCTCGTGACACCTCCGGGACCCATCACTGAGAGGCGCCTTAGGTTATCTATTTCGCTTAGTGGGTTGGTTTGATCTAGGATGGTGGAAAGCCTGTTTCTGCGGAAGAATTCGGAGATCGTCGCGATAATGGGGCGGGCATTGACGAGGGAGGCGGGAGTGATCTTCTCATCGACCTTCGTGAGGCTCATCTTCTCGCGGATTGAGCGCTCAAGTCTCAATAGTCCAATTCGGAATGCGATTGTGGCTACCAGTTCGCCAATACGGCGAACGCGGCGGTTCGCAAGGTGGTCGATATCATCAACCTTTCCTTGACTGTTTTGCAATCCAACAAGATATCGTATTGTGGCAATGATGTCTTCGACGTTGAGCGTGTGATTGGTTTCCTCGTTTGGAATGTTGAGTCCCAACCGCTTGTTTAGTTTGTAGCGGCCAACTTTTGCCAGATCATAGCGCCGGGGATCGAAAAATAGTTGGTGAAGGAATTGTTGGGCACTTTCAAGTACGGCTGGTTCGCCGGGACGCATTTTCTCGTAAATTTCTATGATTGCCTCTTCCTTGGTTTTGGATGGATCTTTCTCAAGTGTTGATTGAATGTACGGATGATCTGGGTCGGTATCTGTATCGCGGAAATATTCTAGCAGCTGATCATCGTCCAGCGGCTTTATCCCACGCAAAAGCACTGTTACCGGAAATTTCCTGTGGCGGTCGATTTTGACCGTAATCACGTCATTGCGCGCTACTTGGAATTCTAACCATGAACCCCGAAGCGGTCTGAGCTCCGCTTTATAGAGCATCCTTCCCGTTGTGAGATCCATCTCTCCTGAGAAAAATACCCCTGGTGAACGTACCAGTTGATTGACAACCGCTCTTTCAATTCCGTTAATAATAAATGTACCCGTCTGTGTCATCTCGGGGATGTCGCCCAAAAACACCTGTTGCTCTGTCGTTTCTCCAGTTTGTAGGTTCGTTAATTTGGCTTCGACTTTGAGGGGCATCTCGTAGGTTATTCCCTTCTCCTTTGCATGCGAGGGGGTGTATTTCGGTTCTCCAAAGTGGTGTTTCCCAAATTCAAGCTTCCAGTTTTTTCCAGTGAAATCCTCGATTGGAGAAATAGCCGCTAGTGCTTCCAGTATTCCTTTTCTTGTGAACCACTCGTATGAATCTTTCTGCACCGCAAGAAGATCCATTGTCGGGAGTTTCTTTTTTTCGGTGCCCCAATACTGGCGGGTTTTCATGTCTTTTTTAACCATCGTATGAGGTGAATGCTGTCTTTTGCGTGAGGGCCTTCACGCTAATTTCCCGAATGCGAACAGAATAACCCGGGTCTTACCCAGGTTATTCATGTCATTTCTTATCTTATTTGTGGATGGTGGTTTTATTGAAAGATGAGACGTGCACTGTTGTGTCGGTGATGGTCTTTCCTTTTTTAATTCACAAAATAGACGCACAGAAGTACGCCTACTCTATAGACGGTGCAGTCATCCTAGCAGAGGCCTGGATGTTTGTCAATGGTTTGGATTTGAGCTCGAGCTAATGACCATTACTCAAAGTCATCTGGGCTCATGTTAGAAAGCATGTCCCATTGCTCTTTAAGGCTCATGGTTGCGGCAGCTTGAGCGCCCACATGTTCTGCAGTTGCAGCTGTGAATTCTTGCTCGATGGATATTTCCGTAGCTGGGCTTTCGCTGACTGGATCTCCTGATGAAGTCGCACTGGGTGCCTCGTGATTCAGAGCCATACCAGTCACCTCCTCTCATCGCTTTTCTTTTTTCCAGCGTTTGGCGGCCTGTTGACGGTCTTTTGCCCTTGAAACATCAAACCAAATGCCCTGAAAGAGAAATGCACTCAATTCCCCCATCTTCGCCAAACGAGGAAAGACGTCTCGCTCGAGGCTCGACGGCGTTTTTCTGGGTATCATATTCAAGACCTCTGGTTCAAACAGATACACCCCAGTATTGACGATGCTAATACCCCGCTCGCCTTCTTGAGCCAGAAAGTCGGTAATTTTATTGCCCTGAAGCAAAACTTTGCCATATTTTTTCTCGGCAATTCGAGGCTTAACGCCGATGGTGGCCAATGAGTTTTCATCTTGATGCACTCGAACGAAATCATTCAGGTTAAGATCGGTTAAGACATCTCCGTGTACCACCAGAAAAGGATTGTCTTTCAAATATTCTTTGGCTCTCTTTATGGCTCCCGCAGTGCCCAGCAGCTGTGTCTCACTGACATAGTTGATGGTCACGCCGATAGTGGACCCGCTGTTGAATTCACGCTTGATACGTTTCTCGAAGGGTCCGGCGCAGATAATCAGCTTGGTGACGCCAAATTTTTTCAAGTGGTCGATCATCAGTGACAGGAGGTGTCGCTGATGGATTCGGATCAAGGGTGGTGGGGTCTTGGTTTTGGGTTTGCCGCCAGCCAGAATCACTGCGGTATCCACCATTGGCTCGAGGCTTTTGCGAATCAAGTGTTCGATCGCATGAGAGCGGTTTCTTATGTTTTTGCCATCGATGATCCTGTCGACCTTCTTTAAGATTTCTGATGACAAGGTAATGGTTAAACGTGATTTCATTTATAACTTACTCGCCATAACTCTGGCCATACTTAGAGCCCCAGTTATGGGACCAGGTATATTAGGATACCAAGCACTTATCGTTGCATGTCTTCCTTCGGCTATGGTCTCTGTAGGATCTATAATGCACTGGAGTTTCTGGCCGACAAACATGGTGCTCACAGCATATTCAGGAGCAATCCCCATGATCCCTTGTAAGGGTCCTTGGGCATGTTCCGTCAGCAAATCCATTAACTTTTCTGTTGTTAACTGTGTCCCTTGTCTCATGGTGACATCTAAATCTAAAAGTGAAATATTATCCACCGGGACTCTCCTTGACCTTATTTTGACGCTCACTCCTCGATCAGCAAGTTGTGGTAATAATCTCAGAACTCCCTCTTGTGCACCGGTGGTTGTGGGAATAATATTCACGGTAGCGGCTCGGCTTCGTCTGGGATCTTCGTGTCTGTTTGGTCTATCAATTAACTGGTTACTCCCAGTTCTAATATGAGTGCTTACACCAAATATGCGCTCTACACCAAAATGCTCATCCAAGATTTTGATTGGGTATACAGCGCAGTTCGTCGTGCACGATTCTGTGGCCACAACGGGGTGCGATGAAGGATCCCATTGATTTTCGTTTATTCCAATACAAAAAGAGGGAATTTTATCTTTTGCTGGGGAGGCGATAACTACTGCAGCAGCTCCAGCCTGATTGATGTGCATCAGGGCTTCGTCTAAGGAATGCATCGTTCCAGTAGCTTCCAGAGCAATTGCGACTTGGTTTTCAGTCCAGGCTCTTAGTTCACGTACATTGATCAACTGTTCATTCTCATCTCTTCTATACTCAAATTGCTGGAAAGGAATTCTTCCTCCATCTATAATAATCTCGCCTTCAGAAGCAGTAACGTTTTTTACAGGTCTTTCGGGGTAATGTGAATTCCATCTTAACGTTTCAATATATACCCTGGCTGGCTTTCTACTCGCTAACGCTGCAAGGTCTAATCCTTGTCCATCTTCAAGAAGTTGGTGAATGGCTTCAGTTGCTGTTGCTCCTAAACCGATGATTCCAACTCTTTCTGGATGCATACTGACAACAACCGGCTCTAAGCGAGAGTCCTTTCTTGCGTTCCTAGGCTCCCGATGGGAGGCCGCCAATTTTCATACGTTATCATATTGTATGATAAATTCATACTTTGTCAACTAAACACCATTTTTAATGAAGAGCGATCACGAGTGGGAACTTTTTCAATACAGAAGTTATTTGTTGAGGTATTTTGCGATGTTGGCGTTGTGCTCTTCGATGGTTTCGGCATAGTGGAGCTCTCCTTTTTTATCGGAGATGTAGTACCAGTACTTGGTCGCTTTCTGGTTAGCGACGGCCTGTATTGAGGCGAGCGAGGGGTTACAGATCGGCGCTGGAGGCAAACCTGCTTGTTTGTAGGTGTTGTAGGGCGAGTTGATTTTAAGATCCTCTCTTGTTAAAGATTTCTTCCACCAGGACTGCTCCTGAGCTTGGAAGCCAAGGGCGTATTGGACCGTTGCATCTGCCTGCAGTGGCCAGCTGGCGCGCAACCTCCTTATGAAAATTCCCGCGACCAGGGGTCGATCTTTGTTGGCTCGCGCTTCCCGCTCGACGACAGAGGCAATAATCAGCGCTTGGTCCAATGAAAGACCCTGACGCTTAATGGAAGCACGCAAAGTGGCATCCACCTTTTTTTCGAACGTTTCAAGCAGCAGTTCAGCAATCTCTCTCGCTTGCATCTTCTTTGGAATGAGATATGTGTCAGGGAAAAGGTACCCCTCTTTTCCCTGGGTGGCTTGCAAAAATTCTTCCCTGTTCAATGAGGCGCCCGCGTTTGTGAGTTGCTTTTCGAGCTCATCCGCTATCTCTTCCCGTCGCCATCCTTCTATCAGCGTTACTTTTACGTCGGCTCTCCCAACGGTTAAGGCACTGGCTATTTGCTGCGTTGCCATGGCTTTGCTTAACTCAAACTCCCCAGCCTGGATGCGCTTTGCCAAGCCGCCGGTTATCAGTACGATCCTGAAGGCAGCTTTGGTACGAATGATATTTTTATCTTTGAGACGCTTGCTGATGCTATCTATAGATTCACCCCTCCTAATAGAAAAGGCGACCAATTCAGCTGATGCTGAATCGACTGGGGAAGCCGCCCATTTCCACCAGAACACTGCTCCTGCCAATGCTATGATCACTGTGGTCATAAGAAGCCATTTAGAGTTTGCGAATTTCTTTTTCCTTTTCATTTTCCTCATTGACAAAATTTAGACCAGGATTTCCCTGGTCCTCAATTTTTATACACGTCCAATCTCTACTCACTACACTTCTTCAAACAACGCGCGTCTGTACTTTTCAGTCTTGGGATCGAAAATAAAAATCCTCCCGCATTTGCAGGTAACCTTTTTTGATCCGTCTTTGCGTTTTACTCGTTTCCCTTTCGCGAGTGGTGTTCCGCAACCAGCGCATTGTCCCTTGGAGAGGAGCCAAGCTTGGACGGGCGCAATGATGTTTTTAAGCATACTCGTTTACTGAAAATGCCTTGGGGTCATTATATCACTACTTTTCCTCTTTTTTCCTATCTAAATACTCCTGGAGGATGAGGGTGGCGGCAAATGCATGTTTTGGGCCGCGACGTTTCGCCTTCTTGCTTGCCTCTGCTAGTTTTTGAATGGCTTGCTGGGTGGTCAATGTCTCATCTTGGAAGGCAATGGTGATGTTTAGCTCTTTGGTGAGTTTTTCTGCAAACTTTCGTGTTTGATGAGCCATCTTTCCTTCGGATATTCCTACCACAATCTCTTTTACCTGGAGCTTGAAACAGATTTGACGCAGCTGTTCGTACAGCTTGGATGAGACCTTTACGTTTGCCAGTGGTTCCGCAAGCGGTCCGGTTGCAATGGCGAGCCCGATGTTTTTGGGGCCAAAGTCAATTCCTAAGACGACCATAATTAATCGACAAGTGCGGCGGTGATAATGCCCCGACGAAGATATGTTCCTGGTGGCGTGCAGGTTATGAGACGAAGATATTCGTTGTCATACGGTTGTTCTAACACGGAGATGTCGTCCGGTTTAACTTCGACTTTATCTATCACCTGATACGTGTAGGTTATGCCGTCGAATTTGACGATGATCTCATCGCCCATCTCGAGCGTGGGGATGAGGGAAAAGATTGCCATATAATTGGTTGGGCTGAAGAACTGAGGCAGGATGGAATGGCCGAAAATAACCGGTGCTCCAGTTTCCCCCGGAAGCGCGGTTCCGGGGTAGTGGATAAGGCTTTTTTTTAGATCCTCTCCATTTATTTCTACAACAGCATCTTTGATGTTGAATTTTGGAATCGAAAGGGTGTAATGGGTAATTCGGGATTCCGTCTTTCTGGAAAATTTGGCTTTCGGAAACCAATTTTGTGGACGAGTCAAATCCTGGTTGATCGTGCTTTCCAAGCTGTCCTCTTTTCCTGAAACTGGAACAGGGCTTAAAAATTCATACTGTTTCAGAGTGGGAGCAGTGAAGAGTTCATAGGAGAGAATCGGCCATAGCACATTTGCAACCAGCACTATTCCGGATATGATCAGGCCTCTAGATAGTACAGACATCAATCTCGAACTGACTCTGACCTTCCGACTTGTCTTCGGGCTTGCTGTTTGCGGATGGGCTTTGACGTAACGGTACAATGTCATTCGTCTCTTTCTATCCTGATTTCGATTGTGATGTTCTCAGCTTTTCTGGGGAAAGTTTTTAGTCTTGCTGGCAGCGCTTCCGGTGTGATCTTGACCTCTGCCTTAGAAAAATTCGGCAACGATCCCAGGTACTTTTCGACAAGCTGTGGATGCTTTCCAGTGAGCTTGCGTTTTATCTCCTGTTCTTCAATTCTAGGAATCAATACCGCCTTGTAGACAACCGTTATCCTTGCCAATCCATCCTGGAACTCCACTTCTTTCACTTCTGCGAAACTTTCATCTTCCTGGAGCCTGAAGTCTTGTGGGATCGCCTCGCTTGATGCAAGGCGCAAAATCTGGTTGTAGTCTTCGTCATCATATGCTAGCGTTGTTATTTTCGCCTTGATTTTCGCTGAGACAGTCTGGGCCTCCTCTCCGACTTCTCCACTTACTTCGCTTGATAGTACTTCTATTTCTACCCCATCAACGAGTACTTTTCTTCCAGGTCCTTCTTGACTTTCCAACTCGTTTGCCGCTTTCTGTTTCAGCTCTTGTTTGAGCTGGTTCAGGAGGTCATCGATATCGTTTTTGGCAATGGCCTGAATCTCTCGACTCGTCCCGCCGCTGATATTGCTCTCGTTTTTGGCATCGTATGAAGCAGTGGAAAACGCCTTCAAGGTAAAGTCCGTGTCGGCGGGAAGGTTGTATTCTGTTCCGATCGCCGTTGCTGTTATCGATGCTTTGGCCTTCCCGAATGTCGTCGTCACGGCCTCATCTGACTCCTGGGAACTGGCCGAAGCCACCGATACCTCGCTATCTAGAGAAAATGCGAGTTTGTTTGGTCCAACGAGCATTGTCCCTGCAGCGAATGTTTTTGCTGCGGATGTCTTGTTATAGACCGATACTTCCCCTTTGGCTTTTTCTCCGACCAGTTTGCTGCCCGTCGTCTCTTTTTCTTTTTCTCCTTCGAGTTCCATCCCGACGATTTTTCCAGGTATCCGATTTTCTGCGGCAACAACTTGGTTGCTCTTAGGATCGATGGTGATGATGAGCTCCGTTTCGAGCGTTTTGGGTCTGACGTAGAGCACGATTTGGGCTCTTGGTATTGTCCAATATCCGTACATTACCGCTGCTGCGCTGAGCACAAAGAACGCTATCACAATACCAATCGTCATCTTTAGCCTCGAGTCTAACAGGTCGCTTGGCCGAGGAATCCTTAATCTTGGAAGACGCATCATGCGGGGAATCATGGATGTGAGACTTATCAATTTCGCGCTCCATGCTTCTTTCCCTTCGGGGGTCTCAACACTTACTTCTTCTTTCGCTTGTTCTTCTGGGCTCGGTGGTGTTCTCGGTTTTGCTTCCTCTTCTTTGGGTTTCTCTTCTTTGGGTTCCTCTTTCTTCGCAACTTCTTGGGCAACATCGACATCAGTTTTGAATCCTATCTCCTCTGCTGTGGGAATCGTTTCTTCTGGAAGCGCTTCTTTTCCTTCCACCTCTGGTGGAGCCTCTTCTTTTTCCTCTTTCTCTTTTTCTTCCTCTTCGATTATTTCGAATCCTAACGCCTTGGCAGCCTCCGCCCCTCCCCCAATTGCCACGGCCTTGATTGTCACCTGCTTCTCCAACACCTCAACTTTTGGAAAATGGAGAAACGGGAGCTTCTCAAGCCAGTCGCAGGAGAGAAGGTTTTGCTTGAGACTTTCGAGATCAAGCGTGCCATTGAAAAGCAACATTCGTGACGGCATATTCTCCTCTATCTCAAAACGCGCCAGTCCTTCTTCAACATCGGCACCAATGTCTTCGCTTCGGGATACCGTTTGGCTTCCTAGAATTTTCCCTACGTTTACGAGGGTAACCTGAATCTCTGATTCGGTCACAAGAATCAAGATTGCGGTTGGTGGCGTGCCTTCTTGCTGTTTGAGTAAATGAACGATGGCTTCGCTGGTCACAACGAATCCTATTGGTTCGAATTCAAGCTTTTCCGAAATCCGTTTGAGGATTTTGGCATAGTCCTTTGTAATGGTCTCTCCCGCCACCCAACTTTCTTGCAGGCCGAAGATGACTTTGTTCGGTTCTGGTTCTGCATCGGCAAGGGCTTTCTCGAGTGATGCGTCAATTGCCGTGAGCAGCGAGTCAATTGAGTCTTTTTCTGTCTTCCATTCTTCTGTTGCTCCTAACTTTACGATTTGCGTTTGGCCATCCACAACCTGCCAGACAGCAGTGGTCACGGTTTCTGTCCCGATTTCAATTGCCAAGAATTGCTCTTGCGTTTTTTCTTTCGTGGTGAATTTTGATAAGATGTTCGGAAGATTCATATTTTCACCAACACAAATCCACTCTTTAAGCGGTTGTCTATTTTTCATTCTAACACCAAGAGGGGAAGTTTTCGAGCCAGGATCTACGGGTTCTTACAGGCTTGGGAATTACTTTCTGGAGTCCAGTATTGCGTAGATGCGGCGGATGCCGGTACCGATCGATTGCTGTTTGGTGATTTTTATGCTGCCGATCTCACCGGTTGATTTGAGGTGTGGACCGCCACAGAGCTCTTTGGAAAACCAATTTGTTTTCGGATTCTTTCCTATTGTGTAGACAGAAACTTTGTCGGGGTAGGTCTCTTTGAAGAATGCCAAGGCTCCGGATTTGAGCGCCTCGTCTTTATCTTCGATGGTTTTGTGAACCGGCAGGTTTTCTTTGATTTTTTGGTTGATCAGGTTTTCTACCTTCTTTATCTCTGCATCGGTTAATGCTTTGGGGTGGGAGAAATCAAAGCGCAATCTCTCAGCAGTGATGTTGCTTCCCTCCTGGCGAACATGGCTGCCCAAGACTTTGCGTAGCGACTGGTGGATGAGGTGGGTGGCGGTGTGGAGCTTGATAGTGGCTTCGGACTGATCAGCTAAGCCACCTTTAAACATCCCGGCAGATGCTTTGCGGGAAAGCTGTTGGTGTTTTTTGAATGCTCGATCAAACTCTGCCTTTTCTATTGTTTTGCCTCTAAGCGCTACAAGTTCCTGGGTGATTTCAAATGGAAAGCCGTAGGTCTGAAAGAGGTCGAAGGCAAATCTTGCATCAATTTTCTCTGGAGGTTGTTTTTCTATCACCTTCAATCCGCGATCTAGGCTTTTTGCAAATTTATCCATTTCTTGTACGAGAACTCTTCCTACCACTTCTCTTGCTTTTGCTATCTCGAAATACACACCCCCATATTGTCGGATCACTTCATAGCAAATTCCCTGAAATCCGGGAACGGGGGTAAGACCGCCTTTGAGCGTGTGCATTTTTACAGCGGCTCTTCGCAATAAGCGACGCACAACATACCCTTGTATTTTGTTGGACGGTTCTATTCCTTGAGCGATCATAAAGGTGGCAGCTCTTAAGTGGTCGGCAATGACTCTCATCGAAACTTTGAATTTTCCCTCATACTTTTTGTCTGATGCCTGTTCAATTGCTTTGATGACTGGGGTAAACAAATCTGTCTGGAAGATATCCTGTTTGTTTTGACTGGCGGCGGCGATGCGTTCGAGTCCGCCGCCGAAGTCGACGTTTTTCTTAGGAAGTTCTTTGAAATAGCTGCCTTTTTGTTTCTCATATTGCATGAAGACTGAGTTGCCTATCTCTAAAAATCGACCGCAGTCGCAGTTAAGATGACATGGTTGGTTTTTGAACGGCGATTTTTCATGGATACCCAGCTCTGCGCCAAGATCATAAAAGACTTCTGAGTCTGGACCGCCAATTTCTCCAGGCGGCATGTCTTCGGGAACGCCGGCGCGGGACCACCAGTTTTCTTTCGCGCTATAGGTGTAGATTTTGACTTTGGGGTCAAAGCCTTCTTCTCCGTCTGGAACTGGTATATTGGGATTAAAATTGAGAAGCTCCCTCCAGATGTTTATTGATTCAACATCTGGACCCAATGCTGGCATCTCACCATTTTTCTTAATAACCTTATGATTTTCATCGCCACTAAAAACAGTCACGTATAACCTGTCGGGTTGAAGGCCTATACCTTTATCTTTGTCAGTCAGAAATTCGAAAAACCATTTCAGTTGCCTTATCTTAAAATAGTCGCCAAGACTCCAGTTACCGAGCATCTCAAAGAAGGTCGTGTGGCGATTGTCGCCGATTTCATCAATATCTTCTGCCCGGAAACATGGTTGGGAGTCTACCAAACGTTTCCCCATTGGGTGAGGTTCACCTTTGAGGAAGGGGACGAGTTGCTGCATCCCGGAGCTGGTAAAAAGCGTGGTTGGATCTTCAGGCGGCACGATGGGAGCCGGGAGAATTTCTTTGTGCTTCCTTTTCCTGAAAAAGTCGATGTACTTGGAGCGAATCTCGTTTGCTGTCATGTCAGTACTCCAGGTCTGCCCAATTGTATCAAATTCCTTCTCTGGCGAACTCTCTATCTGAACAGGTTTTTCCTCTTAAAGGGGATAAGTGCGCTCACGACGGCAGGGGTGTAGAGGGCTTTTCTGTCGATGACGCCGCCGGTCAAGATGCCAATGGCGCCTTCTTTTTGCTTTGAGTTCGATCTGCCGAAGATCTCATCCATTGCGTCTCCAAGCTCTTTTCCTTGATGGATGAGCTTGGCGACGTTTTCTGGTAAATAGAATGTCGCAGTCTTGCCTTTTCCCATTCTTTTCTTCGACTTCACGACAGTCCAAGCAAACGTTCCGAGTTCTCCGTTGCGTTCTTCCACGCCACCTTCGATGCCGACACAGAAGTCAGCTTCCGGATGTTTCTTCATTGTGAGGCTGGCCCGGTTTTCTGCTCCTTGTCGCGTTTCTTCATCAGTCATCGGTTGGTCTTTAACACCGGGGTTCACTGAAATCCCTTTGATTTCAAACTCTTCACTTGGGAACATCTTCTTGAATCCCTCTAAAGTTGCCTGGATTTTTACTGGATTTTCGGAGGCGACGATGATTTTCTTCATAGGGGGCTTTTTCTTGCTCAATCTGCTCGAGAAGCATTATATCTTAAAAAAAGGAGATTATTTCTTCAACGACTTTCCGCCGCGGGTGAAGAAGCGGCCGGCTGCTTCTCTACCTCGAAGTTGGAGTTTCTTGATGTGGCTCACATCTTGCTTTTTGGTTCCTTTCTTGTCTGCTGTTTTCTTTTGTGGCTGAGGCAGTTCTTTTGCTGGCTTTCTTTCCCCTTCTGTCTCTTCATAAATTTCTTCCAGCTCCTCAAGGACTTCATGACCATGTTGTCTGAGGTAGTCCCTTACCTTTCTCCCTCTTTTTGTGCCGAAAAGGAACATGCCTGCGGTGCCGAGCGCCGCGCCCCAAAATAGACCGGATGTAAAGCTTGATTCTTTTCTCTTGTATTCTCTGGGTGAGTCTTTTGCCATGTGCTGAGAATTGAGAATTAAGATGTGAGATTTAAAAGTTATGGGTGCGTCTTTTAGGAGCTTTTATTTTCTTCTGCCTCACTGGGTTCTTGCTTTTTACCTTTCTTCTTCCTTGTTAGGAAGTTTCCGATGGTCTCAATGGCTTTCACGCCGGTTTTTAAACCGTCTATCATCCCCCCGAGGCCAGAGATTGGGTGAGCGATTGATTCAGTAATCATTCCGGCATCATCAAGCATCTTGTTTACCTTCTCGATTGTCCTTCGGACCTCGCGAAGGATGTGGACTATTTGTACACCGATGAACGAAAGCAGTATCGTTAGGGTCGTGATGACGATGACGAGAAGAACTTGGCTTAAATCTACCATGGCAGGGTTTTTCCTTGTGTTAGTACCATTTTCTGGAATTCTGCATCCTTTGTCAATTGAAATTCTCTAGTCGGAAAGGACTCAAAGTACGATTTACGATATACATGTCGGATTAGGGTTGAGCGAGTATGAACTTCTCCTCATGGCTCGACTTGGACCGTTCGTTGGACGGTTCGTGATTTTCCGGACCGACTTGTAGACTCAATGGTTATCGTCCTGGTGCCTTCGGGAAGAATCAGTGATTGACTGAATGATCCGTCTGGGTCAATCGATACCTGCTGATTGTTGATTGTCAGTGTCGCCTGAGGATCGGTTCTTCCTGAAACTTCCACCGCTGCTTTCACTCGCTCTTTTTCTTGGGGGCTTTCAATCTTAAGCGGTGGAGCGGTAGTAAGCAGTCGGTACTGAAAGAAAAAGTAAGAAGCAAATGCTACGGATAAGACTAGTAGTACCCCTACCACTGTTGTTTTCGGCGTCCAGAGTGATCGAGGCTTTATTGCCTGCTGCGTTAAGCTTCTCGGTATGACCTGCCCTTTCACATCTTGGTCGTAGTCACGACGGAATACTGCAAGCGCTTGCTGAGGATCTACGCCTATCATTTTGGCGTAGTTTCGGATAAATCCTTTGACAAACGCTGCTTCCGGAAGCTTGTTAAAATCGTTGTCCTCCAGGGCTTTGAGATATTTCGCGTCGATTTTGGTCTTTTCCGCAAGCTCACGCCTCGTGAGTTTTTTCTGGAGGCGTGCGTTTTTCAAAATTTCACCAACGGTTTTCATGCTTTAAGAATTGAGATTTAAGAATTAGGCATTGATTTTTCATGAAGCCTGTTGCTCAGAGGCAGCGCGACGTTGAGCAATGAAGGTGCTTGGACTTTGGATCAGCACTTCTCTTGGCTTTGATCCTTCTTGCGGCCCAACAACGCCGGCCAGCTCAAGTTGATCGAGTATTCTTGCCGCGCGGGCGTAGCCTATTTTAAGTCGGCGCTGGAGTAATGAGGCCGAGGCGCGATCGTACTCACACACCACTCGCACTGATTCGTCAAACAGTTCGTCCACTTCTTGATCTTGGACGCCGGCTCTTGTGGTGGTTTTACCTTTGTACTTTGTCGTGACTTCTTCGGTGTATTGTGGTTTGACTCCGCTCTTTTTGAGAAACCCGATAAGCTTTTGAATTTCCGATTCTGCGACAAAGGTTCCCTGGATGCGCGTTGGTTTTGCTTGCTCGGGCGGAATGTAGAGCATATCTCCTCTACCTAACAGTTTCTCGGCGCCAGGCATGTCGATGATCACCCTCGAGTCCACCATGCTTGTGACGTTAAATGCAATACGACAAGGAATGTTGGCCTTGATAAGACCCGTGATGACATCCACCGATGGTCTTTGGGTTGCGATGATCAGATGAATTCCCGTTGCTCTTGCCATCTGCGCTAATCTCGTAATGGTGTCCTCAACATCAGAGGGAGCGAAGAGAATGATATCGGCAAGTTCATCGATGATGATGATGATGTAGGGAAGCGCTTGGAAGCCGGAGAGCTCGTTATACCCTTCGATGTTTCTTACTCCAACTTCGGAGAACATCTTGTACCGCTTTTCCATTTGCGCAATTGTCCACTTGAGGGCCGAGACCACTTTTTCTGGTTCAACAATGACTGGTGTTAACAGGTGGGGAATTCCGTTGTACTGTGTCAGCTCCACTCGTTTTGGATCTACAAGAATGAATTTCACTTCATTGGGGGTTGCGCGATAGAGGGTCGTTGCCAAAAATGCGTTAATGAAAACCGATTTCCCACTTCCTGTTGCTCCGGCAATCAGAATGTGCGGCATGCGTCCGATATCGGCCACGACCGGTGTTCCCGAAACATCGAGTCCTAAGGCAATGGCCAATGGAGTTTTTGCTTTCTTTATTTGCTCTGACGTCAGCATTTTTCTTAAGGTGACGAATTCGGGAGTGCGATTGGGAATCTCGATTCCAACGAGAGAGCGTCCGGGAATTGGGGCCTCGATGCGGATTTGTCCGGTTGGGGCGGCAAGTGCCAATGCCAAGTCATTCTGAAGAGCAGTGAGTTTTGAGAGCTTGGTTCCTAATGAGATTTCCATTGCATATTGGGTTACCGCCGGTCCGGTGTTTACCTCAACCACTCGAGCCTGAATTCCAAATGACTCTAAGGTTTGCTCGATCATTGAGGCGTTTGCTTTCAGATCGCCCCTGTCTGCCTTGCCTCCAATGGATTCGACAAGGATATCAAGCGGCGGGTATTCCCAGGCCTGTGCTTGAGGGCCAGGCACGTTGGTTACTACTTGTGTTCCAAGTTCCATAGGGGCTGCTGGTTCTTTCTTTTCTTTCTTCTTTACTTGTATCTTTGGCCGCTTTTCTTCATCCATTCCCTTTATTTTTAGTTCTGTTTGCGCAACATAGGCAGCTTTTTTTCTCCGTCTAGTGAGTTTTGAGAATCGTCTGTAGATGTTGGAGAGGTTGAGCAAGATTTCATCGAATGGCGTCTCGGTGAAAATCATGAACCCAATGAATGCGTTTCCGAGAAGGACGACTGCCGCTCCTGGTTTTGAAATGAGGGCTGCGATGTTTCTCCACAGCTCTCCGCCAACTCTTCCGGCGTTCGTGAGGGACATTGCCGAAATGAAAAATAGCAGTGCCCCTAAAAATACGTTTGGTCTTGTCACCTTCCATTTGAGTTGGGTTAACATCAAACCCGCAGTAACAAAGAGAAACGGCACTAACAGTGCAGTCCAACCGAACTGAACAGTGAGGAAGGTGTTCATCTGTCCGAGTATTTCTCCCTGTTGAGAGAATGAGATAATCGCCAAGGCCCCAGTGGAGATCAACAGGACACTGGCTATCGAATAGATCGTGTCTTTTCTTAATTTGAGTTTGAATGGTGCCCGACGGCGACCCTTTTTTCTTCCCATTGGATGATCCCTTCAGTTATGCCACTTCATAAACGTGCTGTTCCGTGTCAATCATTATATCGAGTCTAGCTCGATTATATCAGGTGAGACGGCCTGCGTGGAGTTGAGCCCGGAATACTTGTTTCAGAAGAAGCAATTTTGGTTCGAATCTTCGGCGGCGGGCAATCTCAGGTGCGGATGATGATGGGGATGATGAGGGGGAAGCGTTCGAGCTCTTTGGAGAAAAGCCTCTCAAGTCTTTTTCTGATTCCTTCTTTTACCGCCCTCCATTCCCTTATTGGGGTTTTTATGCTTTTGATGACCGTGTACACCTCGCCTCTGGCTTTGTCCATCAACTGTTTTGATTCTTTCATGAAAACAACCCCGCGTGAAATGATCTCTACATCTCCGGAAATTTTACCGGTTTGCTTCTCTATAGGCACGATGACAACGAGCATTCCCTCTTCCGCCATGAGCTGCCGGTCCCTCAAGACCACTTTGCCGACATCTCCAATTCCTAAACCGTCCACCATCACGTTCTTTAGGGGAATGGTTTCGCCTATCCGTGCTTCCCCTCTCATATTGATCTCTAGGCTCTGCCCCTCTTCCAGTAGAAATACCCTATCTGCGGAGTACCCCATCTTCTCGCCTAGTTTGCGATATTGCACCATGTGACGATAGGTTCCACCGATCGGTACGAGATACTTTGGCTTCAACAATTCCATGAGCAGCATTAATTCGCCTGATGATGCATGGCCGGATACGTGGAGCTCGTCGTTCACATCGTGGTAAATTACTTCGGCTCCTCGATGTGCCAGCGCGTCAATCGTCTCATACACCGCGCGTTCATTTCCTGGAATAGGATCTGCAGAAAAGACCACCTTATCTGAAGGTTGAATTTTTATCTCTCTATGCTCTCCTCGGGCGGCTCTCACAAGCGCCGATCCCTCCTGGCCTTGGCTGCCGGCCACGATGAGGCACAATTGGTTGTCTGGGATGTTGCGGATGCTCTTTTTCTTGACCATCGCTTGCTTTGGGAGTTTGAGAAAGCCTAATTCTTGGGCGACACGAGCGTTTACTTCCACTGAGCGGCCGAAGAGTGCAATCCGCCGCCCGGCTCTTGCCGCTATTTGGGCTGCTTGCTGGATTCTGTGCACGTTGCTTGACATTGTGGTTACAATCAGTTTTCCTTTGGTGTCTCTGATTTCAGCTTCCAAGCTCTCATTCAAACTTGACTCAGAGGCTGAAAAGCCCGGTCTTTCACTTCGCAAGCAATCGGATAGGAGCACCGTGACTCCGCGTTTTCCAATATCGGCGATCTTTTGAAAATCCGGACGCACTCCGTCAATGGGTGTTAAATCAAACTTGAAGTCTGAGCCATGATAGACGCTTACATTGGGTGTCGTGATCACGAAATGCCGGGCATCAGGAACGGAATGGGTTACTCTGATGGATTCGATTGCGAACTTGCCGAGTCTCACTCCACGTACATCGTCGATGATATTTATCCTTCGCATAACTGAGAATTCTTTCATTCTTTCCGCGGCAAAGCCCGCAGTAAGACGGGAGGCGAATAGAGGAAACTCCGGAAGCTTTGGTAAGATGTAGGGAAGCCCCGCGATGTGATCATCATGTCCGTGGGTGAGGAGCATGCCGACGATTTTCTTTTTGGTATTTTGCAGATATGTCGTATCCGGAATCAAGAGGTCCACACCGAGCATGGTTTCGTCAGGAAATCCAATTCCGCCATCGACCAATAATATCTCTTCGTCGGTTTCGTAGACGAACAAGTTTTTGGTAACGGCCATTCCGCCGAGGGGTATAATTTTTAGCATGATTTACTATATCAGAATTAAGATATGAGAATTGAGATTTTAGAATTAATCTTGACGATTCTCGATAAGCGTAAGTTGCTGTGTCTTCTTTGATTCCTGTGTTGTTTCTTTATGTTCTTCTTCCGGTTCTGCGGTTATACTTTGATTATTGACATTGCTCATTACTTTCTTGAGTTTGGCAAAATCTTCTTCAAACATGCGCTTCACGTGTCCGTTCCGGAGTGCAGCAGCGGGGTGATACATTGGAAATACTACGATTTTTTTCCCTTCCCAATCAACCCAACGCGCTAGGCCATGAATTTGACTTATATAGGTATTTGGAATGAATTTTCTCAAACTAAAGCGGCCAAGAGTAACGATGATCTTGGGATCGATGATGTGTATTTCTTGATCGAGATACGGCTTGTACGCCTCTATTTCCTCTGGAACTGGATCTCTGTTTTGGGGTGGCCGTACCTTCAGGATATTTGAAATCCAAACTTCACTTCTTTTTACTCCGATCTTACTAAGACTTTTTGTCAACAGCTTTCCGGCTACTCCGACAAATGGCCTTCTCTGAACATGCTCATGGAATCCTGCTGCCTCGCCGATGAACATAAGCTTTGCATCGGGGTTGCCTTCGGGAGGGACAATATCTGAAGCTTTTTTTGCAAGCGGCAGATTCTTCGCCTTTTTCTCCAGTTCTTTTATGAGTCTATCTAGCTCTTTTTTTTTGCTCATCTCTTTTAGGATTTTTTCGTAGTCGTGGCCACCATAGCTTATTGCAACCTCCAGAATCTCTATTCCGGAAGATATTCGCTGACATTCTCAGCTGTGATGTGAATGGATTGGGTTTCTCCCTCGACCACTTTCTTTGCTACCTTGCGAGTGATGCCTTGTATGGTTCGCTGCAGGGTTCTGATTCCCGCATCGAATCCTAAGGGTCGCACGATCTTCGGCCAGACCGTGTCGTCGATCTGAAGATTCTCCTTTGTGAGACCTGCTTCTGCCATTGCATCGAGGAGCAAGTAATCGCGGCCGATGCGCGTTTTTTCCTCGTCGGTGTATGAGGGCATTGCGATGGGTTCGAGTCGATCCATGACGGCAGTCGCAATATTCGTCGTGTTGTTGGCTGTTGTAATAAAGAGCACTTCCGAAAGATCAAAAGGATAATCAATGTAATGATCCACAAATGCGAAGTTCTGTTCCGGATCTAGAAGCTCGATGAGTACTCCCATGATGTCGGAACGTGCTTCCTCAGAAACCCGATCGATTTCATCAAGGAGCATCACGGGGTTTCTGACTTTAGCCCGTCTCAGCGCCTTGATTATATAGCCCGGCTCAGCCTCGGCGTGTAGACGAGATTGCCCTCGCAGATCCCGTGCCGAACCCATTCCACCAAACGGAATGCGGGAAAGCGGTCTTCCTATTGCTTCAGCAATCGAGTAGGCAACGGTTGTTTTTCCCGTCCCTACCAACCCCACTAAGCAGAGAATTGGGGCGTGTATCGCTTCGCCTTCTTTGTGCTGTTGGGTCTTAAGCTGTAACACTGCAAGATATTCTACGATTCGCTCTTTCACCTCTTTGAGACCGTAGTGGCTTTTATCAAGAACCTCCCGTGCTTTGGTGAGCGCTAGGGTTTCGGGGCTCCTGTCGTTCCACGGCAAGTTTGTTACCCAGTCGATGTAGTGCGCTATACGGTCATACTCCACAGAATATCCTTCCGTACGGGCTATGCGGGTCAGACGATTCAGCTGTTTCTCTATCTCTTGGTAAAGCTGCTGAGGAAGTTGGGCGTTTTCGCTTCTTTTCTTTAAATCTTGAATTTCTTGGGATAGTTGATCAGTAGCCATGAGTGCACAACGAGCCTGCTAACTACGCAACAGAGTCATTATAACAAAGGTTTTGGAGACTTTATCGTTGACGTTGGTGACGCTGTGGTGGTCGATATGGTTTTCTCTCCTTTTTCGTTTGCCAGCTGGGTCGAGCTGCTGTTTGTACTCCAGGAATACTTAAGTTTATTCGTCCAAGCTCGTCTATTTCGTCGACTTTCACTTTGAGCTTGTCGCCGAGCGATACGATTTGGTTCGGGTCTTGGACGAATTCTTGTGACAGTTTTGAAACGTGAACTAAGCCATCTTTTCCGGGTAGAATTTCCACAAATGCTCCGAATGGCTCAATTCTTTTTACTATTCCTTCAAATTCTTCACCTGCCTTAACTTTTCGGGTGATGCTTTTAATCCAATCAACGGCTTTCCGGATGCTTTCTGGTTCTGTCCCAGATATGGTTACCCTTCCATCGTCTTCCACATCAACCGAGGCACCAGTCTCGGCAATGATTTGGCGAATGATCTTTCCTCCGGGGCCGATGATTTCACCGATCTGGTCTTTATCAATTTTGATCACTTCAACTTTTGGCGCATATTTTGAGATCTGGGCACGGGAGGCGGGGAGAACCGCTTGCATTTTTTCAAGGATGTGCAGCCTTCCTTTATGCGCTTTTTTCAGCGCTTCTTCTAACACCGTCATTGAGACGCCTTTCGCCTTGACATCCATTTGGATTGCTGTTATTCCATCTCGTGTTCCGGCAACTTTACAATCCATGTCTCCGACATGATCTTCTAGCCCTTGAATATCTGAAAGAATGGCGTGGCCGTTCGTGTTCCCTTTTTGGGTTTTTTCCATGATCAATCCCATCGCAATACCTGCCACTGGTTTTTTTAACGGCACCCCGGCATCCATAAGAGAAAGTGTCGACCCGCAGACCGCAGCCATGCTGGTGGATCCATTGCTTGAAAGGAGTTCGGAAACCACCCTGATTGTGTAGGGGAACTCTTCGTCTGACGGTATCATAGGCTCCAACGCCCTTTCCGCTAGCGCTCCGTGTCCGATTTCCCTTCTTGAGGGCCAACCGAGTCTTCCCACCTCACCGACGCTGTATGGCGGCATGTAGTAATGATGCATGTAGCGCTTTGTTCCTTCTCCTTCCATGGATTCAATCCACTGTTCGAGTGAGGGCGTTGCCAGCGTTGTGATTGTCAGCGCTTGGGTTAGTCCTCTTTTAAATATTGCCGATCCGTGGGTCCTGGGTAAGATATCCACCTCAATACTAATCGGACGGATCTCGTCTGCCGTTCTTCCATCGGGGCGTTTACCGGTTTTGAGAATGGAAGTTCCTATCTTCTCCCTAATAAGTTCCGAAAGCACTTCCTTAATCACTACCTTTTTCAAATCGGGCTCCTCTTCTGCGATCGCATCGGCAATGCCATCAATGCCAATTGTTCGCTTTCCTGGTATTGGTTTCTCAAGGTCTTTGAGTATTTCTTTGGCGTGTTTTTTCACCGTTTTTACGACGTTTGGATCCGGTGTTGATGGCTTTGCTTCCTGTTTTTTCTTTCCCACTTCCTTGGTTAGCTTCTCAATTGTAGCGATGATTTTGGCGGTCTCACTCTGGGCTACCTTTAGGGCTCCCATAAATGTCTGTTCGGAGATTTCATTTGCTGCAGCCTCAACCATGAACACCGCTTCGTTTGTCTCAGAAACGACGAGATCGAGATCCGAGTACTCTCGCTCAGAATACGTCGGGTTCACAAAGAAGTTCCCATCTTTCGTTGAACGGTGTGGTTGGAGATTGTTCTTCTCTTTTGAGTCGTATCCTAAGCGGACGGCGCCGATCGGTCCTTTCCAGGGAATATTTGAGATTGCCAGTGCTGCTGAGGCGGTGTTAATTGCGAGGATATCTGGATCATTCTCGGCGTCAACAGAAAGAACAGTTAAGATGATTTGCGTCTCGTTTTTGAATGCTTTCGGAAAAAGGGGTCTTATGCTTCGATCAACCAGTCGTGCATTTAAAATTGCTTCATCGCTTGGTCGTCCTTCTCGTTTTACCCACCGAGAGCCTTTGATTCGGCCTCCAGCATACAACTTCTCCTGATATTCAACGAAAAGCGGAAAGTACCCAAGATCCTCGCGCTCCTGGCCTGAAACGACGGTTGCCAAGATCATCGTGTCGCCGTACCGCCCTAAGACCGCGGCAGTCGCTTGTTCGGCTAACCGTCCGACCTCGAACTGTAGGTTCTTGCCTCCAACTTCAACGCTTAACGTATGAATTTCTTTCTTATCCTTCATTGCATTTTTTGGGGAAGCTCTATAGAAGACCGTTTTCCAACTTCTTTCTTGTCGCTATTTTGGAGCTTCACTTTGAAAGTTTGAGTTTATCTAAGATCGATTTGTATCGATTCTCGTCTTTTTTCAATAAATAATTGAGCAGTCTTCGGCGTTTGGAGACCATTTTCAACAGGCCTCGCCGCGAATGGTTATCCTTTGAGTGCTCCTTAAGGTGCTCTGTTAACTGTGTGATGTTCTCTGTTAACAGTGCCACCTGAACCTCTGGTGAGCCGGTGTCTCCCTTCCCTGTTGCAAATTTCTTAATGATCTTCTTTTTTTTATCTGCGGTTAGTGCCATGCCGTGCTGTCGCGTTATTGTACCAAACTTTCAAAGAAACAGACAGCCCTTTTTATTTCTTTGTCGAGCCTGTATAGATTTTTGGCCTGTTCCAATCATCTTGCTGTTGCTGGCTTTGTTGACTTTTTTTCCTTATCGGCTTTTCCCTTCTTTGCTGTCTTCCTTGATCGGGTGGTGGCGCAAGCTGCTGTCTGGGCTGATAGCCTCTTTGTTCAGCGGGTTGGACAACGGGAGTCTGTCCCATGGGTTCTTGTCCCTTCTGCAAAGGCTGCATCTTCAGTTCCGGTTCCTGTAATTGTGTCAGGGCGGGTGGTTGGGGTGGTGGAGCTGTTGGTCGTTCCTGGACAGGCATTGGTCCTCTTTGTGGTGACATTTGCGGTCTGGGTATTGGAGTACCTGGTGCTCTGCTCGGCCAGCGTCTCTCTTGCGGTTGGGGTGTGGGGCTTCTTTTTGCTCCAGCTCTCATCAACCGCGCTACTGTCTCGAATGTATCTGGACCGGCGAAAGGGGCTTGCAAGTTTTGCGTTTGCGCTTCGATTCCTTTCAAGAGATTCCCTGTGATATCCACATTCAGTGGCAGGTTCAGCTTCTTTATCACTTGAAAGACTATTTCGCTCATCGAGGCTGCCCCCTGGTTTATCACATTGATCTGGCCGAAGTTTGTGTTTCCCGTCGCTCTATCGATATTTATGACGGTTGCTTCACTGAAGGCGTGTCGTTCTTTTTCGTACAATGCCCCAAGGTCTTCCAGCTTCTTTGCTCCGATGATGAATATGAGCTGGGCTTCTACCCCTTCGTAGGAGAACTTCACTCCTTTGCTATCCAAGGGCGGATGTCCAGATTTGGGTTCAATGACGAGGTTGAATTTTTCCTCTTGGACATTATAGCTTACTTTTTCGATGGCGTCTTCCGCGTAATCGAAAGAAACGATGAGGTTCCGGTTGCCGATTTTTTCGGATATCCGATCAATTCCCACGAGGGTGCTGAACTCAACCCGCATTTTGCTCGTGCAGCCGATGAACACGTCCTTCCCTGACTCCTTAAGGCTCAAGAACAGCGCGAGCGCGGCTGCTGTTGCATCGAGACTAGGATTGTGTGGGAGTAAGACAAACGTGCTCTTGGCAGGATCAAGGGCTTTTTTGATTTCCTCAATTTGTGGTTGGTTGTTCATAGATCTTCAATTTTTCTATAGGATACTATCATATCACCTACTTTAAAGTCAATTTTCGGTTTGAAGGCTATTCCGCATTCTGACTTTATCTTTGCGACATCGATGTCCTCTTTACCCCTTCTTAGAGATTTTATGTTCGCATCTTTTAGTATCTTATCCCCTCTTTTCAAGTGAATAGGCAAGTTTTTTGCTATCTCTCCTGTCTTTACTCTACAGCCAGCGATTCGCACTTTTCGGACCGTGAATTCTTTTTCGATTGTTGCTTCTCCCACCACCTCTTCGTCAATGGTTGGTTCGAGGATTTTTAAGACCCGTCGTTCCAAATCCTCAAAGAGCTTGTAGATTACATTATAGGTCTTTATCTGAACTTTTTCAAGTTCGGCGAGTTTCTTTGCAGAACTTGAGACCTTCGTGTTAAACGCATAAATTGTGGCACCAGTGGCGAGGGCCAGTAGCACGTCGGATTCATTCACTTCTCCGACCCCACCGCTGCCAATAATCTCGACTTCTTCGCTTAAGTTGGAGGTTATTGCCTCAAGGGTCCCAGTGACGTCAGCTTTGAGGACGATTTTTATGGTTTGCCTCTCTTCCTCTTCTTCTGGTTCTTGGGTAACCTCCTCTTCTGCTTCTTTTTTCGTGAGCGACGGCTTTGCGGGAGCGATTGGCTCTTTTGCTACTGCTATCTTTGTGGATTTCACCCCAATGACTCGTCCCACCGGAGGAAGGTCTTTGAATCCTAGCACTTCAACCGGTGTGCTTGGTCCGGCTTCTTTCCGTAAAGTCCCCTTGTCGTCCGTCATTGCCCGTACCCTCATTCGTTGATCGCCGATCTTGATTTCAGAAGCTTGGCGGAGTGTGCCGTTTTTTACCAAGAGGCTCACCAACGGACCTTTCCTTCTGTCCGAGTGGGTTTCAATTACCACGGCTTCCAGCTCCGCTTGCGGATCTGCCGTAAGATCGGTGAGATCTGCGACAAGTTGGACCATTTCCAGCAGCGTACTGATGTTTTTTCCGGTTTTTGCTGAAACTTCAACGCAAACAACGTCGCCGCCGTAGCTTTCGACGACAACATCCTCTTCTGCTAATTGTCCTTTTACTCTTTCGATGTTTGCCCCAGGAAGGTCTACTTTGTTTATCGCTACCAGAAAGGGAACCTTGGCGGCACGAATGTGCATCAAGGCTTCACGGGTTTGGGGCTTGACGCCATCATCGGCGGCTACAACCAGAACAATAATATCCGTCACCTGAGCGCCGCGGGCTCGCATTCTGGCAAATGCAGCGTGCCCTGGCGTGTCAATGAAGGTTATCTTTTTGCCTTCATGTTCAACTTGGTAGGCCCCGATGTGCTGGGTGATACCGCCGTGTTCTTTTTTTACCAGCTCGGATTTGCGGATGGTGTCTAAGAGTGTCGTCTTACCGTGGTCAACGTGACCCATGAGGGTCACCACCGGCGCTCGACGCTGCTTGGAGCTTTTGGAGGCTGATTTTTTCCGCGCGGAAGGCCTTTTGGAAGGCGCCCTTTTGCTTTGCGATTTGGTAGTAGTTTTCGTCGATTTGCTCTCCATTTTTACACAAGTACGCTCCTCTACTTTGCGTTTCTTCTTGCATGTCTATCACTATACCTCGTTGATTCCGCAGCAGATGTGCGAGTTCTCTTTTTTCCCTTTTTGCACCACACGCTATACAGGTTCGTGTTGGTGGTGTCATTCGGAAAGTTTCTCCTGAATTTCCGTAATGGCCTTCGTTCCGAGGCCCTTGATCTCTTTGAGGTCGTCTTCGGATTTTTCTTTCAGCTTATCAACCGTTGTGATTTCTGCATTTACAAGCGCATTTCGCACACGCTTGGAAAGCGATAGGGAGTCGATTTCATATTCCTCTTCTCCCGTTACCGAGATTGCTTTCTTGCCAGATTCTCCCTTGATGTCTATTTTGTACCCTGTGAGTTTTGCGGCAAGACGGACATTTTGTCCGCCCCTGCCGATTGCGAGTGAGAGTTGATCGTCAGGGATCGTCACCTTTGCCGTCTTTTTCTTCTCATCGATGTCGACTTTTATTCCTTCTGCGGGAGCGAGCCCGGCGGAGATAAACATTGATGGATTATCCGAATATTGGATGATGTCAATTTTTTCGCCTGCCAGCTCGTTAATCACGGCTTGAACGCGGACGCCGCGTTGGCCAACACAAGATCCAACCGGATCGACGCCTTCTTGGGTCGATTTAACGGCGATCTTGGTTCTGTTTCCCGCCTCGCGCGCGACGGCTTTGATTTCCACAGCACCGGAGGAAACTTCGGGAACCTCACGACGAAAAAGTTCTTCCACGAGCCCTTGATGGGTACGCGAGACGATGATGGTTTTCCCTTTCATGGTGTCGCGGATGTCGGCAATGTACACCACCAAGCGTTGATTTAATTTGTAGCGTTCGCTACGCACCTGATCCTGGGGCGGCATGGTTCCCTGGCCGCGGCCAATATCCACAATGATGTTTGGCCCATCGAAACGTAATACCATTCCGCTGACCATGGTATTGACTTTTTCTGTGTACTCGGTGATGATGGCGTCTTTTTCGGCTTCTCGAACGCGCTGGAGAATGACTTGCTTGGCCGTTTGGGCAGCGATGCGGCCAAACCCTGGAGGGGTGATGTCTTCTTTTTTGGAATCGACCTTTTTGAAGATGCGAGCGGCGCCGGTGATGACATCGATCTCGACCTCGTATTCGATCTCTTCCTCAAGGCCAAAATCCTTTCTGTAGGCAGCCAGCATCGCGGCCTTGATCGTTTCCAGGACGACCTCCGGTTCAATGCCGCGCTCGGCGCAGATTTGGTTTAAGGCGGCTGCGAATTCGGTTCGGGCTGTTGTTGGTGTAGCCATTAAATTAGCGTATAGCGTTTAGGGTTTCGTTTAATTAGTAAAAAAGGTGGACCACGCCACCTCCACAAATCCTAAAACCAGGGTATAGTTTATCACGATTTCCTCTTAGGGTCAATTGAACAGGAGGTTTAGACTATATTTTCTACAGTGGATTGGAATTGCTGGAGGAGTTTTTTCTGCTCGGAGGTGAGTTTCTCGGGGACTTTGACCAGCAGGCGAATGTATTGGTCGCCACGGCCCCGGCCGTGGAGGTGAGGGATACCTTTCCCGCGTAGGCGGATCATGCTTCCTGGTTGGGTGCCAGGGCGGATCTTCAGTTTCACGTCTCCATCAACTGTCGGCACTTTTATTTCTCCCCCCAAAGCGGCGAGGGAAAATGGGATTTCGTGGTTGATGAAGATATCGGTTCCGTCACGGCGAAAAATGTTATGCTGCTTGACATCGATAGTCACATGGAAGTCCTTGAAGCGGATGTGTGTGCCGACATCCGCGCCGGGGGGAATACTGACCTTGTATTCCTTTCCATCGATGCGCACGGTTTTCTCCGTCCCTTTGATTGCCTCCATGAAGTCGATGGTTAAGCCGTAGCGCGGCTTTGGCGGCTCGCGTCTGAAGGGTGAGGCGCCGCCAAAGAAGGTTTCGAAGATTTCAAATGGATCGGAAAAGCCGCCGAAATCGAAGCCTTCGAAGGGGCTGCCTCCTGTTGTATGGTAGGTGTAGGTGAAGGGGCCGGCTCTTTGGGTCCTGCCTTGACCAGCGCCTGCGAACGGCCCTCCGGCGAAGCCGGATCCTGGATCGAATGCCGCGTGGCCGAACTGGTCATAAGTTTGCTTTTTCTTGGGATCGGAGAGCACCTCGTAGGCTGCGTTGATTTCTTTGAATTTCTCCTCGGCATCCTTTGCTTTGTTTTTATCGGGATGAAACTCCAGTGCCTTTTTGCGGTAAGCTTTCTTGAGTTCGTCATTGGAGGCGTCTTTGGAAACGCCTAAGATGTCGTAGTAATCGCGCTTAGTTGGCATATGTTAGGGTGTAGGGTGAAGAAGCGGGTTAGCTAGTGGACATCGCACTTTCTTAGTTAGGCAAGTCCGCTGAGTGAACTTTGCTCGCATGACTCGCTCCGACCTTGATCACTCCAAACTTTTTCTCTCCCAGTTTTTGTCCTTTCTCACTCAACGTAACAGTATACTCTCCTGTCATCGATAGTGGCATGTTCACGATGTCGGTAATGATGTTTGAGCGTCCTTGACTTCCAAGCTTGATAGCAATCTCTTTCGCTTGAGGTAACACTTCTTTTCCTTGTGGATCTTTGATGCTTAATGCAATTTTGTGTTGACTCTCCGGTTTGCCGGTGAGGACTGCGACGACAAAAAAGCGGGCAAAGGTTGAGGGGGTCTTTTTGACGAACATGCGGTCGAAGATGCCAATGATGCTTAACTTTCCCTCTTTTGAGGTTAAGGCATGATCGCACAATGTTAGGAGCTCAAGTTTTACATCAGCCACGAGTTTCTCACTACTTTCCTTTTCTTATTCCTCAACGACCTCGCCCTCTTCCGCCTTGTCTTTATCCTTTCCTTCTTTGGATTCTCCTTCCGGTTTCTTCTCTTCTCCTTTTTTCTTCCCTTCTTCTTCCTCTTTCTTTACCTGCTCGTACATGGCGGCGCCGACTTTTTGCAGGGCATCTGACAATTCCTTGGTTGTGTTGTCGATGTCTTCTTTGGTCGCGTCTTCTTTGGCAAGGAGATCTTTGAGTTTTTTAATTTTTTCCTCAATCTCTTTTTTGTCCTCTTCTTTTACTTTGTCCCCTGCGTCTTTCAGCGTCTTTTCTGCTGTGAAGACTAGGGTGTCTGCTTGATTGCGCGCCTCGGCGAGCTCTTTCTTCTTCTGGTCTTCCTCGGCGTGTTTTTCGGCGTCCGTCTTCATTTTGTCAACCTCTTCATCCGTTAACTGAGTTGAATTTTGGATGGTTATCTTCTGTTCCTTCCCGGTAGCTTTGTCTTTGGCGGTGACGTTGAGGATGCCATTGGCGTCGATGTCGAAGGTCACCTCAATTTGGGGAATGCCGCGTGGTGCGGGTGGTATACCGTCTAACATGAAACGACCTAAAGACTTGTTGTCTGCGGCCATGGGCCGTTCACCCTGGGTCACGTGGACTTCCACTTGGGTTTGGTTTGCGCCGGCGGTTGAGAAAATTTGGGATTTCTTGGTCGGAATCGTTGTATTGCGTTCAATAAGGGGTGTGGCAACAGCTCCCAGCGTTTCGATACTCAACGTTAATGGTGTGACATCCAAAAGCAAAACATCTTTGACGTCGCCGGAGAGCACGCCGCCTTGGATCGCGGCGCCGACGGCAACCACTTCATCGGGATTGACACCCTTGTGGGGTTCCTTTCCGAACATTTCCTTGACAAGCTCCTGAATCTTGGGCATGCGGGTTTGCCCGCCAACGAGAATCACCTCATTGATGTCTTTGGTTTCCATTTTGGCGTCTTTGAGACAGGCTTTCACTGGACCCACGGTTTTTTGGATGAGGTCGTCCACCAATTGCTCCAGCTTGGCTCGAGTGAGTTTCATGGTGAGGTGTAGGGGATTGCCGTCTTTGGACTGGGTGATGAACGGCTGGTTGATCTCCGTTTCTTGACTTGAGGAGAGCTCAATTTTGGCTTTCTCAGCAGCATCCCGCAGACGTTGGAGGGCTTGTTTGTCGGCTCTCAGATCGATGCCATGTTCTTTTTTGAACTCGTCGGCCATCCAGTCAACGAGACGCTTGTCAAAGTCGTCTCCTCCCAAGAAGGTGTCACCGTTGGTGGCCTTCACTTCAAAGACCCCGTCACCAATTTCAAGGATTGAGATGTCGAATGTCCCTCCACCCAAATCGTAGACGGCAATGGTCTCTCCGGTTTTTTTCTCCAGGCCATAGGCGAGGGCTGCGGCTGTGGGCTCGTTGATGATGCGCTCGACCTTGAGGCCTGCGATTTCCCCAGCCTGTTTGGTGGCTTGGCGCTGGGAGTCGTCAAAATATGCGGGGACGGTGATGACTGCCTCCTCAACCTTTTCTCCAAGATAGGCTTCCGCATCGGCCCTGGCTTTCTGAAGGATCTTGGCGGAAATTTCTTGTGGTGTAAAGGTTTTTCCTTCAACTTCAACCACAGCCATGTTCTCTTTGCCGGCTTTGACTTTGTATGTCACCATCTCTATCGTCTTTTTGACCATCTCCGAACCGAAGCGGCGACCCATCAAGCGTTTGATTGAGTAGATGGTATTCCCGGGGTTTAGGATTATCTGCCGCTTTGCGACATCTCCGACAAGACCTTTTATTGGTTCAACTACTGAAGGAATGAGGTTTCTTCCTTCTGCTGTCGGTATGACCTTGGGCTTTCCTGCCTCCATGACAGCGACAACTGAGTTTGTGGTTCCGAGGTCAATGCCGATGATTTTTGCCATGTTGCTACTCCTCTTTATTTTGTGTGATTGATTGGCTCGCGTCAATTGCTATTTTCCTTTTCCAACCTGGACCTTTGCTGGTCGGATGACATGATCGTTTACTGTATACCCTTTCAGTAGTGTCTTTACTACCTTGTTCTTCGGGCCCTCTACCATCTCTATACAGTCCATTGCCTCCGGATCGAACTCTTTCCCTTCCACCTCTATCTCTCGGACTCCTTCTGTCTCAAGCACCGCCTTGAATTGATCAAGGACGAGTTTCAACCCGCGATCTTTGATATGAACTGTGGCTCTTTCTAAATCGTCCAATACCCCCAGCAGTTTGTCAATGAGGCTCAAGTTGGCAAGACGAACGAAGCTTTTCTGCTGCTCACGGACTCGTTTCTCAAGGTTGCGGTAATCCGCAAGGGCTCTCTTCCAATTTCCTTCAAGCTCACCGACTTTTCCTTGCAGCTTTTCGATTGACAGCTCTTCCTGCTTTTTTGCTCTTCTTTTCATCATAACACTTGGGCTATTTTCTCTGTTTTATCTTACTTTGAAGAAACCACGCCGCAGGCGTGATCCTTGTTACTGCCAGTCTTGGGCAATTTCTTCGATTAAGCTTCCGAAGTAGCGGACCATCGGCACAACGTACGGATAATCTAATCTTGCCGGTCCGATGACTCCAAGCGCTCCTCTGCGGGAACCAGCTTTAAAGCTGATGAATACCATCCCGACCGGCTCGAGGTACTTGTTCCCGAGTTCCTCTCCGATGAGTATCTGTACCGTTTCCTTATCGGTTGCTTTTCCGAGTAGCTCAAGAAGTTCCTGTGTCTCATCGAGCATGGACAATACCGTTCGCGTGACATCGATATCGAAGAATTCTGGGATATCAAGGATGTTCGCATAGCCTGCGTGGTAGACGTGTCGGTCGTCTGTGGCTGCTACCGAAAGGGCTTTGGTGCGCTCGGAAAGACATCTGGTCGCTTCACGGAGGAGTTGCCCGGCTTCAAAGCGATAATCCCACACCTGTTCTTTCACCGCCACTTCTTCAGTCACGGAAAGTTCTTTCTCTTTCATGAGCTCACTGATATAGAACTTTATCGCTTGTGGTGTGGGCACTCGGCCGGCTGAGGTGTGGGGTTGTTTTAAGTATCCGGTCTCGGTCAGTCTCACCATCTCATTGCGGATGGTGGCTGGAGAAATTCCAAGGTTGTGCTTCTTATCCAGTGTTTCTGAACCTACTGGTTCTGCGGTTTCGGTGAATTCCTCGATGATGTGCTTAATAATCTGGATTTGGCGGTCTGTGAGATCCATACGTTCTCCCTTTCTAGGCAGGGCATGTTTGTGCTTACTTGGCAGCACGATATCATGACTGCTAATTTTTGTCAACTTACCAAGGGGGTTATACCTTCATCAGCTTCGAAAATGTTTCCGGTGGAATGGTGACGCGGCCGAGGCGGGCGAGCTTTTTCTTGCCTTTTTTTTGTTTGGCAAGAAGCTTCATTCTTCTGGTGCGATCGCCGCCGTAGAGCTTGGCAGTGACATCTTTGCGGGCTGCTGGTTTGGTTTCGCGGGCGATGATCTTTCCGCCGATTGCCGCTTGGATGGGAACGGCAAAGAGCTGCCTCGGAAGCAATTCCTTTACTCTTGTTACCATCTCTCTTCCTACCGCTTGGGCATTTTGGCGCACCACGATCCGAGCTAGCGGCTCGACTTCTTCATGATTGACTAAGACTACCAGTTTCACTGCATCAACTGGTTTGGGTTCGATGTATCTGTAATCTAAAGAGGCAAATCCTTGGCTTACGGATTTTAGCTCATCGACAAATCCACTGATGAGCTCGGACAGCGGGAGGTGATAGACAATTTGTGCCTGTTCACCAATATATTTGGTGTCTCTGTACGTTCCTCTTGACTCTTGCAGCAACTGCATGAGCGCACCTATATGCTCGCGGGGTGTGAGGATTGTTACCTCGGTCATGGGTTCGCGGATCCTCAAGAGTTGCGAAGGATTCGGGAGCTCGGATGGAGTTTGAATGTTTCTGGTTTTCCCATCTTTGGTTTCTATCGTGTATTCCACTGTCGGTTTGGTGACGATAGCGTTGATACCGTGCTCCCTACTCAGACGCTCTCTAGTAATTTCGCTGTGAAAGAGACCCAAGAAACCCAGTCGTAGTCCACTCCCCAGCGCTGGAGCAGAGATTGATTTTGAAGATAGAGAAGCGTCGGTGAGCATCAGTTTTTCAACAGCTTCCTTCAATTTATTAAAGTCAGAATCCTGATCTGGATAGAAATCGGCGTATACCACGGGCTTTGGCATTCTAAATCCTGGCAATGGAACCGGAGGGGTTTTTGCCTTTTGTGCATTGAGTATTGTTAGCGTGTCACCAACTTGAAACGCACGAATATTTTTTAATCCTGTTGCTACAAATCCAACTTCCCCCGCCTTTAACTGCTTCAGTGGAGTACGCTTCGGTGAAAAGACGCCGATTTCTTTTGTTTGGAAGTTCTTTTTTCCCATCATGAGGTGGAGCTTTTGTCCGCCTTCCAAGCGGCCATCGATAACCCTGACGAAGGCAATGACTCCTAGATGTACGTCGTATATTGAGTTGAATATCAAGGCTCGCAGTGGTCTGTCCTCTGCGCCTTTTGGATGTGGAAGGTCTTGTATTATTCGCTTGAGAAGCCTATCGACTCCTTCCCCTGTTTTCGCCGAGGTGAGTGAGATTTCTTCCTTTTTGAACCCAAACACCTCATGCAGCTCGCGTCGCGTCTCATCGACTCTTGCCGATCTCAGATCTACTTTATTTATTACCGGTAACAACGTTAATCCTAGATCCGCTGCTTTCGTCGCATGCGCCATCGTTTGGGCTTGTATCCCTTGAGCGGCATCGACGAGCAGCACCGCGCCTTCGCAGGCTGCCAATGAACGAGATACTTCATAGGAGAAATCGATATGGCCGGGAGTATCGATCAGATTCAGCGTATAGCGTATATCGTATAGCGTATAGCGCATGGTTACGGGGGCAAGTTTGATGGTGATGCCACGTTCTTTTTCGATCGGATTGCTATCGAGGATGCGCTCACCTTTTTCTCTTTGAGAAATGGTTCCTGTGTGTTTTAGAAGCTGATCGGTTAACGTCGTCTTGCCGTGATCAATGTGGGCGATGATTGAAAAGTTGCGAATACCCTTCGTCGTTAAGCCTTCCCGTTTCATGGAGTTTTACCCAGCGGGTTTTTCTATGTTCGTTGATTCCAATAGTTCTTCTGACTCTTCAAGAACTTTTCTCCAGTTCCCGACGCGCCTGCCCAACGTCATCAACTCTGCCAGCTGGGTGATGCGCAAGAGGTTTGAGAGGTTAATATATACCACCATTCCGATGGCAAGGACGCTCACCGTCAGCAACAAGAGGTTTAGGGTTCTCGTGGTATCAAGGATGAAGCGGTCAATAATGCGCATCGGTATCCAGAGAAAAACTCCAGTCGCTGCGGTTGCGAACACCATTTTCATTATTGGAAGGATGAACTTGGAAGTGATGATTTCAACTTTTCGATTTAAAAGCACAATGAGCAAGAAAGCGTGTACCAGTGTTGATGCTGCAAGGGCTAATCCTAGGCCGATGACGCCAAATCCCATCGTCTGGGAAAAGAGGATGCTTAATGCAACGGTCAGTGCGGCTGCGATTGTCGCGGTGATCAATGGCGTTTTCGTATCGTGGAGCGCATAAAATGCTCGGGTTAAGACACCGGTAACGGCTTGGGTTGGAATCGCGAGTGCAAGGAATGCTACGGTTTTGCTCGTCAAGAGTGTTGCTTCCCATGGGAAGTTGCGGGCTCCAAAGGCGATACGAACGACCGGGAGTCGCAAAACGAGGATGATTGCGGCGGCGGGAAGAGAAAGATACAAGACTTGGTGAAGCGAGGATTGCAGCGTCTTTTGAAACTCTTCCTTTTTATCCGAGGATATTTCTGAACTCAGGGTCGGAAAGGCTGCTTGGCCGATTGTCGTCCCGAAGAGCGTCACCGGTAGTATGTATAACTGTCTTGCAAAATTGAAAATCGTTAATGACCCCGCCGCCAGCGCTGTGGCAATAAAGACTGCAATGAAGCGCTCTACTTGTCCAACCGCCAACGTGAGTGACCTTAATGGCATGAGCTTTCTTATCTCTCTCACTCCGGGATGACTCCAGTTGAAGCGAAGGCTATAGCGAAACCCCAATCTTCTTGCAAGTGGGATTTGGATGAGAAAGTGCAACATTGCCCCAATGACCCCTCCGATTGCAGGACCGAAAATCTCAAAATGTGGGGTGAGGAATATGATGCCGCCGATTATCCCTAGGTTGTACACAACCGGCGCGAGTGCTGGAACGAGAAACCGTTGGTGCGACTGGATGATTGCCGTGAGGAATCCTGAGATGGCAAAAAATACTTGAGCAAAAAGCGTGATTCGCATGAGCTTTGTCAACAGCATTATGTTTTCTGGGTCTAGTGATGGTGCGATGATGCTCGATAAAATTCCGCTTGCGAGAAAGACGATTACAACGAGAACCAAAAATACGGCTGTGATTCCATTCATTGTGGCGGAGGCGAGCATTGAAGCCTCTTTTTCTCCTTTTTTCAGGTAGTGTGAAAAAACTGGGATAAAGGCTGCTGAGAGAGCCCCAATGATTAAAAGTTGAAAGAGGGTATCCGGGATGACGAAGGCGGCAAAATATGCGTCCAATTGTGATTCGCGACCGCCAAAAAATGTTGCTGCCAGTAAGCGATTGCGGATTAAACCTAGCAATCCTGAAGTTGCGTATGCGGCCATAATGATAAACGCCGCCGAAAGGATGTTTGTCTGGCGACGCATCATGAGAAGCCGGCTGTTTCTCAATAAGTTCTTTACCATCTTTCGGGAAGTATAGCGGTTTGCTCTTGAGAATTAAAGGTGGAAATGGTAGAATAGTACAACTTTAGTTGGAAATCTGAACCACAAAAATATTGTTCAGGATTTCAAGTTTGTTTTTATGCCTATTACGAAATCGGCAAGAAAAGCCTTGCGTCGCGACCGTCGACGAACCCAGGTGAATAAACCAATCCGTACGCGGATGATGAGGCTTCTACGTACTGCTTTCGATGAGCCTTCTGGTCAAAATATTGCGGCAGCGTTCTCTGGAATTGACCGTGCCACAAAAAAGCGTATTTTCCATCAGAATCGGGCGGCGCGTCTGAAATCTCGTCTCATGAAGGCAACACGGCGGACAAAATAATCTCTCCGTTTTCGCTTCCGAACACTTCGGCGGCCTGGTCGGCGGATTTCCGCTCAGAGAGCTTCAATCTTTTGACAACCTTATCCCTGGAACCTATACTTAGATTGTCATGGCTGCCCGCAGACCGAATATTGATCTTTTGGCCCGAGAAGACTTCTCTCAACGCGCCCTTGGTCGTTTATTGCTTTGGGTTCTGACAGTCGGACGCTTCATTGTCATTTTTACGGAGCTTATCGTCATTGCTGGTTTCATTACCAGAGTTTTTCTTGATCGAAACCTTCATTCCGTCAACGAGGATCTTGTTGAGCAAAAAACGATTCTTGCCTCCTATCAACCTGTGGACCTTCGTTTCCGTCAAGTCCACCAGCAACTTCAATCGTATTCTCGCATTAATGAAGATCGGTTTGACATTTCAAAACTGTTGGATGATCTGATTACAATCGCGCCTCTTGATATGCGTTTTGAATCTTTGCATATAGATCCGCAGTCCGTGGATATTGTCGCCATTGCGCTTTCTCCAAGTGGCTTTTCGGCGTTTTTGACCCAACTCCAAGCGTTTCCAGACTTTAGCGATTTGGTTTTGGAATCTGTCGAAACTGGCAGTGCCCGAGATCCAAGCATCAAGTTTCGACTTACTGCGGACTTTAAGATCGCGGCAGTTCCAACCAGACCCGCGGAGACAAATGTTTCTGGAGAAGCTATTGAGTAAGGAGATTTGTTATGGCTGCTGACTATCAGAAAACCTTCCGGCGCTATGGTCGTTTTTACAAAGGCGCGCGTAAGTATATGCAGCGGAAGGAGGTTCTTGTTTCGACGAATGTCATGCTCACCCTTTTCGCCATTTCGTTCTTTGCGGTTTTTGCTATTCGGCCTACGGCATTGACGATATCCAGGCTTTGGAGAGAAATTAAAGACAAAAAAACCGTTCAAGCAGTGCTTGAGGAGAAGATTGGTGATCTTTTAGAAGCGCAATCAGTACTAGTATCGCTAGAGAATGATCTGGTTCTCCTTGATCATGCTATCCCTCCCACTGTGGAATTTTCTCGGCTGGTGCGTCTCGTCGAATACCTTGCTTCTACTCATGGATTGCAGATGCCTTCCAACCGTTTCAATGACATCGAGCTCTATGTTTCAGAAGAGACCGCGACCGCGTCTGCGGCGCAGATTGAAACACATTTGTTTACCCTGGCGCTGAAGGGGTCATTTTCCGAGATACGGTCATTTGTTGCTGATCTTGAACGACTCGATCGCTTAATTTCCATCACCTCTGTTTCTGTCCAGCCCTCAAGAAAACAGGTGCGTGAAGGTGTCTTTATCTTAGAACTAGGATTGGATGCCGAGGCTTATTCATTTCCTGGAGGATCTCAATTAGACCAACAATAATACCAGGTTATGCCATCACGCGACCGCCTACAACGCCAGCTCTTGGAACTTTCCATTGTCACGCTTGTGACTATTATCATCTGGACAGGCTATGAGGTTTATAATGCACTCACCCAGCCAGTTGAGACGAGGGTGACGAAAGCTGAACTTCAACCCCTTCCTTCTTCATTGGATCTTGAACAGTTCGATCCATTGCGGGATCGCCTTGTCATTGATGATGAGGCGATCGCTCGCTTTTCTTTTTCCTCCGATGAATTCCCTGAGGCCCCGGTAGTGCCAACTCCAACACCAACCGCTCCTTCCCCGGAAGCTACCCCTTCCTCCGAGGCCACACCTTCCGCCTCAACTCCATAAATGCCCAGTACCTTTCTCAATTTGCAGTTGAGAAAGGTTGAGGTTTAGTGCTAGGATTATTTCGATGCTGAAGAAACGGATCCCCACCATTCTTGGAATTCTCTTACTTATGGCGGGGATCACTGCTGGTGTTTATCTCGTTGAACTTGGTCCGCAACCACTCATCACCAAAGCCACTCCGGAAGTTGCTCCATCCCCACTTCCCGTTACCGATATTTCTGATGAGCCTGCCGGATCTGAAAGCCAATTCTCCTTGGAATCTTTTCCGCAACCTTCAGTCGAAGAAGGCACAGTTACCATTGACTCACCCGGAGAAGGAGAGGCGATTAATACCCAACTTCCAGAGTTCTTTGGTGAAGGGCCCCCGGGAACAACGATAGAAATTACCCTTGAATCCCAGCACGAAATCCAAACCACAGTCGCCGTTGATACCACTGGGCAATGGTCATGGGTTCCTGATACTGCCGTCGAGCCTGGTGAACACCTCCTGACCCTCAGATGGATCGATACAGGAGGCATTACTCGCACACTCACTCGGCGGTTCGTGGTTTTTGCGCAAGAAGAGAGCTCTCTGCCCGCCTTTGAAGCAACGCCTTCTGCTGTAACCCCCACTCCCACACCCGTTGAGCTTGCCGCTGTTACCCCAACGCCAACCCCAATACCCACGCTGGCACCTGCCGCAACGCCGACTCCCATCCCCCCGACTCTTACACCTACGCCGGTGGCCACTGAGCCCGCACTTCCCGTTCCGGGAACGGGAATGCTAAGCGTTTGGATTATTTTTGCTGGTATTGGCCTTGCTATTTCGGGGGCTTTCCTTACGCTTCACAACCGAACGTCCTGATCCACTCGCTCTCCCTTCCTTTTGGCTGTTACAATACCTCTATCCACCTTTTCCCGACAAGCTTGCGCTGTTGGGATTCGGAGGATCTCGCATAATTTGTAGAATGATAAGAGGAGCTCGATGCGCGTAGGGATCGTTGGTGCTGGATTTGTCGGCTTGACTTGTGCATATCGGCTGGCACAAGCGGGTGTCGAAGTCGAGCTCTATGAGGCCGCAAGCCACAGCGGAGGTTTAGCCAGTGGGTTCTCTCTTCCCGGATGGAAGTGGCCACTGGAGCAATTCTACCATCATATCTTTTCCAATGATCGCGCAATCATCCGTCTTTCTCGCGAAGTTGGCTGGCCTCCGATTTTTTTCCGACCGACAACCTCCATCTTTTTCAATGGTCGGATGTATCCGTTTGACTCGGCTTTCCATCTTCTCCGCTTTCCTCAGCTTCCCCTCCATGCGAAGCTTCGCATGGGTATCGTGCTCGGGTTTCTTAAGCTTTCCCCGTTTTGGAAGCCCCTTGAGCGTATCCCGGCACATGACTTTTTGATTCAGACAATGGGTGTTCGTGGTTATGAGGCAATTTGGCAGCCCCTTTTGGTTGGCAAGTTCGGTCCTTGGGCCCGCGACGTTAATGCCGCATGGTTTTGGGCAAGGATTCATAAACGGACTGCGCGGTTAGGATATTTCCGTCGCGGTTTTCAGGGACTGGCTAATCGACTCCATGAATCCATCGTAAACAATGGAGGCGGTATTCATCTTCACTCACCCGTTTCAGCCATCCGTAAAGCAGGCGCACATCTTGCCCTTTCCTCAACGTTGGGAACGGAGCGATTCGATCGAGTCATCGTCACGACGAGTACGCCGCTGTTTTTAAAGATGGTTAAGGGCTTGCCGAGCCGTTATCGATCGCGGCTTGGGCGGCTGCGGTCTCTGGATGCGTTGGTGGTGATCCTCATTCTTAAAACACCGGTTATGGATGGTGTGTATTGGCTGAATGTTACTGACCAGCGTCTTCCCTTTGTGGGAGTGATGGAGCACACGAATATGATTGACCCGAAATACTATGGCGGAAATCACATTGTCTATCTTGGCACGTATCTTCCTCCCGACCACCGATACTTTCTGCTGTCGAAAGATGCAGTTGTCCGGTTGGCTATACAGCAACTTAAAGCACTCACACGGAATTTTGACGAATCCGATATCGTGGAAACTCGCGTCCATCGCGGGCGTGGAGCCCAACCTATTATTCCTGTCAACTATTCTCGACTTCGTCCAACGATGGAAACGCCAATTGATCATCTTTTCCTTGCAAATATGAGCCTGGTCTATCCATGGGATCGCGGGACGAATTATGCCGTCGAGTTAGGGGAAAGGGCCTACCGGACTCTACTTTCATGAAACGTATGGGGCGAGTGTTTGTTTTTTTTAAGTCTTCTCATTTAAGCCTCTACTCTGCTGGTTTAATTCTCCTCACCGCTTTGGGTGGGTTTTTACGCTTCTATAGCCTTGATTGGGACTCGGGACTTTTTTTTCATCCAGATGAGCGCAACATTGCCGCTGCTGTCTCGCGGATTCACTTCTTCGATCAACTCGATCCCGGTTTTTTCGCTTATGGTGGACTGCTCATCTATACCTATAGAGCTGTGGGTGAGCTTGTCTCCTTCATTACTCAAGATCCCTCTTGGGTCTCTTCATGGGGCAATATCAACATCATAGGACGGTTTACATCGGCACTTTTTTCAACCTTGACTATTCCTGCTGTGTACCTGCTCACAAGAACCGTGTTTGAAAAGAAGATTCTTGCTCTTTTTGCAAGCTTGATCGCGGCTTTTACTGTGAGCTTTATCCAAACCGCCCATTATGCAACGACTGAGAGTCTTTTGACTTTCCTTTCCGTTGTCCTCGCTCTTTTATCACTTCGGTTGCTCAGAAGACCCACTCTTCCGTCTTATCTTGTCTGTGGGCTTGTTTATGGACTGGCAGTGGCAACCAAAATGAGCGGTTTGTCAATTCTTGTCTTTCCACTTACCGCCCATCTTCTTGTCGTTTTTGGTCAAGCGCGCAGCTTGCGAGTGTTTTTTCATAACGGTTTGTTGCTGATTGCTTTTCTTGCGATCAGCGGTCTTGTTTTTGTTGTTTTTTCTCCCTATACGTTTTTGGACTGGGGTGCTTTTATGGAGTCGATGCGCTATGAATCAAGGGTGGCAACAGGGAAATACTCCGTCCCTTACACCCTGCAATTCACCCATACACTGCCGTACCTATTCCAGCTAAAAAATCTGTTTTGGCAACTGGGGCCTATTGCTTTCTTCTCCATCTTTGGATTCGTCCTGCTTCCCTTCGTTTGGGGCCGTAGAAATCCTGCGAAGCTTCTACTCTTTTTTTCCTTTCCGACCATCTATTTTCTTTATGTCGGTTCCTGGCATGCCAAATTCATCCGTTTCATGGTTCCGATTTTGCCATTCTTGATTATTGCTGCAAGTGTTGTGCTTTTTTCTCTTTACTCAAGACGGAAGCTTGTTGGAGGTGGGTTCATCGTTTTGCTTTCAGTTTCGACCGTTCTTTGGGCCCTTGCCTTTTTCTCCATCTATAGAAGAGAACAAACACGTATTGCGGCATCAAGATGGATATACCAACATATTCCTTCTGGCAGCAGGATCTTCGGCGAGCATTGGGATGACGGTCTGCCGGTTTCTTTACCTCACTCGGATCTCTCTCCCTCTCGATATGATATCGAGCAACTCACCATCTACGAGCCCGATACCGAAGAAAAGCTTGACTACTTTGCAGAAAAATTGTCTCTGGCCGATTACCTTGTGATTAACAGCAGAAGGCTTTATGGCACCTTGATTCATCTAGAAGAGCGCTATCCTCTCACGAGTCGGTACTACAGCCTTTTATTCTCCGGGAAGCTTGGGTACGAGAAAGTGGCGGAATTTACCTCTTACCCGTCTCTCTTTGGGGTGACGATCAATGACGATGCAAGTGAGGAGACGTTCCAAGTCTATGATCATCCAAAAGTCATGATCTTTGCCAAAACGAGACTGCAGACCCAAGATCGTTTCGCTGAACTGCTTCGTGATGAGGTGTTCCCGACCCTTCGGTAACGAGCGTTTTTTTGACCGCTTTGCATCTTTCATCTTCCTCTATACAATATGTGGGCATTCGTATGCATGAGCTGGTGAATACATTTTCCTGGTGGGCTGTTCTTTCCGGTCTTGGGATTTTGGCCTTTCCTATCACCTATTGGCTGTTTGGTCGATTTTGGGATCGTGGCTGGGCATTTGCAAAGATCTTAGGGCTTGGGCTGCTCACGTACTGGGTGTGGATTGTGGGAAGTTTGCGAATTCTTGCATTCGAAACATTCACCCTCTGGATTGGTATTGTTCTTATTGGATATCTTTCCTATCTCGTTTGGTCCAAGCATCAAGAATCTTTATGGAATTTTGTTCAGGATCATTGGCGTTTGATCGTGTTTGAGGAGTTCCTTTTTGGTATCGGTCTCTTGTTCTGGTCTTGGGTGCGGGCTCATCAGCCGGACATCAATGGCCTTGAAAAATTCATGGATTTCGGATTTGTCAATTCTCTTTTACGTACACGCTTCTTTCCTCCGCCCGATATGTGGCTAGCGGGGGAGACCATCAACTATTACTACTTCGGACATCTAGTAGTTGGGGTTGTTACCAAACTCTCAGGGATTTCCTCGGCTGTGACGTATAACCTTATGATCGCCACTCTTCTGGGACTTGCTTTTACCGGGGCTTTTTCCTTGGGCGGAACATTGGCTCAGCACGTCATTCCGACTTTGACACGGAAGCGGCGATTCAGCTTCATGATTCTGGCTGGTTTGACTTCTGGATTGGTGTTCACGTTCGCTGGCAATTTACACACTGTTGTCACCGTCATCTCCAAGGGAGCTGATTCATACTGGTACCCCGATGCCACTCGCTACATTCCCTACACCATCCACGAGTTCCCGCTCTACAGCTTCGTTGTTTCGGATTTGCATGGCCATGTTAACAATATTCCCTTTGTCCTTTTGATGCTGGCACTTTTGCTTAGCTTTCTTCTGGAACATGGAAATCGGTGGCGTTTTTCTTTCCGTTCGCCATCGGTCTATTGGCGCTTGATTGCCTTGGGTCTGACGTTTGGGATTCTTTACATGACCAACGCCATGGACGCGCCAATTTATCTTTTTCTTGTTGGTATGAGCTTTCTTGTTTCGATAATTGGCAAGCGTCCATTAAAAAAAGCTGTTTTGGCCTCCGGGCTCGCTTTTGGGATCATTGTGTTCTCTGCTTTCGTCCTTTCTCTTCCGTTTCATCTTTCTTTTACCCCTTTCACTCAAGGTGTTGCTTTCGTGGAGGCTCGTTCTTCCATCCTGAAGCTTTTGGTTCTGTGGGGTTTCTTTTTATTTGTCGGTTTGGTGTTTGTTCTTCTTGTTCTCCAACAACGTTTCCAGCGCCATTCTCGCAAGCCTTTTCTCAATGTCTTGCTTCGTCGGTTCATGCTTGCTGTCTTTGCAACCGCAGTTGTCTTGGTCGTCATTCCAGAATTTGTTTACTTCAAAGACATCTATATTGCTGAATTTCATCGGGCGAATACGATGTTCAAATTGGTGTATCAGTCTTTCGTTCTGATGTCTTTGATGACAGGGCCAGTGTTTGTTGTGTTGCTCTGGCGTTTTACCACTTCAAGTGGTCGGCTTTTGCGCTTTGGGCTTTTGGCTTTGGTTTTCGCATTTATTGTTGGCTTGGGGAGTGTGTTGATGTACCCGTATTTTGCGGTGCACTCCTACTACAATCGCCTGCAAACGCTTCAGGGTCTCGATGGTCTATCTTGGATGGCGCGTCGCTATCCTGATGATTATGCTGCTATTTCTTGGCTGCGTGATGAGGTTTCCGGTCAACCGGTTATCGCGGAAGCCGTGGGCGAGAGTTATACCGATTTTGCGCGGGTTTCGGCGAATACCGGATTACCCACGGTTCTCGGGTGGCGGGTGCACGAATGGTTGTGGAGAGGCAGCTTTGATGAGCCGGGCCTTCGCACGGGTGAGGTTGAGAGGCTTTATACCACAGCGGATCTCCACGATGCCTGTGCCATTATTGAAAAGTATAGGATTGCGTATGTTTTCGTTGGTGCTTTGGAGCGCCAACAATACTCTAGACTCAATGAAGACAAGTTTAGCCGGATTGGAAACGAAGTGTTCTCTCAAGGAGATACACGGATTTATAGGATGCGCACTCCTTGTGGTGTCTCTTCCTAGTTCGCGTTGCTGGTCATGTTTTCGTAGAATAATGAGTCCACGTAGCTGTGGACCTCGTCCCAACTCCCGCCTCTACCAATGAGCACCCATTGTCCATCATATTCTGCCGGTGGCGGATTGACGAGTAGGCCCTCTTCTCCAGTTTCCTGGTCTTGCTCCTTAAGAATACCGTATCGCAGGTTTTCTCTCCGGGGTTGTATGGCAAGTTTGGCAAGGCTTACGTATTCGGCTTCACCAAGATCCGTCCTTACTGATCCTGTGTATGTTTGGACTAACTCTTTGATTTTTGTCGGAGAGAGTATGGTTTCCAAACTCAGTAGCTTGTTTTTGAATGCCGCGAGTACTTGCTGTTGGCGTTGAGCGCGGGCAAAGTCTGTTCCCTGAGGTCCCTTAGCGTTGCGGGATCGAACGTACTTTAAGGCTCGCTCTCCACTCATGTTTTGTGAACCGCTATCGAAGCGCAGATGTTCGTAGCGAAGCTCCTCGGGCTCTGCGTCTTCCATCCCGGGGATGGGATATTTGTAATCGTCAAAGGTTTCGGGAACATTGATTTTTATCCCTCCAACGAGATCGATGGCGTGTTTGAAGCCGTCAAAATCGATGCTGACCGCGTAATGGACGGGTTGGCCAATGATCTCTTCCACCGCAGCTTTAGCAAGCACCAGTCCCCCGCCTTCTTGTCTCTGCTCGCCGTAGTAGTAGGTCGCGTTTATCTTGGTTTTCAATGAATTGATCCAGATATCCCTCGGGATTGAGAGAACCAGGCTGTCGGTTGAGGCTAAATCGACTGAGACGACGATGATGCTATCGGTCAACTCTGCTCCTTTGTGATCAACACCGCCCATTCCCAACAGTACGATATTCGTTCTTGAGCGGGTTGAGCGGAGCACACCTTCCGGATTCTTCACTAGAGAAAAGACAGTTGCCGGTCCGCGGGCAAGCTTTACTACCATGGTCAATGCGGGTCGGATCGCCGCATAGACAGCAACGATCACCGCTGCCAGTGTGGTTGTTACGATCAGCGTGCGTACCGCGGTTCGGTGTCTCGTTAAGCGTCGTTTCAGCTTTCCTACCCAGTACTTTCTCATGGTGTTTCTGTGGTCTTTATTATCGTCTGGTTGGCCATTCTTATCATCTTCAGCCATTCTGCGGCGTTGAGACTTGCGCTTCCCGGAAGAACGCCGTCAATGAGCGGTTCTTCTAAAAATATGGCAATGTTGTGGCTTTTCACACTGCCTCCGTAGATCACGGTTGGGGCCTCCGTCTCTTTTTTTATTTTGACTATAGCTTCTTTCACTTCATCAATTGGCGCTGGCTCTCCTTTCCCGATGGGGCCGATTTGCTTGCTGATTGCCTCGGGGGGCTCGTACATGAGTATTGACTTATTGATCATCCCCTCATCCAGTGCATTCAGCTGTCGTCTCCAGTTGTCTGCGTCTACGGCAATGATGGGGGTAATGCCGTTATCAAGTGCTTGAACGGCTTTCTGCGCTACTTTAATCTCGGTTTCTTGGAAATAGCGGCGGCGTTCCGAATGCCCCAAAATTGTGTATTCTACCAAACTCCTCATCATGCGGGCGGTTACTTGGCCGGTGTAGGCTCCATCACCATAGGGTGAAAGATCCTGGCAGCCGAGAGTGAGTTCTGACATCTGGTCTCTGAAAAGCGTGAGGTGGATGAAGGATGGGCAGAGCACCACTTTCAATCGTTTATCAATTGTGGGTTTCTCCTTCTTCACCTCCTCAATCCAGGAACGGGCCTCTTTTAGGGTTTTGTTTGCCTTCCAGTTGCCGATGAGGTATTTCATAAAAGACAATGTTTAATGTTCAATGTTTAATGTTTGATGACTAATAACTCATTCTGAATCTCTCCATCTTTATCTCTGTCTCTTTCTTAGCTTGCGTGATACGATTCTACCATGGCCTCTGGAGTCCTTAAAGATCTTGTAGAATATGGCCTCTAAGCGAAGGCAGATTATTCCATTCCCTATGAAGTGGTACCCATCATCTCTTGCAGAAATTGGCAATCAATTTAGAAGACTCTCTCGGATCATTGTTACGATCCAAAGCACTCTCATCCTCCTCTTGATTTATTATGTGCTACTTACTCCGTTTGGGCTCGTGCTCCAGATAATATACAGGCTGCGGAATAGAAAGCGGCATACACCTCCATCATATTGGAAGAAACGTGATTTCAAGCAAGACTCGATCAACATCTATCGGCAGTTTTAATCCTTGTATGTATATCCTCGGGCTTTCTTGCTTCTACCATGACTCGGCTGCTGTATTGGTCCAAGATGGCCGTTTAATCGCTGCGGCACAGGAAGAGCGGTTTACTCGCAGAAAACATGATGAACGTTTCCCGCGGAATGCGATTGCTTACTGTCTTGCTGAGGCCGGGGTTGATTCTTCGCAGCTTGATCATGTCGGCTTCTATGAAAAACCTTTTGTCAAATTCGAAAGGATATTAACTACTTATCTTAACACTGCTCCCAAAGGGCTCCCCTCGTTCTTAACATCCATGCCGTTGTGGCTCAAAGAAAAATTATGGATGAAATATCTTATTCAGAAAGAATTGCATTGGGATAACGATATTGTCTTTATTCCACACCACCTGGCTCACGCGGCTAGCGCTTTTTTGGTTTCTCCGTTCCCGTCAGCGGCAATTCTTACTATCGATGGCGTCGGAGAATGGTCTAGTGCAACGAAGGGTTTTGGCGATGGTCATCGCATTACCCTGACCCATGAGCTCCGATTCCCCCATTCCTTAGGACTCGTCTACAGCGCTTTCACATACTACTGCGGTTTTAAAGTCAACAGTGGCGAGTACAAATTGATGGGTTTAGCACCATATGGCAAACCGAAGTACGTTGGGCTTATTAAGGATCATCTGATTGATATTAAGTCTGATGGGAGTTTTCAACTGAACTTACACTACTTCTCGTACGAGTATGGCTTGCGTATGATCAACCGAAAATTTCTTCAGCTTTTCGGCAATCATCCTCCCAGGAAACCTCATGAACCTCTCACCCAGCACCATAAAGATGTGGCGATGAGTATTCAACAGGTGACAGAAGAGGTTGTTTTAAAAATGGCTACCAGCTTGTATCGAGAGACTGGTAACAGAAACTTGTGTATGGCCGGCGGTGTGGCGCTTAACTGCGTTGCTAATGGCCGTATCATTCGTGAAACTCACTTTAAAGATTTGTTTATCCAACCAGCAGCAGGTGATGCAGGCGGGGCTTTGGGAGTTGCTTATTACATCTACAATTGCGTTTTAGAAAACGAAAGAAGTGCTGTTATGGATCACGTTTATTTTGGTCCGGGTTTTAGCAGTCGAGACGTTGAGCTGTTTCTGAAAAGCAAAAAGGTGAAGTACCGAAAGTTTACTCGTGAAGCTGCGCTGATCAGAGAGGTGGCAAAAAAGATCGCAGCCCAGCGGGTGGTGGGCTGGTTTCAGGGTCGGATGGAATGGGGACCGCGGGCTTTGGGAAATCGTTCGATATTAGCCGATCCACGGAACCCGGATAACCAGGGTCGTGTCAATCGTAAAATCAAATTCAGGGAAGACTTCCGGCCTTTTGCTCCATCTGTGCTTGAGCAGTACAGTGATGTGTATTTTGACCTCGATCGCCCGAGCCCGTTCATGCTTTTGGTGGCTCAAGTTCATAAAAACCGCCGGACTATTCCTGCGGTGACGCATGTTGATGGTTCGGCTCGAATCCATACTGTGTCAAAAACACACAATTATTTATATTGGCAATTGCTTGAGGAATTTCGTCGCCAAACAGGCTGCCCTGTGCTCATTAATACTTCATTTAATGTTCGCGGTGAACCCATTGTTTGTACCCCCGAAGAGGCTTTCAACTGCTTTATGGGTACTGACATGGATGATTTGGCTCTAGGTAATTTTTTGATTCGTAAAGAAGACGTTACGGTAACTCATAAACACAAGCGCTTCAGGCAGCAATTTGCGCTTGACTGATGTGTTTTTTGTGACGACAATATTGTTGTGAAAGAGAGGATTGAAGAACATCTTACAGCTGCTCAACGACGTGGTTCCATTATTCAAGAATTGTTTCAGTTTTTATGGGAAGCTAAGCTGTGGTGGTTGATTCCAATGGTGGTGGTTTTATTGCTTTTCGGATTGTTGCTTATTTTTGCAGAAAGCTCTGCGGTGGCTCCGTTTATCTATACTCTTTTTTGAGTTCTTGTTGACTTTTAGAATCTGTTAGTATGCAAGCATGGTTGGTACTATGCTCTTGACTGATTTGAATGAGCAGCAAAGAACGGCCGTCACATTTGGTGAGGGGCCGCTTCTTATCTTAGCCGGTGCGGGGAGTGGGAAAACCCGGGCTATTGTTTATCGAGTGGCTTTCCTTATCAAAGATAAAGGCGTTGATCCTTCTCGGATTCTTTTGACAACATTTACCAACAAGGCCGCTTATGAGATGAGAGAGCGTTTGCTGCGTTTGGTCGGAGAAGCTCCACCATTCACCGGTACCTTTCATTCGCTCTGTGCAAAGATCCTACGCAAACACGGTTCGGCAATAGGTATTTCTCCCTCCTATGCCATCTATGATGTACGGGATCAAGAGGATGTTGTGAAACAGGCGATTTTACATCTTGATCTTTCCCCTCGCGATTTTAAACCACGTTCGGTGCTGGGAACAATCAGCTCGGCAAAAAATGAGCTCATTGGACCGACTGAGTATCCCCAGTACGCTCGGGGACGCTGGCAGGAAACCGTTTCGAGGATTTACCTTGAATATCAAAAGCTTCTTTCCAAATACGAAGCATTGGATTTTGACGACCTTTTAATGAGAGTGGTTCGGCTGTTTGAACGAGAGTCAAAAGTCCTCCATTCGTTCCAAGACCGTTTTCGCTATGTTTTGGTTGATGAGTATCAGGACACCAACCACGCCCAGTACGTGCTCACGAAGCTTTTGGCTGGAAGATGGAAGAATCTCACTTGCGTTGGGGATGCGAGTCAATCGATTTACGCATGGCGTGGTGCGGACTTTCGTAATCTCAATAAACTTCAGGCAGACTTCCCTGACCTCACCGTCGTGAATCTGGAGCGGAACTATCGCTCAACGCAAACCATTTTGGATGCTGCTCATGGCGTGATCTCGCATAACACCACACATCCTGTGCTTTCTCTGTGGACAAAACGGGTAGGTGGAGAGAAAATTGGAGTTTATGAAGCAAGGGATGAAAAGGATGAAGCGCAATTCGTCCTTAATCAAATGGACACCCTCATCAATGCGAACGCTAAACTTTCACTCAAAGATTTTGCGGTGCTTTACCGGACCAATGCCCAGTCGCGGGTTGTGGAAGAGGCGTTTATCCGTGCCAGCGTTCCCTACATTTTAGTTGGCGGGATGCGATTCTATGAGCGCAAAGAGATCAAGGATTGTCTAGCCTACCTTCGATTACTGTCAAATCCGAAAGATATGGTGAGTTACCGGAGGCTTGAGAAGTTAGGGAAAAAGAGGCTTGAATTGTTTCTTGAGCTTGCTCAGAAGTTTCGAAATACCGAAGATCTTGCTGCTCAAACAACCATGGATCTTCTCGGTCAAGTTTTTGCGGTCACTGGATATCTTGATTTGTATAGTCCTAAGGACGAGAGTGATCTGACGCGGCTTGAGAACATCAAGGAGCTTCGGAGTGTGGCTGCCGAGTTTCCTGATCTTTCCGAATTTTTGGAGAATGTGGCGCTTGTTGAACAAGA
>JADFLW010000008.1 GCA_022564195.1 Patescibacteria group bacterium
ATCGTAGCGGTCACCAGCATAATGGAATCGCCGTATTGGACCACAACGGAGCCGTTAGCCTGCTGCGCGAGCAGCCCGCACTGTATTTCCAGGGTCCTTGCCCCTACTTCGCGTTGAAAAGAAGATAACATAAAATAATCTCCTATATAACTTTGATCTTTTAAATCGTACTGCTGAGAATATCAAAATCGAAAGAGAAAAAAATAATCCCTGATATTCACTGTAAATAGTAAGAAAATTTATTAAAGCCAGGGCGCCCATGTAGACATTGAGGTTCTCGCGCGAATCCGATTCAATACTTTTTATGGTTTTTTGGAATATGAACAAACCAACAATCCAGAAATAATGCCAGATGATGTCCCATGAATACGTATTTGAAAAAAACCATAAGTTCGGTGCCATCAAAATGAAAGTTGCTGATCCAACAACGGAAGGTATAACTCGGTTGTTGCGCGGTAAGATATCGTACAGCAACAAATACACGAACAGGGCAGCAATAAAATGAAGCAATATATTAAGAAGTTGCAAGTTTAACACTGAAATCTCCAACTGCAAAAACTCAAAAATCGAATAAGCGAAAATTATTGAGAATGGTGGAAAGGTGATATAGTAACCTTTTCCATCTGGACTTAATAATCTAGTAGTTGCATCCCAAACAAATCTATTAGTTTCTTCAGGGTATGTTTGAAGAATTCTAAATCGGTGTTTGAGGGCTCCCTGGCTTCGAAGATTTTCTAAAGCAATCAGGCTTTGCGCGGTCAACCACTCATGGTCATCACCTAAACGCCTATTCATGTTCGGGATCCGAATGAACACTGATATGATAAAAATGATCGCTACAAAGCCCAAGCCAACAGCCATACGGAGGTTGCTGTTGAGACGCAGTATTGGTGTGTTTCGCATAATCACAGGTGATTCTTTCAGGTGCCCAATCCGTAAGGGAGAGAGTAAGTCTATTTTTCCGAGCTGAAACTCCTAAAAATTATTTCTTGGATGTTTTCCGCTTTCGCTCCTTCTTATTTAGCATAGATTTTAGTAAAGCATTTTCCTGAGCGAGTTCTTTTATGCGCTTCTCGTGTTTCGAGATGGCGACTGAAAAGTGCATGGATATTAGCATCAGTCCAATGATCAAAACCAAGAACAACGCAGCGGGCGCATAATCAATTCCAATAAAATTCGAAAATGAGAATAACAACTCGTTAAATAGAGAAAATATCAACACCAAGCCACCCATAAGAAGCCATAAAAGTGAATATCCCTCTTTTAGATACTCTCTTCTTATCAGGTTGATAATAATAAGTAACAGAAGAATGCTTCCGACTATAGAGAAAAGCTGTGTGCGAAGAGTTAATGAATTGTCAAGGATGCTATACATAGAGGCTTCAATATTTTTTCATTGACTCGATCAAGATTGCTACTGAGATAGAGGCCATAAAGTAGAGAGCTTTAAGGGGTGTTACGGAAGACTCCCCCGTGGCTCTCCGGTTCATCTCAACCGGAGTTTCTTTTATCACAAATCCGTTTCTTAACAACTTTACTATTGATTCAGGTTCTGGAAAGTCGATAGGATAATTACGTACCAAGAAGGCAATCGTTTTTTTATTAAAGACTCTGTATCCAGAAGTAGAGTCAAAAATTTTTTTGCCGCAAGTGAACAGTATGAGATTTGAGAAAATGGTAATTCCAAGTCGACGCAGAAAGGAAGCTTTGTAGTTTGTTTTATTGATAAATCTACTTCCGATTACCATGTCTGTTCCGCTATCCAGGTCTGCTATAAGTTGAGGTATGTGGCGTGGATCGTGTTGCCCATCAGCATCTACTTGGACTGCAATATCGTAGTCTTTGGCAAGAGCATATTTAAGACCAGTTTGAACTGCTCCCCCAATACCTAGATTGAAAGAAAGGTTGAGAATGCCAGTGCCTGTTTGCTCTGTGACCTCTTTTGTTTTGTCATCTGAGCCGTCGTTTATTACTATCACATCGTATCTGCGGCTTATTTTCCTAATTGAAGAAATCACTGAGGAAATTGACTTTTCCTCATTATAAGCGGGGATAATAATGCAAACAGACTTTTTCGTCATCGATTTTCATCATTCTATTATGAAAGCGCTTTTTAATACAAGAAACATCATCATTCTTGCAGTTTGTGTATTTTTACTTCGCCTTTTTTTTGTCACATTGCTTTTAGCCAAGCTTAACTGACTTTTATGTCTTCCATGGATATAATCATATCACCGATGCGTCGATGACGGCATCTGAAGTACTTGATGCTTCTGATTTTTAAAGTGATATGATCTCAGCAAATCGTATTATCGCCAAACTTCACAAAGATTTCCTGTTAGCAACAGTTATTTTTGTTGTCGCCATGGTCGTCTATCTTAGCAATGGGCGAATGATTGAAAGTTCTGATGTTGTTCCTGCTTCTGTTCTTCCCGTTTTAAACGTCCGAGAGAAAACTATCTATTTCGATGATATGTTAAGTGAAGTACAGTACTACATCCACGGTAGAAACCCTTACGATTACTTTCTCGTTAAAACTCGCGGCCACGTCGTGTCGTGGTTTCCGATCGTCTTGCCAGTTGTTCTCATTCCACTCTACTTCTTTTATAACTTATCTTTAGAAATTAGAAACATTCCGTTTTCATTTTATAACTTCAAATATGTTGAAAGTCATATCTCGTTCCTCAAGCTTTCCGCGTCCCTTATTGCTGCTTTTTCTGGTGTTTCTCTTTATTTGATTTTGAAGATGATCTGGAAGAGTAGTAAAGTCGCTCTTCTTACAACTTTCATCTATTTGTTTTGTGCAAGTGCTTGGGTGATCAACAGTCAAGAATTATGGCAACACGGCTTAGGCAATCTCTTATTTTTCATTTTGATCTTTTTGTATTTACTTACGGCCGTCTATGGATTCTCTAAGAGCATTTTTTATACTTCCTCATGGGGGGTACGCTGAGTCTCTTCATTCTCAACAGGCCCAGCGCGCTCCTTTTATCTATTCCCTTTTTCTTGATGTTTCCGATCATGCTCAATAAGCGCTTTTATAGGAATACGATGGCGTATTTATTGGGATTTTTGTTCTTAGGAATGCCCTTCTTTTTGTACAATCAGTATTTCCTTGGGAATTACTTGTTAGGTTCTTACGCTCTGATCACCGATGCTTTTCATTTGCCAAAACTTACCTCTCTGGCTGGTCTGCTTATCTCTCCGAGTAGAGGCCTTTTTATCTATTCACCAGTATTTCTCTTTTCATTCTTTGGGGCCTTTTTATTGGTCAAATCATCTTTTTCTCGTAGAACCTACTTCTTAAAGCTCTTGGGTCTGGTTGGGGTACTTTACCTTCTTTTTTTGTCTGGTTTTGCTAGTTGGACGGGATCCTGGAGTTACGGACCTCGGTATTTAACCGATCTTTTACCAATATTGGCAATTTATCTGTCATATTTTATTAACCACCTTCTGAGGCGTAATTTTCGATATAAACAATTTTATTTCTCCGTTTTCTTCATTGCTGCTATTTTCTCATTCTTTGTTCAATATATAGGAGCTTTTTACTTCACTTATCAATGGGATGCTCGAGTAGAAAAGTCAGGTGTTAGTTTTGAGGAAGCAGCTTGGGATTGGAAAAGTCCTCAGATTCTCTCAATATTTTCAGAATAATTGCTATCTATATTTTTGTGGATATCTAGTATCTACATGGTAGAAGCTGTTTTCGCTTTCTGTTACATTGCTGTTGAGTACTTTTAACGGATCCTATGTCTACCATTAAACGCAAAAGATCTCGTCGAGCTCTGCGGGTATCGCGGTTTTTGTTTTTTTTATTGTTGTTTTTAATCTTAGGTTTTAATGGAGGAGTGCTTGAGATCTCGAAGTACTTTTTGCTTTTCGGTCCTTTTGTCCTTGCCTCTGTTATTGTCCTGGAACATCGCATGCGCAATATTCCTCTTCCCAAACAGAAATCCCTCCTCCCTCTGATTTGGTTTTCTCTTCTCGTTTGGCTTGCTGTTGCTATTCCTTTTTCTTGGAGCCCTGGGTGGAGTGCTGCTTCCTTTTTTCGAGTGGCTTCCTATGCACTGCTGACTCTGCTCGCGGGCCTGCTGCTGCGAGATCGTAAGGACGTACGTTCTCTTTCTTATCTCCTTGTCGCTACCGTGTTGTTTTTACTGGCGCATAGCTACCTCTTTCTTCTTCCCGGAATTCGGACGGCTGGGGGAGCACTCAGCCTCATCTACGCCAGGCACGGACACAGCCATATTGCCGATGCGCTCCTTCTCGTAACACCGCTTGTTTTTGCACTCTCTCTCAAACGTAAAGGAAAAATCTGGGCTTTGTTGTTTCCTATTCTCCTTGCTAGTTTCTTTTTCAGCTTCTCTCGCGCCGGGCTTGTGGTTGTCTTCTTCTCGTTGATTGTCACCATTTTTCTTCTTCGGAAATCTGTTAATCGAAGGCAGGTTTTGTTCTTGTCTCTACTGGGGTTAGCGATATTGCTGTTTTTATCCCTTCCCGCCATTCTTGATAGCAACCAAGCTATGGTCAAACGTCATCCCTGGCTTTATCGTCAGGTATTTAAACCCACGAGTGCCACGAGGCGCTTAGCCTATTGGGGCCAGGCTGTGCGCGCTTTTGGGACGAGACCACTCACGGGAACTGGTCCGGGAACCTTTCGACTGATTTCTCAAGCTGAGCAGAAAGCTCCTGGTGATTTCTCTTGGTTTGCCCATAATTGGTACCTGCAAACCCTTGTAGAGTCAGGGGTCATTGGCTTCTTTCTATGGTCGTCTCTGTTTTTTATTCTTTTCAGGCGGGCTTTTCGTGCAACTGGCGTGCGCCGCAGTGATCCGTACTTCGTCGGGCTGTTCGTCGGTGTCCTTGCCTCGAGCGTCCACTCTTTTTTTGATTTCGACTGGGAATTCCCTGGAGTCTTTCTTTCCTTTTTGGTGATTCTTTTTGTCCTGCAGAACTTTTCTGCGAAGCCTACGTTGAAACCCCTCAACGATAGACTCCACTACGCCGTCTTTTTTCTTCTTTCAACGCTTCTGGTTTTTGCTGGTGTCGTGAGTTTGCTTTCTGACGTTTATTGGACTGATGGTAACAAAATCAAAAGCTTGCGGTTGAATCCTCTGAATTCTTCAAGAATCCTCAATTATGTACGCTCTTTTGGCCCCTGTTGTGACCCCTTCTTTTCTGCTTTTTCCCTTCATCCTAGGCTCGCCGAGCTCTATGAAGTGTACGGGTACTGGTTTGCCAAACAGGCTGATTATTCTGAAGCGTTAGCCTACTACAAACGCGCGCTCTCGTTTGTCTCAATAGGAAGACCCGATCTTGTTTTGACGCTTGCAGATATCTCTGAGCAGTTAGGGGAAAGGCAGAAGCAATATGCACTTCTCGAACGTTATGTTGGGGTTTATACAAACATGCCAGGAGAGTTTATGTCTGGCGAATCCCAAGCTGAGATTGACATCTTCAATTCCTACATCCGACTTTCTCTCTCTCGTGGTGACTATGATCCTGCCTTTGATGCGTTCTCTGCCCTTATCTCTCCCCGCCGGCGTGGATCCCATATTTACCTGGCCGGTGGATTCATTGAGCGCGCCGAGCTTCTCATCGAGCAGGGAAGGCTTGAGGAGGGCATGGGGCTGCTTCGTCGCTATTTTGCCCTTGCTGTTCCAGAGGATGATCGAGAATTGTTTCTCCTTGATAAGGCTCACCGTAAAATTGGGGAAGTGGCTTTCCTTCTTTCCCGACATGCCTCTAACGATGCGGAGAAAGAGCATTACCTGCAGCAGGCGCTTCGACTGGATCCGTGGCAATCAGAGTATTATATTAAGTACGGTGATTTGTTGGAACCTTACGCACGAACCGCGGAGGAAAAAATCATCTACGAACGCTGTCTCTCCCTTCTTCCTCAAGATTATCACTGTCGCATGCGATTGGATCGACTTCCGTGATCATTGTTTTTCTCCTTCTCCTTTTAGACTTGACGTCGCTATGTCGCTGAAGCGGTATCGTATTGTTTACGCTACAATATAGCGATACATTATTTTTCTTGCTTCCCATGATCACTAATACTCTTATACTGGTTCCATTTAACAATCCGCTAGATTGGCCCGCAGATTATCTCTTACAAACATGTTCTACATTATCTTCACATGGTAATCGTGTGTTTGCTTTTTTATGGGAAGATGCAAGGTCTCTGCGGGAAATCCTCTCCTTGCTTGTTTTTCGTAAGCGGCGGTTTCGTCTTCTTCATCGCAAGGACAACGTACTTTTCTTCACCCCAATACACTTCTTGCCGTTTCGTCGCTTCCGAATTGTTCGGACTGTGAATCTTTTTGTCAATGTTTTTCTGATGAAGCTTTTCTTTTTCTTGTTCTTCCGAGCTCACAAACGGATTCTTTGGGTCTTTTCTCCTGAATTCTATCAGCTTCCGAAATTCTTCGGTCGTTCGTTTCTTTCACTTTATGATTGCGTTGATTACTTCTCCTCTCCGAAAAGATCGCTTCACAAACGTCTTCGTGTCCAGGAGGAACGCCTTGTTCAGGCTTGTGATACCATGGTGGTGAATTCGCGTGCGCTTTTTGAAAAATTTACAAAGAAGCGTTCCCATATTGCTGTTGTTCCACTGGGGTTTGCCCTCCCATTGTTTCCCTCTTTCAAAAAGATCGGAAGGAGTTCGCTGCCTTTTCCAGTCGATAAACCAATTATTGGATATGTAGGCGGTATTAACTATAGACTTGATTTTCGTTTATTGAACGAGCTTGTGGAATATAGTGATGATTACTATTTCGTTTTCATTGGTTCTAAAGAATCCGAACGAGAAGATTCTTATGCTGAAACGAAAGGTCAATTTGAAAAATTATTCTCCCATCACTATGTCTTCTGGGTTGATTCTTTACCGAAAGAAAAGATCCCGGCATTTATTGATTATTTCGACGTCGCCTTGATTCCCTATTCTATTCATTTAGAATTCAATAGGTACTGTTATCCTATGAAGTTGTTTGAATATTTTTATCTTCAAAAGCCTGTGGTAGCCACGCCTATTCAGGAGTTAACCCGGCTTCAACCTTTGGTTCGCATCGGGTCGAATGCAACTGCATTTCGCCAGCACATTCAGCATATCTTGAAAGGTGGTTGGCCTAAGGAACTTCAGAGGCGGCAAAGACGGCTTGCCATTGATAACTCTTGGGAGAAAAAGATTGAGGCTATTTCTACGGTTCTTGAGCAGCACCCGATATTTCAGGAGTTGGTATGATCTATGTCTGTATTTGTTGTTATTCCTACCATCCGCGATCTCGCTTTCCTCAAATCTTGGAAAGGTGAATTCAGGGATTGTCAGATTGTCATTATTGAAGATCGAGAAAAAAAAGAAATTGCCTGTCCGTCCGTCCCGGCCAAAGCTATCCATCACTTTTCCTGGGAGGATATTCACAAGGATTTCGGTATAGACGAGTGGATTTTTTCTCGAAAGAATGCTGGCATTCGATCCTACGGATTCTGGAAGGCTTATCGGATGGGTGCTGATGTAGTTATCACTTTAGATGATGATTGTTACCCGACCGGAAGCAGCTTTGTCCAGACTCATCTCGAAAATCTTTCCGTTAAAGCACCAAGAGACTGGTATCCTACTTACCCAGACCCAAAGTTTATGTTCACGAGAGGGTTTCCCTATAAAGCGCGCGATCAGACGCCTGTGATGATTAGTCATGGGTTGTGGTCAGGCGTGGTTGACTTGGATGCAAAAACGCTCGTCAATTTTCCCAAACTTAACCAGAATCCGTATCCGCCAATCCGTCAGTTTGTTCCGAACGGCTTGTATTTCCCTATGAGTTCTATGAATTTGGCTTTTAAAAGAGAAGCAACTCCTTTAATGTATTTTCCGCTGATGGGAGTGGGTAGTGATGGCACCGGATGGGGGTACGATCGCTTCGATGATATTTGGGCTGGTTTATTTGCAAAAAAGATTGTCGACCATCTTGGATGGAGTATCGTCAGTGGCTCGCCATTTGTTCACCATAAGGGTGCTTCTGATCGATTCCAGAATATACAAAAAGAAAAAGATGGACTCGTTGTCAACGAATGGCTTTGGAGACGTGTTGACTCGATGGAATTGACGAGACGCACTGCTGCTCGTTGTTACCTTGAGCTCGCAGAAAAGATTCGATTTCCGAAACAGAGGTATTTTCGTAAGCTTCGAGAAGCAATGTTGATTTGGGCAAAATTGTTCCTTCACTGATCCGAACTTTTTTAAATAATAACAAGGTCCAGCAAAACATATCGGTCTTATGAATAGTATTGGTTTTAAAAACTACTTTGATTTTCTTTGGGCAATGACAGAGAAAGAAATCAAAGTTCGATATAAGAGAGCTATGTTCGGTTTCTTCTGGATCATTCTTAACCCACTTCTTCAAATGTTAATAATAGGATTGATTTTCTCGTTTTTTATAAAAATTCCAAATTACTTTCTTTTCCTGTTCAGCGGACTGTTACTCTGGCAGTTCTTCAGCCTCTCAGTATCAAAGACTACTCCTAGCTTTATCTACGAGCGCTCACTCCTGCAAAAAGCTAAATTTCCTAAAGAAGCCATTCCTATCTCTATAATCATTTCCAACTTTTTTAACCTACTCATCTCTCTTATCCTACTTTTGTCGTTTCTACTTCTAACAGGAAATCTCCCATTTCAAACACTCTGGCTTCTTTTTCCAGCACTAATCTGGCTCTTCTTTTTAACAATTGGCTTAAGCTTACTCACATCATCACTCAACGTACGATATAGGGATATTAACTTCTTCGTCCAGTCAACACTCATTCTATGGTTCTACGCGACTCCAATCCTCTATAATCTTACTATTATTCCTAGACACCTCTTAATCCTCTACTATCTAAATCCATTGACAACTATATTTGAAATTTCACATATAGCTCTTATCAATCAAGGAAAAATAATACCCTCCATTGCTACTACAAATTTAGCGATTTCCTTGATAATTATTACCATTGGTGTAAAAGTTTACAAAAAAAACAACCCCTTTTTCGTCGACTGGATATAGTTATGAGAAACATCGCAGTTCAACTAAGCAATGTATCTAAAAGATACACTCTCCATCACGAAAAACCCACTTTGATAGAAAATATTTTAGCTAGAAGAAATTCAGAGAAGTTTTGGGCTTTAAAAAATATAGACTTGGCGATCAAAAAGGGCGAAAGAATTGGCATCATTGGCCCAAATGGTTCTGGTAAAACAACGCTCTTGAAAATCATTTCCGGTATTACAACACCAACCACGGGTACGGTTGAAACTAGCGGAAAACTTGTTTCGCTTATAGAGCTCGAAGCGGGTTTTCACTCAGACCTCACTGGTGAAGAGAATATTACTTTAAACGGACTACTCATGGGTATGAACAAGAATGAAATACGTAGAAGAATGAAAGATATTATTACATTTGCAAATATCGGAAGCTTCATCGATTCACCATTTTATACGTACTCAAGTGGGATGGCGTTGCGTCTTGGCTTTTCTATAGCCGTACACGTTAACCCCGACATTCTCGTGCTGGATGAAAATCTTGCCGTTGGAGACCAAGAATTTAAGAAAAAATCATTACGTAAGATTGAACAGTTCTTCAAAGAGAAGAAAACAGTCATTTTAGTATCCCAGTGGTTCGACTTTGTCGAAAAGTATTGCACTCGAGTAATTCTGTTGAAAAAGGGGAAAGTAGTTACTCGGGGAACATTTTCGTCTGCTTATCGACGTTACAATAGTGAACCATGAGTACCTACCATATGAAGCGTAGGAAGAGCGCTCCTCGCCAGCGGTCGTCAATCCCAGTAGTGGTACTCTGTGGTGGGAAGGGGTCTAGATTAAGAGAAGAAACCGAGTTTCGTCCGAAGCCGATGATTTCTATTGGTGGCAAGCCCATCCTTTGGCACATAATGAAAATCTATGCCCATTGGGGTTTTAACAAATTCGTCATCGCTCTCGGCTATAAGGGTGAACAAATCAAGGAGTACTTCCTTCATCAACATCATCTTTCTTCAGACTTCACCCCGCAGATGCCCACGGGGAAGAAGGTCTTACATACAAACAATGTCCGAGAAAAAGTCGATCATTACCGGATTATCTTTGCGGAAACTGGACTCGAAACCTTGCACGGGGAGCGGGTCCTTCTCTGTAAACCTTATATCCGCACGAGTCGTTTCATGGTTACCTACGGCGACGGTGTGATAGACTTGAATCTTCGAGAGGTTCTCGCTTTCCACAAGAAGATGGGGGTCATTGGAACAATCACCGGCGTGCACCCGCGATCCAAGTGGGGACTGGTCAAAACCGATGCAAAGGGGTTTGCCACGCGCTTTCGTCAGAAACCAGTGCTTGACGAGTACGTGAACGGAGGTTTTATGGTGTTTGAACGGGAATTCTTTTCGTACCTTCGACTCGGTGAGTGGATCGAGTCGGGCCTGGAGCGTTTGGTCGAGAAACGTCAGCTTGCTGTTTACCCACATGATGGATTTTGGTATGCGATGGACACGTATCAGGATATGGAGGCGTTGCAGGAGATGTGGAAGAGAAATCCAAAATGGAAAGTTTGGGAGGGTTAGATTTCTATGAGGCGGGTCCTTATTACCGGTGCTTCCGGATTCATCGGGGCAAACTTTTTCCACTACTTCCGTAAACGCAAGGCCTCAATTTTCCTTCTCGATAAGAAGTTCACCTGGCGCTTGAGACAGAGCACGCTCAAACAGGCTGCTCAAGTGATTGAAATTGATCTGAGAAAATCGCAAGCGGTCAGGGATGTTGTCCGTAATATGCGCCCAACCCATGTGTTCCATTTTGCTTCTGCTGGCGTATCGAGCCCGAAGGACTCTGGGCGGACTATCGTCTCGACCAACGCGTTGTCCTCGTTGGCGCTCTTGCAATCGCTGAAAAACACACCGCCAAAGATTTTTGTCAATATCGGCAGTTGCTTTGAATACGGAAGTCATCCAACCTCTATCGACGAATCGACCGCCGTTGCACCGTTGACTGTGTATTCCGCATCGAAGGTCGCAAGTACGTATCTTACTGAAGCGTTCGGACGATCTTTCTCCATCCCCGTCGTCACGCTTCGCCTGTTTGGCCTGTTTGGACCGTATGACGCCCCGCAACGACTCGTGGCACACAGCATCCTTTCCATCCTGAACAACAAACCCTCCATCACTATGACACAAGGATCCCAGGTTCTCGATTACTTGTATATTGAAGATCTCATGGGAGTCTTCGATACGATTATGCGCTACCCTTCCCTTATCCCTCCTTATGAGATCATCAACATCGGGAGCGGAAGAGGTATCACTATCAAAGAGGTTGTTGAAATGATCCGTTCGCTGATGGATTCGGATATCCCGCTTTCCCCCGCGATCCCAACCAGAAGATTCGAATACCAACGACTGGTCGCCGATATCAGCAAAGCCAGGAAGCTTTTGGGCTGGGCTCCTACGTTTGGGCTCAAACACGGTCTTCTGCGTACCATCCGTTGGTTCAAAAAAAACCTTCATCTGTATGACTCACTTCTCTCTGATCATGGTTGACACATGATATACTGATCCAAAATCATGGCAGCGACACGCCTTTTGGTAACAGGGAGTGAAGGCTACATAGGGTCTGTTTTGGTTCCGCTTCTTTTAGGAAACGGGTACGATATTGTAGGGATAGACTCCTATTTCTTTCCACTCAATGGTGACCGGCTTTCCAAAACACCTTATCGACGTGTTCAAAAAGATATCCGAGACTTGAAACTTGAGGATTTTGCTGGGGTTGAGCACCTTGTGCATTTGGCTGCACTCTCAAACGATCCTCTCGGTGAAATCAATCCGAAACTCACCGAAGAAATCAATCACCATGCGACGCTTCGCCTGGCACGATTAGCTAAGGCTGCGGGCGTGCGACGCTTTGTTTTTGCCTCTTCATGTAGCGTCTATGGCTCCCAGGAAGGATTGCTGGATGAAACGGCTCCAGTACAACCGCTTTCAGCGTACGCGAGGTCAAAAGCCGCCGCAGAAGCGGAACTTCTGAATCTTGCGTCAGAAACGTTCTCTCCAATTGTTCTACGCAACGCAACTGTGTATGGTCCTTCTCCGAACATGCGTTCAGATTTGGTGCTTAATAACCTTATCTCTTTAGCTCATCTTACTGGGCTGGTGAAATTAATGAGTGATGGGAGAGCTTGGCGCCCGATGGTTCACGTCATCGATGTTGCTTCTGCTATCCTGCTGTGTCTCAAACGTCCTATCGAAGCTCTTCATGCTCAAATTTTTAACATCGGTTTCAACGATCAAAATTATCAAATACGAAAACTCGCCTCCGAAATTCACCGTTGTTATCCTGCTTTTCGTATTTCGATAACAGACGGGAATCATGACAAAAGAAGTTATCGGGTGGACTTTTCTAAAGCGAAGAAATACCTTGATCTTGTTCCCAAGAAGACGGTTGGGGACGGTATTAAAGAAGTCATCAGACTCTTCAAAACGCGTCGAGTATCTTATGAACAGTTGTTTGGAGAGGACTACGTTCGGCTTGAGCGCTTACAAAGCTTACTGAGTCAGAGGCTTCTTGATGAGAAACTGAGATGGGTCCAAAAATAAAGAAAAGCTCAAGTCGACTATCCAAAGTTTCACAAAAAACGCTTAAGAAAAAGATCCATAGACTTGTTGAGCGATACTTCTACGCTGCCCATCTTCAAGGTGATTTTGTTCCTATGAGAGATCGTATTCGCTATTCGGGAAGAGTGTATGACAAAAACGAACTCATCAGTCTCGTTGATGCGTCTTTGGATTTTTGGCTTACTGAAGGTCCGTATGCGGAAGCGTTTGGACGCTCATTGCGAAAATTTCTCGGCTTGGATTACGCTTCCTTGGTAAACTCTGGTTCCTCTGCAAACTTGATTGCACTCTCCGCTTTAACCTCGCTGAGACTTGAAGACCGCCGAATTCGGCCAGGTGATGAAGTGATTACCGCCGCATGTGGCTTTCCCACAACAGTGAATCCAATTCTCCAAATTGGAGCTGTTCCAGTGTTTGTCGATGTCGGTCTCCTGACTGGAAACGCTATCGCTTCTCAAATTCGTAAAGCCATCGGTAAAAAAACCAAAGCAATAATGATGGCACATACCCTTGGTTTTCCGTTTGATCTTGATGCCGTTATGCGCTTGGCTACTTCTCACAAACTTTGGGTTATCGAAGACTGTTGTGACGCGTTTGGTGCAACTTTTGGTGGAAAAAAGGTCGGCACCTTTGGCCATATTGCAACGCTCAGTTTCTATCCAGCTCATCATATCACCACTGGTGAAGGAGGAGCTATCTTAACAAACAATCCCTTGCTTTACCGGATCATTGAGTCGTTTCGTAATTGGGGGAGAGACTGTTGGTGTAGACCGGGTGAAGACGACCTGTGCGGAAAACGCTTCGGATGGAAGCTGGGTACACTGCCGTTTGGATACGATCATAAGTTTATTTACTCCGAGATAGGCTACAATCTCAAGATGACGGATTTGCAAGCCGCGATTGGGGTGGAGCAGATGAAGAAACTTCCTTCTTTTATTCGAGCAAGGAGAAGGAATTGGAAGCAACTTTTTCACGCATTACAGCCTTTTGAACGATACTTCGTCCTCCAAAAAAAGCATCCGAAGTCGGTTCCTAGTCCGTTTGGTTTTATGCTGGTTGTCCGCGATAGCGCCCCGTTTACTCGTGATCAAGTTGTTCGCTTTCTTGAAAAACACAACATCGCTACTCGGATGCTTTTTGCTGGAAATCTTCTCAAGCATCCAGCCTATACAACGATAAAACACAGAATTGTCGGTAAACTTACGAACAGCGATTTTATTATGAGCAATGGGTTTTGGGTTGGTGTCTATCCCGGAATGACAAAGCCACAGATGAATTATCTCATCTCAATATTCAAGAAATTCTTCGCAAACTACCTTCACCGTAAAGAAAGCATCAAGCAATAGCGTCATCGTTTAATAGAAATTCTTTCTACCAAATTTGTGCCGGATTTTGACAATTACCCTTTACTATCCTTCACTGGTTCCGGGACTCTTTTTTGAAAAACAGATAGCCAATACCCAAGCCCCGCAGTTTAAAGAAAAACTCGATCGCAGTATGATACAGTTGTTTAACACCACTTCTTTGAAAATGTAGAAGAGACTTTATACTCCCCTTCAGCTTTTTATGCGAGTCTCTGAAGTTGTCTGACACGATTTTCTTTGCAAATTGTTCTCCTCTCATAGCGAAATAGCCGTAACATGCTAACTCTCCGCACGAATACGCCCACATTTGTTTTTGAAACTCTTTTTTTGTTAGCCATCGGTCATGGTAGACCTTCACTTTGGGATCGCGCAGAATTTTAAAACCGCTTAATAGAACCCTTTGAGCGAATTCCGCATCCTCAGCGGCTAAGCCAATCGCTGATGGGCCTAACCATTCTTTAAATAACCCCATCTTGCGAAATACCTCTCTTTTAAATGCCATGTTGTTGCCAAAGCCAATATATTTCCAATGAGGGGTCGGTTTAGTAATGATCCTCTCTTTGGTGCTTACAAAGATACCTGGACAAAGTTTTCCTTTGTTTAAAAATGGCTCATGCGGTAGTACTTGACCAAAAACTCCTACTATATTTTTGTGCTCTTTGAGCGCGTGATGGATGTTCTTGAGCCAGTGTTTTTCAACTAAACAATCGTCGTCGGTGAAGGCGAGAATTTCGCCGCTGGCTCTTTTTACAGCGTCATTTAATCCTTTTGATTTACCTTTGGTATTCATTTTCGAGTATACAATTTTTGCTGAACCCAACTGCTTGACGACGCTCTTTGTGGAATAGCCCTTGCTTTGATCAACTATGATTACTTCAAAATCTGAAACATCGCTGGCTAAAATTTTTTTGAGGCACTCTTGAATTTTTTCCGGACGGTTGAGGGTGGAGATTATTACGGAGATCATTACTTTTTCTGCATTCTTTTTAATCTCGCAAAATATCGAGCAACTAAAACACCTTGTGCATAATACAGAGCGTGGATTGTGACATCGAATGCAATTCTTACCAGCCACTTCGGGTGAAATTCTACAATGCAGGTTTTTATTTCTTGATGTCTTTTTTCTCGCTTGTCTTTGAACACCCGAATTATGTATTTTTTATTTCTCTTGTCACCAAGGAAGTAATAATATTCCAGCACACTTATCGTGCCGTAATTGTAGGAAAATTGTTGCTTCTCATATTCTCTTTGGTTAAGCCAGCGGTCGTGGTACACGAGAATTTCAGGATTAAACAGAATTCTTGTTCCTTGTTTTTTTTCTCTTAATACTCTGTAGATCAGTTCTCCTTCTTCTCCTGCGCGACCAACTGATCCGGCGCCGAGCCACTCTTTGAAATCACCTATTTTGTTGAAGGTGCTTTTTCTTACCGCTATGTTATTCCCGATGCCAAAATCGAAAAGTTCATACGATATTTTCGTGAGTATTTCTCTTTTGGTTCTTCTGGGATCCGATACGCCAGGGGAAATTAAACCAGGATGGTGTTCCGGTCGGAATGGTACTACTCTGCCAAACACCACAGGAAACGATTCCTTTTCTTGGAAACTTGAATCGATGTTCTTGAGCCAGTGTTTGTCAACTATACAGTCGTCTGTGGTGAAGGCGAGAATGTTGCCTTTGCTCACCCTTATCCCTAGATTTCTGGCTCGACTTAATCCTTTTCGGCCTATTTTAATGTATCTTATCGACTCATTTAAAAATTTCTGTACCACTCTCTTGGTTGTGTTGCCTCTGTTCTGGTCAATGACAATAATCTCAAAACCAGAAAACGTGTTCGCGAGGATGGAATAGAGACAGTTCTGAAGCTTTTCTGGACGATTGAGTGTGGAAATGATGACAGAGATCATTGATCTTTCAATCTTTTTTCTAGCAGCTTTTTAACGCTTCTCTCCCATGTTTGTAAGGAGTATTTATGCGATGCTTCTTCTCTTGCGGCTTGACCCATCTGCCGTATGTGGCTGAGGGTTTCGTTTTGAATCAGATTTTGTATGGCCCTGATTAACCCCTTTGTGTTGACATCACTAATCAAATATCCGGTTTTGTTGTTCTTGATAATTTCCGGGCTGGCTCCTTTCTTGAAAGCAATGACTGGAGTAGCACACGACATTGCTTCGATGATCGTAAACCCGAACGGTTCTCTCCATATCGAGGGAAAAACTACAAAATTAGCAGCGTGATAGAGTTTCGGTAAACTACGATAGTTTTTCTTCCCGACAATCTCGGTATTTTTTAATCTCTTTGCTTCCCGATACACTCTTTCTGAAATTTTCTTCGCCTTTCGGCGTACATCGATATTCGACCAAAGATCCGGTCCACCTGCCAGAAGGAGTTTAAACTTCAAACCCTTTTCTTCTAATACTCGAGCAGCTTTTAATAACATAAAAATGCCTTTTCGTTTATTCCAGTTGCTGGCATAGAGAAAAGTTAGATGCTGCTTGTGTCTGACTCTGTTCATTTCTTTTTTGGGTTGAAAGAGTGCTGTATCTATACCGTTATGGATTACCTCATGTCTGTTCGGAGACAGGTGTGGGTGGTTTTTTATAAATTTCGTGCAAAGGTTTTTTGAGACAAAATAAAAATACGTCTGTTGGTATCGACTTTTCAACATTCTTTGTAATGGGAAAAACACGTATCCTGCCGGGTATCCAATTCTTAGTATTGTCCGTCTGGGAGAGAGAAGAGAGACGAGTGGAACATTGAAGGATACTAAAACATCGCAATCAATTGATTTCATAATAAACAATAGACAATACGGAAGTTCTGCTAAGACTTTTATATAACTGCCAATCTTCCATAACAAAGGATCATGGTGTGATCGGTCGATCAGTTTTTCACCAATTTCCTTCAACCAAGTAGGGTAGAACAATTTGTTTATTATATATTTCTTTCCACTCTTTACTTTTGCAGCCGAAAATGATTTGCGGTCTATTCTCTCTTTGTAAAGAAAGTCCAAAAAAAGTAAAAATGCTCTTTCCGTGCCTCCGCAGGAGTTACTGTCAATTACCTCTATGCCCGGATCGAGTAGAAGAGCAACTTTCATTTTCCTCATTTATTATATTTATTTTGTTGATTGGTACACATTTCTATGACACAATCATAATGGATAATGGAAATTTTCCATAATGAGATCAGATAATGAAGAAGATTCGTGTTAGCAAAGCTCTCATCATATCCTTCGTTTGGGCTTTCGTTTTTATTTCACTTTTTCAAAAGTCAAGATATGATTTGAGAAGAGAGTCGGACATAGAATTCTTTGATGGAGACATCGCTTCAGACGTTGGTACGTTATCCTGTAAAGATATTAATATTTATAATTCTAGAAATTTGGGCCTTGCCCATCTCATTGACATGGATGGAAACGTGTTGCACAGTTGGTCAGCGAACAAAGGTCCTTGGCTCCATATAGAAATGAGTGACAAAGGAGACTTGTTTGTCAACGTTAAAGATGAAGTGTTAATGAAGCTTGATTGGGATTCTAATATCATTTGGGAGAACTCCTCTCGTTTCCATCATGACATCGATATAGCAGAAAATGGAGATATCTATTCGTTGACACGGGGTAGACTTGATGTGCCCTATCAATCGACGACCATTCCCATCCTTAATGATTATATCGTCATTTTATCGCCTGATGGTACGATTAAAAAAAGTGTATCTGTCTTTAAACTCTTTGGTGACAGAATACCCAAGGAGGTTTTTGATGAAATTGTCGAATATTTAGAAGAACATCCCGATGAGAGGAATGATGGTTTTATGATTGGAAAAGGCAAGCCTTTTGACTTGTTCCACGCTAATTCGTTGGAAATTACTACAAAGGATATTGAAGGCGTCTCTAAAAGAGGTAACGTATTGGTTTCTCTGAGGGCACTGAATCTTATCGTTATCATTGATCTTGAGCAAGAAGAAGTTGTTTGGACGTGGGGAGAGGGTTTCCTCAGCAAGCAACATCATCCGACGGTCTTGGACAATGGAAACATTTTAATTTTCGATAATGAAGGTAATAATGGCTACAGCAGGGTCGTTGAAATTAACCCTTTATCTCTCGAGGCAGAATGGGTATATCAGACTACACCGCCGGAAAACTTCTACTCACGGCTTCGAGGTGGGAATCAAAGACTTCCTAATGGAAACACCCTCATTACAGAGAGTGATAAAGGACATGTTTTTGAACTAACCAAAGAGGGGGAAACTGTCTGGGAATTTTGGAATCCTGCTTTTGACGAAGAGACAAATGAAAGAGCACCTATTTACCGCATGATGCGACTTGATACTCAAGTCGTTCGCAAGCTTCCTATCGCTCAACAAGTTTGCGAAAATTCTTCATCATAAGTACCTTTATTGTTTATATATTCTTGTTTACCGTACATTCATGAATGTCGTGATAACGTCTCCGGGTGAGTGTGCCAGAGTTTCATTTTGTTCAAGTGTTTTCATTTGGTGTTTCTTCACTAGATAAGCAAAAAACTCTTTATCAATATATGACCGGAACTTTTCCTTTCTCACGTAGTCTTCACTTTCATCTGGATACGTTCCAGCATGATGAATAATCGCCACTCCATTTGGTTTTAGGATTCGGTGAAATTCAGCGAGATATCTTTCTATATCCGTTGGATTCATATGAACAAATACATCATACGACCAGATATAGTCGGTCGAATTCGTCCGTATAAAGTTCAATCCGCCGTCTTTAATGAGAAAATACTCTATATTTGAACGATCCTTAAATCTCTCTTTGCAGATTTTTAAACATCTTTCCGAAATGTCAGCTACCAGAAGTTGTTTCACTCTCTTCAGCAATATCTCTGTCCAACGACCAGCTCCAGGACCAATTTCAAGTACTGTTGAACCCTCTGTTATATATTTTTTCATCATTTTATTAATTAAATTTGCCTTCCATTGATGTGGATCAATCCCTTTTAGGCGTTTTACATCTTTGGTCCATTCCTCTCCACCACCGTATGACCAATCGTATCTATTCCATCTTTTTTTATTTTCTTCAATGGTGTGATACAGAGAGCAAATTGTTCCCTCACCAGTTAAGAACTTGTGTTTTTCGATACGAATAAGAAGTCTTTCTAATTTTTCGATTAGGTATGTAAAAATACCCATATACTTTATTATCAGCCAGCGGAGCGTATGCAAAACTGTCCATGCTGGCCCCCTTTCATTGATCCACTTCTTCACTTTTTTCGCTCTCCTCATATCTACATCGACATTGATTAACTGATACATCGTTACAATAAGAATTTCAGGAATTCATTTCGCTATGCACTTTGTATAAAAAGCATGCACCTGTCTTGAAATCTTTTTTATTCCATGATGCTTTCTTACTGTTTTGCATGCTGCAACTCCGAGTTTATTCCTGTAGTTTGGGTGTTTTATTAATAGTTCAGCTTTCTTGATGATTGCTTCAACATTTGGTTCGATAAGCAGACCGTTCTTCCCATCCCTAATAAACTCTCCTGCCCCACCTCTGTTGCTGGCAATGACGGCTTTTCCGCACGCCGAAGCTTCTAGAAGGGTCATGCTAAAGGGCTCGAAATGGGAAGGGAAGACACAAAAAGAAGCCTGTTGATAAAAACGCAATAATTGAGAGTGTGGCTTATGTTTGATCAGTTGTATTCTTCTTTTTGTCTGGATTGGGATTTCTAGGCTGCTTACGTATTTGCGGAAACTTACCATTTGCCTGTTCATTGGGAACGTCTCCGTATCTCTGCCTACGAACAACAGTTGAATATCTTTATATTCTTCCGCTAGTTTTATAAATGCTAGTAATAATAGATCCACGCCTTTCTTTTTCTCAAATCGTCCGACGTATAATATCCTCCTGCTTTGTTCAATCTTTTCTTGTGGGAAAAAAGCCGTTTTGTCAACAGAATTATAAATCACTTTAGGTAGATCCTTTGTGTTTAACCAGTTTTTTGCTAACGTTCCAAGGCTTTTGCTCACAACGAAATAGCCGCTACTTCGCTTCACATAGAACTTTTCTAATAAATCGATTAATGCTCCTTCTATTGTTTTTTCTGCTCTGCCCAACTTCACCACTATCAATGATCTCCAGCCATGAAGTTGGACCATAACAGGGACTTTCGTGAGCATTAAAATGAATAGACCTCCTAAATGAAAATCAGGTGTATGGACCACTGTTATTCTCTCTTGCTTATGAATCTCCTTAAACTGCAAATATGCTGCGACGTTCCACTCGATAATGTTCCAAAAAATCGGAAAAGTTAGTCGTGCGATTCTTCTCATAACACCAAGGGGGAATCTAAAATAGAAGAAGTTCAATAGTTTATTGTTAAAATTGATGTTCGTCCTGTATACCCTGATTTTCTGATTTTTGTGATAGTTGTACTGGTATCTATTGTCTCCAATCGCTTTGGTGATGACAGAAACCTTGTGTCCACTTTTTTCTAACCCCTTTGCTAGATTCACTGAAACTGATGCAATCCCACCATTATCAGTGAGCGGAGGAAATTCTTCAGAGACAATACATATATTCATGTCTCCACTACGGTTTTCTACAGACCGTAGTTCCTCCTTAAAATATCTACTATGTTATTGGTGACGGCCATTTTCCCTTCGTTGTTTATATGGCAGTTATCGAAAAATATAGTTTCTTTGTGTTCCCTGAAAATGTCGCTTACGTCATAGAAGTTCTTGATGTTGCTTTCATGTAGACGCTCTGTCGTTTCCTGATACAGCTTTGTATAATTTTTAAAGTTTGAACCTGCTACTCCCAATTCTTCTTCAGTTTTCATCTCTTTATTCAATAATTGTGGTTGCCAAATCAGAAGATACTTGAATCCATATGCTCTGCTTAACGCATTGATCATGGCTGCGTTTCTTAGATAATTTCTTGCTATATTGTTGGCTAGTCTATCTATGTCTTCTTCTTTGAATCTGTACTTTTCTTCCTTCTCAAGTGTTCCGGTTAGTTTCCGGTATATCATTCTTGGGTAATGATAGATCTTTATATATTTTGAAATGTCCGGCCATGCATTAACCCAGAGAAGCGGATTCAGGAGACTGTTGCCGTATGTTCGGGGGTGGCTCAGATCCCAAATGTTTTGCAGTTTGTCTTTTATGAGGAATTCGTTATAGACGATGCTTGGATTTTCCTGTTTTGTCGAAACATATAAATCATTGCAGCCATCGTAGAAAACGACATAATCAGGAATCTTTCCGTCTTTTAGTAAAAGTAAGAGGTTTATGACTTCTTGATTGCTGTAGTACCCGGGTTGTCCAAAATTGGTAATGTGATACCTGGGAACATTTACGTTTAGCTCCTGAGCGATTAATGACGGAATTGTTTCGTTGTCAGCAGCGACGTGTCCCCATATTGTCGAACCCCCAAAGACAAATATTTTTTTTGTTTGAGCAGTTTCGTTCTGTGGATTGCCAGTTGTCCTTCTAATACCATCTTCTCCAACATGAACACTTGGTGAATCCACTGGGCCTGTGGTCCAACCCAAAAATGGGTGATAGATTGCCTCAAATCCGTCACTATTTACTTTCGTAAACCATTCGTACCTCTCATCTGTTTCCCACCACTGCTCCGTTTCTTCGGTCCTTTCTTTGTAATAAAAATACATATAGCGAGTGAAGCTAATGAATTGGAAAAAAAATTCAATAATGAGCAACGCGCCTGCTAGTTTATAAATTTTTCTCATCTCGTTTGACACTACATAATAGCTTTCGTGTGCATTATTGTAACAAAGCTAGCGACTTCTTTTCTAACATATTGGCACGTTTCACTTTCTGGTTTCTCTCTTCTCTTGACAATACGTTTTAACATCGATAAAGTTGTTTAAGAGATGAGTGAGTTTTCTGGAGAAAAGCCAATTAAAGAAAGTTCTCAGTTGCCAATAGCACAGCCTACTCTAGGTCAAAGTTCTACTATGTCTGATGTTCCTGAGCAGAATTCGAGACGACTTTCGAAAGTGGTTGTTTTAATCGTACTCCTCATTATGGTCACTGTGGGAGGAGTTCTTGGTTATTATTCACTCAAGCAGCCAAAGACGCCGGCTTCTGTCTCAGCGCCTTCACCATCACCCACCTCTGTTCAGCCCACTCAAGCGCCGGTGGCCCATTATATTGGGACACAGACGATAACTCTACGTGATGTAACTGGTGGCAATTCTTCAGGTACTATTACTCGAACGTACACGGAAACGCTTGTTACCCGTATTGTTGAAGCAAATCTTCCCGATCCTCCTGAAAATGGTTTCTATCAACTTTGGATGATAAAGGATCAGCGAGTTCTCGGAATATTAACATTAACCAAACAGACCGATGGCAAATTTACCCTGTCCCATAACCGTGATCTTCATCCATCTGCTTCTTTTACCTTTGACGACTTACGCAATACCGTTGTTGTGTCGCTTGAGACAGTAGATGATGATGTGATGGAGACCAAGGTTCTTGAGGGCGCGTTTACTCAGTAATTTGTTCTCCTTTTATTCTTTCCTTTTTTGCTTTTCTTCATAGAGTTCCTATCAGGTTTGTAATTCTTGACTGGGTGGTTTTCTTTTGCTGAGCCTTTTGCTAGAATTCCTCGTTATGCGATTGGTTCAGGGACATCTTGCTTCTTTGTTTATCCTCTTATCTCTTCCTGTCATTTTTCTTCTTTCTACCAGCGCTGTTGCCGATGATTCGAGTGTTGTTTCATCTTCTGTATTGATTTTCCCCTCACAGAAGATTGCAACAGAGTCGCGGTTTCGTGAAGTTGTTGAGGTTCACAGCGCATCTATTGCTTATGATATTCGCTATATTGATGATCCAGAGCAAGAAATTGGCGTTGAGACAGTCGTTGATGAAGGGAAAGAAGGAGAAAATGAGGTTACCATCACCATTGTTTATTACGACGATGTTGAATATTCCCGTACCAGTCAAGAGCAGGTTACTCTTGCACCGATTGATCAAGTCATTTCTCTAGGAACGAGGATTGTTCATCGAACGATAGAGACTGAACATGGAACTCTTAGGTACTGGAAAAAACTATCAGATGTTTGGGCAACGAGTTATGATTCAACATGTGCCGGTTGCAGTGATACGACAGCGACCGGGATGAAACAGGGGTATGGGGTGGTTGCCGTTGACCCTTCGGTTATTCCCTTACACACAAATCTTTATATTCCCGGATATGGAATAGCCACCGCTGGCGATGTGGGTGGTTCAATCAAGGGAAAACGCATAGACCTGGGCTTTGATTCGCTCAATGGCCAGTGGAAGGCGCATTACGTGGATGTCTATCTTCTTGTGGATTGAAGCTTCTCAACGTAGGCTTTTTTTCGGACGCGGATTCTTTAATGAGTATAATGGTCTTACCCTATGATCACTCGTGATGTCCGGCTCGATGAAAAGGAAGCGTATAATGCTCTGGTTCACCACCCTGTACAGAGCTGGGAGTGGGGAGATTTTAAGAGAAAGACTGGGGTTGAGTTCGTCCGCATCGGTGTCTTTGACGGTAAACGGATGAAAGCGGCTTTCCAGCTTACTTTTCACCCTGTTCCGAAAACCTCTTATAGCATCGGTTACTTCCCAAAAGGACCCTTTCCTAACAGCGATATGCTTAAGGCGCTTGGTAGAGTTGGTCTTGAGAACCGAGCTATTTTCATCAAGCTTGAGCCGAATGTTACAACGCAAGAAGGCGAGCGTGCAATTTCCTCGCTCAAAAAAAAATTTGATTTGCGTCCAGGAAGAACGGTGTTCACACCCTATACCTTTGTCATCGACCTTGCGCAGACCGAGGAGGAGCTTTTGGTGAAGATGAAGCCAAAGACGCGCTACAACGTTCGTTTAGCAGAGCGGCGCGGGGTTGTCGTTTCTGAAAATAACAGTGATGCTGCTTTTGAAATGTATTTGCGATTGACGTTTGAGACGGCAAAGCGACAAGGCTTCTACGCGCATGACGAAGACTATCATCGAAAGCTCTGGGGGATGCTGCAGCCGGCTGGTATTGCTCATCTTCTGACCGCCACTTGGCGTGATCAGATTCTTGTTTCATGGATCGTTTTTGTTTTTCAAGATGTGCTTTATTATCCGTATGGTGCTTCTTCTAACGAGCATCGGAATCTCATGGCCAGCAATCTCATGATGTGGGAAGCGATGCGGTTTGGCAAGCGCATGGGTTGTCACATTTTTGATCTCTGGGGTTCTTTGGGTCCCGATCCTGATCCGAAGGATCCTTGGTACGGATTTCACCGCTTTAAGGAAGGGTATGGAGGGGAGTTGGTGGAATTTGTCGGAACCTACGATTTGGTCGTTTACCCACAGTTGTATTCTCTGATTCGTCTTGCTGACGTTCTTCGTTGGAAATGGTTGAGATTTGTTGCACAATTTCGATGAGAGACCTCCGGCAATCTTCTCACTACGCGCGCTTCATGTCCCAGAAAGGCTGGGCTGCTCTCAAGATCCCTCCAGCCTCAGAGCATGCTAGTGCGGTTGGCTTTTCCCCGATTGTTGCATATATCAAACAATTGCCTTTGTTTCCATTTTCAGTTATGAAGGTTCAGCGCTTCGAGTTGCTGCCCAACTTTGATGCGGTTGAGCGCATTGCTCTAGAGCATCGGGTTTTTTCTATCACTCTTGAGCCAGGTGTAGTAAAGCGGATGACGAGCTCTCAACTTGATATGCTGATGAGACAACACGGATATCGTGGGAGTCGGTCGCCGCTGCTGCCGACAAAAACGCTTCATGTTGATTTGACGGGCAGCCAAAAAGATCTCTTGCAAGGTATGAAGAAGGATGCACGAACAAGTATCCGCAAGGCTCAACATGTGAGCCATAGACAAATTCTCGGCCGAGATGATGCTGCTCTCCTTGAACGCTTTCATGAATTTTGGCGCAAGCATGGCAAGGGGTATGTTCCTTCGCTTTCCGAATTTTCTTTGCTTGTGCGTACTTTTGACAAAGATGCCTTTGTTGTCTTGATTTCTTCTAAAGACGCGCAATTGTTGGCAGGAGCAACTATACTTATCAGTGACGGTTGTGCATATTACTATTACGCAGTGACCTCGCAGACCGGAAGGAGACTTTATGCTGGGTACTTGGCTGTTTGGGAAGCGATGTTGGAGGCGAAGCGACGTTCATGTAGGATTTTTGATTTTGAAGGCATCTATGACGATCGCTTTAAACAATTAAAGCGGTGGCGGGGGTTTTCTGCTTTTAAGCAGAAGTTCGGGGGAGAGGAGGTTTGTTATCCTGGACCGTTTAGTCGTTCCTTCTTTCCTTTCAAAATACAATCCCTTTTTCACTCCCGCTAAACTTCGAGTTTTTCAGTTTTCATTGGGACGCGTCTCTTATCATTTTGGCTACGAGGTATTCGATTGGTGCATAGTCATCAGTCAGCAACTTGTAGTTGGTCGTATCAAACTGTGAAAGATCTATTCGGTTATTGGCTACGCTTCTTATTTCTTTTGATTCAGCGTTGGCGATTCTGGGGTCTTGGTCATCAAATTTCCAAGACGCATCATTTATCCCCCAAAACATAATGTTTTGGATGCTGGGTAAGTCGGATGGCCGCAATGCGATGAACTCACTTTGCGGAAAAACTTCTCGAAATGTTTTGATAGCCGAGAGTCCAAGTGAGGGGGTGCTGTTGTCGATGTTGGCTGCAACGTTCATAATTACTGTTCCTTTGTCAGTCAAATGGTTTTTCACGAGCTGGAAAAATTCTTGTGTCATGAGATGCGATGGGATGCCGATGTCCATGCTGAAGACGTCGATGAAGATCATATCATAGCGCTTTTGGCTTTTTTTTAGGTAGGTTCTTGCATCCGCTATAATCAGCGTTTGTCGAGGATCATCTCGTAAACCGAAAAACTTCCTTGCAATCTCGGGAAGTTTTGGGTCGATCTCGACGACTTCCACTTCTATTGCGTCTTTTCTCTCTGAGAGAAGTTTTTTGGGCGTTGTGTAGGCGCCGCCGCCAAGATACAAGAAGCGCTTGGCGTTTTTGTTTACAAGCTCGTACAACTTGTAATAGCGGGTATAGGGAAATGGAAGTTCGTCGGATTGAAGATACGAAGCTCCTGAGTAGGACTTGTCCAGCATCAGTACCAAGCCCTCTCCCTCCGCAAATTCCTGTTTGACCACGCGAATGTGCTGGTACATTGAATCTTCCTCATGGATAACTTCATTTCTGGTGGGCGGCTGGAGTTTCAGGGCTAGAACTTGGAGAGCAATTGTTGCAATAAAGAGCGTCAGCCAATTTTTTGCTTTCATTTTCTTACGGACTCCGAACAATCCAAGAACAATAAGCACGAGACTGGTTCCGAGGATTATTCGTGAAATCGGAAAGCGTGGAATCAACACAAACCCTGCCAGTAAACTGCCCGCAATGCTTCCCACTGTTGAGAAGAAAAAGACTTTTCCAGCGACCTCTCCGACTTCTTTCAGTTTGCTTGTTGAGAGCCTGATGGCGATCGGTGATACCATGCCAAGAAAAATGGTTGGTATGAAAAACAAGATGAGACTCGTAACCAGAGGGCCTGAGATTAAATCAAGTTGTGCGCTCCAAGTTGGGAGCACTCGTGTGTTCAGGATATGGATAAAGAGGGTTGTGACTCCGGCTATTGATATTGCGGTATACAGTGTTACCGGTTCCGGATAGCGATCTGCAAGTTTGCCGCCCAACCAGTAGCCAAGGCTCAAGGCTGCAAGGATAACCGCTAATATGCTTGAGACAGTGAATAACGTCATGCCGAAGTGAGGGGAGAGGAGCCTGGTGGCTGTGACTTCTATCACCAGCACTGCGGCACCGGTGATGAATACCGTGAGATAGAGAACGTAGGGAGTGGCTGTGTGTTTCTTCACTTCACTATTTGGATCCTAATGGGTAATTGGCGGGTCTCAAAAAGCGGTCAGCTGCTGTCTGAACGGCACATTAGGCTGTATTCGCAGTTTTTACAGAAGAAGTGCTTGGAGCAAGAAAAGTCTGAGTTCTCTATTTTTTCTCTCCAATCAAAAATCTCTTTTTTTGCTTCCTCTAGGTTCTCTTGTGTTCTGGATGTAGATATCTTCGTCTGATTATCAAAATAATAAAGCGTTAATTTAACATCTCCGGGTTTCTTGTTCAATGGTGCTTCCTTCATACCTGTTGCCGCCAGCGCGTAAAACGTCAGCTGCAGGTCATGATCGACTTGTTTTTGCGTGGGGACTTTGGCGCCTGTTTTGTAGTCAATAATTTCAATTTTTCCGCCAAGTAATTCATCTATCCTGTCAATTTTTCCGCCAATCTTCAATCTCCGAGGGTCTCCCTGTAGCGAATCGAGTGGAACCACAAACGGTTGTTCTAAAGCGATGGGAGCTTTCTTTGGATCAAATTCTTTTTTGAAAAACCCAGCAAGATACTTCCTGCCCCTTTCAAGCATCTTCCTCTCATGGCTTTTGCTTGCGTATCCTTCAGCAATCCAGTTTTCTTTTAACGCCTTCAGGATTAATTCTTTTCTCGGCTTTTCCCCTCCCTTTACGTAAAGATAAAAGTCTTTTAGTGCTGCGTGGATGGATGCCCCGAAACTTTGAGCGCTCGTTGGAGGAGTTGGAATTTTTACGATGTATCTTAATTTGTAATGCAGGGGGCAGGTTTTAAATGTTTCGATTTGCGTATAGGAAAGGTAGTCGATGTGGAGCTTTGATGACTGATGACTGATGACTGATGACTGAGGAGCAGACGCATAATCTAGGAATGACAGCTGTTGCCCAGACTCTGGTTGCTCGGCGGCGACTGTATCATCTCCCAGTGCTTCGAAGATGAAGGGAGAAAGTTTCTTTTCCCTCTTTCCCTCTCCATAATAGTTTGCTGCCGTAAAGAAAAGCCGATCCTTTGCTCTTGTCATTCCAACATAGAAAAGCCTTCGCTCTTCTTGCTCGTGATAGTCTCCTATGGGTAGAACTTCTTTTATAAGCTCCTCGGGAATGGGGATTTGTTCTCGCCTCTCAATTGTCGGAAATCGCTGACTCACGAGATTCACCAAGAACACCACTGGGAACTCTAAACCCTTCGCGGAATGCGCAGTTAAAATATTGACCGCGTTACTCTCTGTCCAGTCTATATCGGCCGCCAACGGTGATTCCCCTAACTCGGAAGACAACTCTATCCAATCAACCACAGCAGTGACCGTTGCATCTTCATGATTAACTTCGTACGTCTTCAGCTTATCAAACAACTTCGAAATATTGGCTGCTTTTTTCTCAGCTCCGGGCGTATCCGGATTGAGGAGCTCCTGCAGCAGCCCGGTGTCTTCCAAAAAGTAATACAGAAGCTGCCCCGCGGTTTCTTTTCTAACTCGCTTGAGGTGTCTGTCAATGATTTTGAGTATCTTCTTCATTTTTTCCTTTGTCTGATCGGACACAACGATGTCATCGACCTTTTCGCATGCTTCAAATAAAGCAAGATTGAAGCGTTTTGCATAGTTGCCAATTCTCAGCAAATCTTTTGCTGGAATATCAAAATGGTCAATTGATAGAAGGCGATACAGGGCGATCGAATCTTCAAAGTTGTACAGTACTTTCAGATAGGAAATTAAATCGATGATTTCGGGTTGCCTAAACAGCCTTCCCGGACCTAAAAATTGATAGGGAATGGCGTGTCTTGAAAAGGCTCTGATAAATGGTTCTGAATGGCTATTGGCGCGAACCAAAACAGCAATATCTTTCCATTCATAATCTCCCTTCCCCACCAATTCTTCTATCCTTTTTGCAACCTCCTCCGCTTCGTTTTCTACCCTGTCTCTATGAATAAACTCTACCTGTTCTCCGGTGTTTCGATTGCGCACGCTAATCAGATTTTTGTCAACTCCCAGCTTTGCTTCTAACGTGTCGGGGTTGTTGTGTGTAATTAGTCTATATGCAGAGTCTAAAATTTTTTGTGTGGAGCGATAGTTCTTTGTCAGGACCACCATTTTGGCTTCTTTGTAGTCGTCCATGAAATACAAAATATTCGAGACCGCTGCGCCTCTGAATTTATAGATGCTTTGTGAATCATCGCCTACAACCGCAAGGTTCGCCTTTTTCCCTGGAGGTACTAAAAGTTTTAAAAGTTCATACTGGGCAATGTTCGTATCCTGGAATTCGTCGACGAGCATATATTTGAACTGCTTTCGGTATTCGCGGAGCACATTCGGTCGTTTCCGGAAAAGCTCAAGTGTCTTTCCGATGAGATCTCCAAAATCCATGACCCCTTCTTTGACTTTCAGTTCCTGGTATGTTTGATAGGTTCTCGCGAGTTCTGCTGTTTTTTCGGCTTCCATCTTTTCCTCTTTGAGCCCTCTTTTTTTTACAGCTAAGCTTCTAGCGTACTTGAGATACTCGTTGGGGCTTATGTCTTCATCTTGGAGGCGCGAGAAGTGTTGAAGCAACCCTGCAACAAACTTGGTTGGGTTTCCCAAGGGTCTGAAATAACTAAGCTTAAACTTAAAAAGGTTGCTGCGGATAAACTGGATTGTCTCTGCCTCTGTCATCAGCTTGAATTTCGGATCAATACCGATATGCAGTGCTTCACGGCGCAAGATTCGATCGCAGAAGGAATGGAATGTTGAAATCCACATTTGGGTATACCCATACGGCATTGCCATGTCCACACGCTCCTCCATCTCCTTCGCGGCTTTTTCAGTAAACGTAAGGGCCAAGATTTCGGAGGGGTTCGCGCGTTCAGAAATAATGAGGCGCTTGATTCTCTCTGTTATCACGGTCGTTTTGCCTGTGCCAGCGCCGGCGATGATGAGAAGCGGTCCTTGATCATGCTCAACGGCCTCTTTTTGTTGTTTGTTGAGTACTATTTTTTCTGCCATGCAGAAGGGATTCTATCTTGAGTCAGGCTGGCAATCAAGGGATTTGAAGCATCGAATTACGGATCTGGTGTTGGCTGCTCATCTTCTCTCTCTGCCTCTGTCTCTGTTGGCTTTTCAAGCCTGTGTGTAGAGGTTAACTTTTGGCCCATACGAGCAAAAGAGCCTGTAACTTCTGAGAATTTGTTGTAGGCGTTTGTGATGTGCCCGCCAAGTGTACCAAGATGATTCTCTACTTTTTCGTAATCTTTTTGGATGGCTCGCAATAGGATAAAAATCTCGCGGGCTCTGGTTTCGATCTTTTTTCCTTCAAAAGACAAAAGAATCATTTGCAGGTGGGCATAGAGCGTGGTTGGAGAAACAGGATAGACGCGTTTGTTCCGAGCGTAATCGGTCAGTTCCGTGGCATTGACAATTTCGTAGTACACCGGTTCGCTGGGAACATACATCAGGGCAAAATCCATGGTTCCTTCCTCTGGAAGAATGTATTTTTTGGCGATGTCATTGATGTGGCGACGAACATCTTTTAAGAACTCTCGTTTCGCGGCATCGCGCTCTTTTTTTGTTTCGCCACTTACCATTTTCTGGAAATTTTCCATGGGAAACTTTGAATCAATTGGGAGGATGCCGGCATCGGTGCGGATTGCGGCATCGACTTTATGACCTGATTTAAACTTGTATTGCAGGTGAAAGGACTTTTTAGGAAATATCTGGCTGATAAGGTCGGTGAGGACTTGTTCGCCGATGTTGCCGCGAAGCTTTGGGCTCTGCAAGAATGCCTGAAGATCGCGCATGGATTTTGAGATTTCAGAAAACTCTCCTGCTTCCTTTTTGAGTGCACCAATAACCTCGGCCGCTTTATCCAGGCGTTGGTTCAGAGAATGTGAGCTTTTTAGAAGGGTGTCAGTGAGATTTTGCGATGATTGCTGTAGGGATTCGGCCAAGGTCTTTTGAAGCTCTTTGATATCTTGCTGGGTTGATTTCGCCCACTCCAGGAGCGTTGCGTCTTCCTCTTTCTCTTTCAGCTTTTCGATGTGGCTCACGATATACCAAGCTGTCACTGCAAATCCTGCAATGATAAGCGTGGCAAGGAAGTATATTTCCCGAGACATAGAATGCTATTTTTTGCCGCTTTTTACCTGGCGAGGTGATTGATAACAGCAAGTGCGCCTACTGCAAGGATAGCGTAGCCTACAATTTTCCAGAAGGTGGTCTTTACCTTCTCCTTTGTTCCTTTTGGGTTTTCTTCTTTCCTGGCCACTAGCCTCGATATTGTAGGACTTTCCTCTCTGCTTGTCTATTTAAAAAGATCTCCGCATGAAGAACCAGTACAATATGATTACGATATGGCAATTCGGAGAAGAAAAAAATTCCTCCCCGCAGTTTTTTTTGCGCTTCTGTCTTGGAGTATTGTGGCTTTCTTTCTTTTCTTTGTCGATCCTGAGATTATTCGTGACTTCCCAATTTCTGGATCATATCTCCCTTTTTTTATATTCCTTTTTTTGTCTGTCTTTCTTACTGCATCCTTACTTCTCACGCATGCCCGTCGTGGATTGCTCGTCTCCATTGGCATTACCACTTTTCTTTATCTGCGTCTTCTCGGTCTCGGGCATGTTTTGAATGCGATCCTCCTTACCTCATTTCTTCTGGTTTTAGAATTTGCTCTGCGTCGAAACTGATACACCTTTTGACAGAACATTGACAGCCTTATCGATGACATGTTATAAAGTTACTAGTTTACTCAATTAAATCGCCTCTTTGCCCGTGCAGATCTCAAGCAGAAAACTCAATACCGTCTTAGAGAAGCAGATCTTTTCTGTTTTCTATCAATCCTTAGCAGACCTTCGAACGCCCGAAGAAGTTGAAACGGTTCTTGCTGATCTTTTAACGGATACTGAACGAACCGCCCTCGCTAAGCGATTGGCAATTGCTGTTTTCTTAGAAAAGGGGAGAAGTTATGAGAACATCAGGGAGACGCTTAAAGTCTCTTCTGCCACGATTGCCTCTGTCGCCGAGCAGATTGGAGATCCTGGTTTCCAGTTGGCGCTTGCCAAAGTGAAGGCCGAGGAATGGGCAGAGGAGTGGGCTGGAAGAATAAGCGGGCTTTTTAAGAAAGTTAGAAGTACGAGCTAGTTTTCACCTCTTCGGCGATCTTTGGGGATTCTATCCTTTTATTGTTAAGCCTTCCCTTAGTCATTCTCCTTTATCTAGGGTTTTTTGTTAGAATTGAGGTGTCTCGTTTTTGAAGAAGCAAAGGAGAAAATAAAGCTTAAGGGTTTAAACGTATGAGCAGAAACAAATTTTATCTCACCACCGCGATACCTTATGTCAATGCTCCTCCTCACGGGGGTCATGCGTTGGAATATGTCATAGCCGATGTTATTCACCGTTATCATGAGCTTGTGGGCGATGAGGTTTATCTGGTCTCTGGTGCTGATGAGAATGCACTGAAGAATGTGTTGGCTGCTGAAGAAGCAGGAGTAGAGCCCACAGTTTTTTTGAAAAAACACTCAGATATTTTCCGGGATTTTTATCGATTGTTGGGGGTCAACCTTGATGCGTTCCGTCGTGGGACGGACCAGAAGCTTCATTGGCCAGGAGTTCAGGAACTTTGGAAACGCTGTGATGCTTCAGGAGATATCTATAAAAAACGCTATTCGGGGCTTTACTGTGTTGGCTGTGCGAGTTTTAAGACCGAGAAAGATCTGGTTGATGGGAAATGCCCAGACCACGATAGGAAGCCTGAGCTTGTCGAAGAAGAGAACTACTTCTTTCGTCTCTCACAATATCAAAGCCAACTTGAAAAACTGATTGCTTCTGATGCTCTTGAGATTTTCCCTGAGAAACGAAAGCGAGAAGTTCTGTCTTTTATTCGCATGGGTCTTGAGGATTTCAGCATCTCGCGCAGCAACGAGCGGGCTCGCGGTTTAGGGGTCCCGGTTCCAGGAGACAAAACACAGAAAATTTTTGTTTGGTTTGATGCGCTCATCATCTACATGACCGGGGTAGGGTATGGGTATGATGCAAAGCTTTGGAAAAAGTGGTGGCCTGCAGATTTGCATGTGATTGGCAAAGATATCATTCGCTTCCATGCGGTGTACTGGCCGGCTATGCTTTTTTCTGCTGGTTTGCCACTGCCGAAGCGGCTTTTGATTCACGGCTTTATCACCAGTGGCGGCAGAAAAATGAGCAAAACTCTTGGGAACATTATTGATCCCTATGCGGTTCTTAAGCGGTATGGATTGGATGCTACACGCTACTATCTTCTTCGTGAGATTCCGACCCTGGATGATGGGGATATCACCCACCAGAGGTTTAAAGAGCTTTACAATGCCGATCTTGCCAATGGACTGGGTAATTTAGTGGCGCGGGTTGCCAAGCTCTGCGAAACAAGTGGCCTTGCTTTTAGCCCTGATAATCCTTCTGGTTTCAGAAGCCAGGTTGCAGGACATATCGAGGCATATCGACTCGATCTGGCTCTTTCGGACATTTGGAAAAAAATTGCTGAGGTTGATATGCAGATTGAGAAGCAGCAGCCTTGGGATCTTTCTGGTGGGAAACTCCGGGCGGCTTTGACCGAGCTGGTTGCTCATTTGCGGCAAATCGGTTTTGAGTTGCAGCCATTTTTACCAAACACTGCTGCCAAGATTTTGAAGCAGTTTACTGGTCCCAAGATTTCTTCCTCGAAGCCGCTCTTTCCGCGTCTTTGATACAATATTATTCAAGACGTTTCATGGGCCCACTCATGTTACAATAGTTGCCAGACGACATTCCGCTTTCACGCTTAGTTCATTTAACTAAAGTGGTTGCTAGACGACGGAGAACGCCAGGCGTCTATTTCTATTTGGGATATGAAGAGCGATATTCACACTCAAGAACCAGAAAGAACACAGCGACTGTTGGAGATCTTTCCTGGAGTGTTTTCTTGGTCACTCATTCTTTTTCCTTTTTGGGGTTCACTGATCTTCCCCGTTGCAGTTGCCTACTATGTTATCGCATTTGATGTCTATTGGCTGTATCGATCGATTTCTACCGCGTTTTTGGCTGTTATCGCCCATTTTCGTATGCAAGCGGCAGAGACGTATGATTGGATGGGAGATGTTTCGGTTTTTCCAGATTGGAAGCGGGTTCATCATGTCATCATCATTCCCACATACAAAGAGCCGCTTAAGACGTTGCGGCGTACCCTTGACGGGTTGCGGCATCAAACAATCCCCAAGACTCAGATTACTGTTGTGCTGTCATTTGAGGAACGTGAAGAAGAGGCGGCTCGCAAAAAGGCGGGGACGCTGAAAGCGGAATATGGAAGCGCCTTTGCTCATTTTATGATCACCTTTCATCCGGATCTTCCGGGAGAAGTCGCGGGAAAATCTTCCAATACCTCTTGGGCCGCAAGATTCGCTAAACGTGAGCTTGTTGATCGGAGGGGATTTGATATTACTTATATGACCGTAACGAGCGAAGATGCCGATGCTGTGCTGCATCCCAATTACCTTGCAGCGCTTACGTATTCCTTTTTGGATCATCCGAAACGCCATCGTCGTATTTGGCAAGCAGCGATCGTTCTTTACAACAATATTTGGCGAGTGCCGGCACCAATTCGAGTGTTGGCAACGATATGGAGTGTCATGTCGATGTTCCTTCTCATGCGCCGGGACCGCCTTATCAACTTCTCGACCTACTCCACGAGTATGAAACTCATCGATGAGATTGGGTATTGGGATGTCGATGTCATCCCAGAGGATTATCGGCTGTTTTTCAAAAGTTACTTCCATTATAAAGGTGATCTTGAGGTGGAACCAATTTTTCTTCCTGTTTACGCAGACGCTGCGGAATCGACGAGCTACTGGAAAACGATGGTTAATCAATACGAACAGGTCAAACGGTGGGCTTGGGGTGTGTCTGATGACCCTTACATCATCAAGCGTTGGCTTGAGGCTAAAGATATTTCGTTTTGGGACAAGACCATTCGCGTGGCGAAGGTGCTTGAGGATCACTTTCTTTGGCCTGTCAATTGGTTTGCGATCACCCTCGGGGCGATTTTACCGCCGCTTATCAATGAGGACTTTTCTCGTACTGTCCTTGGAAAGACATTGCCACAAGTTTCCTCAGCGATCCTCACCCTCTCTCTTGTCTCGCTTCTTGTTATTTTGATTATTGATGCCCGATCGCGTCCGCCGCGTCCGGCTGATGTCTCACTTCTCAAGCGCCTGTTTCAACCATTTGAGTTCATCCTCTTGCCCATCGTTGGGTTTTTCTTCAATGCTCTCCCGGGAATTGATGCGCATACCCGATTGATGTTGGGGCGATACATCGAATATCGAGTTACGGAGAAGGTATGAGTTATGGTCTAGGGGGTAGGGGTAGGTGATACAATGAAACGATGGGTGAAATTCGCAAACAATCTCTCTTTCGTGAGTCTGTCCGATTCTTGGGGAGAAACCGCCTCCTCTTGATTCTTCTTTTTGTCATCTTCATTCTTCGAATTCCGACACTTTTTGAGCCGCATCGATATGCCGACGAGGAGATTTATTTGACGCTCGGTCAAGGAGTTCGTAAGGGGTTGGTCCTCTATCGAGATATTCATGATAACAAGCCTCCTTTTCTCTATCTCGTTGCGTCCGTTGCTCATAGTCTTTTTTGGTTTCGTTTCATTCTTCTTGTTGTCCACGCTGCCAGCGTCATCTTTTTTTGGAAGCTTGCGGAACTTGTTTTTGATAAAAAGCATTGGGCGGTGGTTGTTTCAACCGGGTTTTTTGGGCTTTTGTCAACCTTGCCGTTCTTGGAAGGTAATATCGCAAACGGCGAGAATTTCATGATTGTTCCAGCCCTTTTCGGAACCTATCTGTTGTACCGGAGCTTGGCTGATCCTTCCGAGCGTCAACGAACCTTGCCCTATCTTGTCATCGGTCTGCTGTTTTCCTTTGCTTTCCTTTTCAAGGTGTCCATCGCTTTTGATTTTGTAGGACTGCTCGCCTTTTGGTGGTTGCTCGCTGAACCCAAGCTTCAGGTTCGAGATCGACTGCGCCTGTTATTCTCAAGAAGGTTGTGGCTTGTTGTCGCGGGTTTCATCGGACCGATTGCCATAAGCATTGCTTACTACACTCTAAGAGGTGCATTTGTGCCATATGTCCGATCGGCGCTTTTGCAAAACATTGGCTATTTATCAACCTGGGGGAATGAATCGGACGGAATTCTTTCTAACCCGCTCATATGGCGTGGGTTGGCCGTCGCCGGAGTATTCGGAGCTGTCTGGGCATTGAAAGAAAAACTCTCATTTCCTGTTCGTTTTGTCGTTGTCTGGACTGCTTTTTCGTTGTACGGGGCATTTTTATCGAGCCGTCCGTATCCGCACTATCTTCTTGAGCCGCTCGTGCCTGTTTCTCTCCTCGTTGTTTTGGTCTTTACTCAAACACACATTGTGCATCGTTTCGTATCATTGGCAATGCTTGGCTTGGTTGTTCTGGGCTATTTCCAAAATAGTTTTTGGTACTACTCAACACTCCCGTATTACCAGAACTTTATGAGTTTCGTCGCTGGCTCTAAAAGTCGGGAAGCGTATCTTGATTTTTGGGGAGTAAAGCACAATTACGAGATTGCGGACTATCTTAAAAAGCGCACCTCGTCTTCCGATCGGATTTTTGTCTGGGGAACGGAGCCTTCTATTTATGCTTTATCGGATCGCTTACCTGTCGGACGATATACCGTTTCTTATCATATCGTTGATTTTGATGCTTTTGATGAAACGGGCGCGGCTCTCAGAACAACGCCACCCAAATATATTGTGGTTGTTGAAGATCTCGAGGACTTTAGTGAATTGAACTCGTTGCTTAAGCAACGTTATATCCATGAGATTGATTTTGATGGTATCGCAGTTTTCAGGTTGATTCCCAAAGCTTGAAAAGGGAACGGCCCGAATCCCGTTTCGTGCCTTTGCAATTGAAAATATCCTTGTTTATCATTCCGAAACCTTATAATTTTGTATACTATACCTCGGTTATGCTATCTCCACTGAGTAGAGCTCACAACACGGCGGGGAGCGTACGGTTTCGAGACTCTCTGCATCGGCTTTGGCAGGATCGGATTGGTGGACGGGCGCTTCGTACGGCTCTCTCTCTTTTGGTTTTTCTCATTCTTTTGATTGGGGTCGTCTATTGGAGGCTTCCTCCAGAAATTCCCCTTACCTATTCCAGGCCGTGGGGTGTTTTACAGCTTGTGCCCTCTTCCTTTTTATTTGTGGTCGCCGTGGGGTCTGCTCTTCTCGTTATGCTCAATAGCATTCTTGCAGCGCTTCTTTTTGAAACGGAAGAGCTTCTGGCGCGAATTCTGATTTGGGCTAGTGCTTTAACGGTATTTCTTGTGGACGTTACTGTTTTGCGCGTTGTGCTGCTCGTCATCTAATATGATCTCGCTGTCGTTGCTTCCTCGACTTTTCCTTTATCCGTTTCTCGTGTCATCAGTCCTTGCGTTTATCGCTACCTTTATGGTTAGAGCTATTTATCTCCGGCGCGGGTGGTTAGATGACCCAGCGGCTCAAAAGCATCCTAAGGTCATTCATACCTACCCAACGCCCCGGGGTGGGGGAGTTGCGATTTTTGCGGCTTTCATGCTATCAACGTTTCTTTTCCTTGGTTTTGATAAGCATACCGTTGGAATTTTGCTTGGTGGCTTGCTTCTGACCATCGTTGGTTTCTTTGACGATCGGAGGGATCTCAGCCCCTATTTTCGATTGATACTCGGCTTTGTTGCGGCTGGTTTTGTTGTTGCAAGCGGCATTGGCATTGCTTTTATTACGAATCCTTTCGGTGGAATTATTCATCTCGATTGGCCGCAGATCTCTTTTTCTCTTCTTGGAGAGCAACGCTCAATCTGGGTTATCTCGGATCTTTTTGCTTTGTTGTGGATCGTGTGGAGCATGAACATGGTCAATTGGTCCAAAGGTGTTGATGGACAACTGCCAGGAATTGTCGTGGTTGCTGCCCTTGTCATTGCCCTTCTGTCATTTCGTTTTACAGAAGATGTTACTCAGTGGGAAGTTTCTATCTTTGCTGCCCTCACCGCGGGGTCGTATTTCGGATTCTTGCCTTGGAATTTCTATCCGCAGAAAATCATGCCCGGGTATGGCGGTGGGTCGCTTGCCGGGTACTTGTTGGCAACCTTGGCAATTTTGTCAGGAGCAAAAGTGGCAACTGCAATTATAGTGCTTGGTATTCCGACAATGGATGCTTTGTATACCATACTTCGCAGAGTTGCGAGCGGGCGGTCGCCAGTTTGGGGAGATCGGGGCCACTTTCACCATCTCCTCTTGGACTTGGGGTGGAGTAAACCCAGAGTGGCCGTTTTCTACTGGATTGTGAGCGCGCTTTTGGGGCTGCTGGCGCTTGGATTGAATGCTCAACAAAAATTCTATACAATCGTGGCACTCGCCGTGATTGTCGGGGGAATGATTCTATGGCTCAGATTCTTCGTCTTATTCTCGAAAGCGCAAGGCCGCGGCAGTGGTTGAAAAATTTCGCTTTGTTTGCAGCCCTTGTTTTCTCTGGACAACTCTTCTATTCGGAATCGCTTTCTCGTGTCATCCTCGCCTTTTTCATCTTTTCTCTTTTGACCTCATCTGTGTATTTGTTTAATGATGTGGTTGATCTCCCAATGGATCGGCGTCATCCATTCAAAAAGCATCGACCTATTCCTTCTGGAAAGTTGCCTCTTCCGCTTGCACTTTTTGTTGCTGTTTCGGGCTTCTTTCTCTCGCTTTCACTGGCTCGGGAAATTTCATTTTTCTTCTTTCTTTCTGCTCTTTCCTATTTGATCATCCATATCGTCTACACGCTATGGATGAAACATGTTCCGATTTTGGATCTTTTGGCAATTGCAACTGGTTTTATCATTCGTGTATATGCCGGAGCTCTGGTCATTAATGTCCATATGAATGTTTGGTTTCTCTTGACTGTCGTCTCTCTTTCTCTGTTTTTGGCGGTTGGGAAACGACAAAGCGAACGCACGCTTTTGGTTGGCCAAGGAGAGGAGCTCTCAAAACACCGAATGACACTCGTTGGTTATAGTCCGAGATTGCTTGATGTGTACACCAGTATGTTTGCGAATGCGACATGGATCACCTATGCTCTTTTTACCTTTTTGCAACCACAGCCCATTTTTACCCGACCGCTTGTGGTTGGCATTTTGGCGGAGCTTCCCCATACGTTCGTGACACAAAAATGGCTGATGGTAAGCGTGCCCATTGTTGTCTATGGTGTCATGCGCTACCTTCAGCTTATTTATGAAAAAAATGAAGGCGAGAGTCCCGACACGGTTCTTCTTTCAGACAAGCCGCTTCTTGCAGCCGTTGTCCTGTGGGGGATAACGGTCATCACTATCGTTTATGGAATTGGCTGAAGATTTTTGAAGCGGTATCCTTGTATCGTCTTATTTGTATATCTTTGCGTATCGACCTGAAATCCAGCCTTCTGTTCCATCGGGGAGAGTGATCTTGTGCCAACCCGTATCGTTGGATTCCAGATACGGATAGGTCTCGCCGGGATTTAGCTTGGTGATTTCGTTGTCCTCAGCGGTTGTGGGGGCGGATCTTACCCTTAGCCATCCGGTTGGCGTATCAAGAATCTCCACGTAGGGGGTTTTTATCTCGGCTGAAGGAGTGGCGGTTTTGGAGGTTGCTTTGGTGGAGGAAGGAGTCTTTGACTCAACCTCTTCTTCTGCTGAGGTTTGGGCGCTCGGAGTTGCTTCTTGTGTTAGCAAGGCTTCCTTGGGAAGTTGGACTTCAACAGTCAACCTATGTCCTTTCACCGCCTTAATATCAACCCTACGTTGTTTGTACCCTGGCGCTGAAACCAAGAGTGCGTGATCGCCGGCTACGGCGTTCTTTATCTTAAGAGGCGAAAAGCCTTTTGGTTGGCCATCGATTTTTACTGACGCATTGTCTGGGATTGACACCACCGCGATTTCAACAGCCTCGCTGTTTGCTAGTTCTGTGAGGCTTAAAATCTCACCGCCGATGGACTGCCTATCTGGTGCGAATTCGAAGTTTATGACTGTCGTGATGCTGGGTTGAAGCGTTACCGTTCTTTCCCAACTCACCAACCCTTCCTCTTTGGGCACCAATCGAACTGTGTAATCCTGAGCTTTTAATTTTTCACTTTTAAATGGGGTCTCTCCAACCCTTTCGTCGTTCAAGAAAACCTCTGCTGTGGGGGTTGTTGTTATCTGGAGCGCTGCGTATTTGGCTCGCAAGAAACCGGGTAGCGTGCATCCCGTGAAGGTTAGCGCAGCGATTGCCAGAAAGGTAATTTTCCTTATCATACGCGAGCTATGATAGCAAAAATGTTCCTCTGGAACAACAACCGAGGGGTTGACAAATTTTCAGCGTGATCAGAGGCGGGGTAAGCGGGGTTTTCTTGCTTTTCTGATATAATTCATCTTGGAAGGCCGGATGGCGAAGTGGCCCAACGCTGTGGTCTGCAAAACCACTATTCGCGGGTTCGAATCCCGCTCCGGCCTCCTTCCGTTGTTCCTTCTTGTTTTTCGCCTTTTCTTTGGTCATAATTGACGCATGTACAGAGATCCTCGGGGTGGGCATAATAGGAAAGGGGTGAATGAAAATTTCTTCAAATCATGGTCTCCACAAATGGCGTTCTGGGACTAATCTTCGCTGATGGTGCTGTAGAGGATGTTCGCCAATCATCCAGGACTTGTTACGTACATCTATCAAGTAAAGATAAATCGCTTCTAAAACAAGTTCTTGCGGTGCTTTCTTCGAACCATTCTCTTTATAGACGCGAACCGCGTGTTTTTTCTATTAAAGGCAGAATCTGTTACGGTTCCGAAATCTTTTACTTGCGTATAGGCAATAAAGTTATGTTTCAAGACTTGTTAGAGAAGGGGGTTAAGCCCAGAAAGTCGTTAACCATGAAGTTGCCAAATATTCCTGAGGGCCACTTTAGTTTCTTCCTGCGAGGGTATTTTGACGGCGATGGATGCGTTAATGTCTATGTTCCAAAAAGGAGAAGTCAGCCGAATATCCAAGTCATCTTCACTAGTGGCAGCTTAGAGTTTTTGAAAAGTCTTATGGAAAAACTGAACTACTTTCTTGGGATTTCTAGAAAGAAAATCTTCAAAAACTGTCGCGCCTTCAGACTCTCCTATAAAAACAATGACAGTTTAAAAATACTCGCATTTATATATAAAGATCTTTCTAAAGCGCCTTACTTGAAAAGTAAATATGCTGTTTACAAAGACCTCATTGAACACTTAGATGTCTCAAGATAGCGAATCTCGCCGTGGCCTCAGATTAGCGTTTAGCCCTTCGACAGATTCGACAAATTCACTGCAAGCAAGCTCAGGGTAAATGATTAGGGTAGAAGATACGGAAAGAAGAAGGGTTTACTACGCTTGTCCAACATTTATTGCTTGTTCGACCAACCGATTCGCGTAGCCCCATTCGTTGTCGTACCAGGCTAAAACTTTGACCAAGTCGCCGTCGATGACTTGCGTGAAGGATAAATCGACGATGGCTGATTCGGAGCGGCCGATGATATCACTTGAAACCAGTGGTTCTTCCGTTGTTGCAACAATCCCTTTCCAGCGAGGCTCTTGCTCGGCATCTTTGAAGGCTTGATTCACTTGGTTCACCGTTACTTTTCTGCTCACCACACACACTAGATCGGAAATGGAACCGACGATCACCGGGACTCTGACGGACACGCCGTCGAATACCCCTTCAAGTTCTGGAATGGTCTTGGTGGTTGAAATCGCAGCGCCGGTGGTTGTGGGGATGATATTTTGGGCAGCGGCACGGGCGCGACGAAGATCCTTGTGCGAGTTATCTTGCAACCTTTGGCTGTCCGTATAGCCATGGATCGTTGTTAGCGTTGCTTTTTTGACACCAAACTTCGAGTGTACTATCGCCATGACTGGGGCCACGCAATTTGTTGTGCAGGATGCGATATCGGCGATGTCTCCCTCTCCCTGATATTCATTCACCCCTAAGACGAAGGTGCCGATATTGCCGCCTTTGCTGGGAGCTGAGATCAACACTTTCTTTGCGCCAGCCTTAAGGTGCGCAGAGGCTAACTCATGGGTTTTAAATATTCCGGTTGACTCGATGACCACGTCTATCTGGTACTCAGCCCAGGGAAGTTTGGCGGGGTCTCTTTGTGCTAACACTGGAATTTTTTTATCTTTGACGAGGATGTATCCGATGAGGGGGTCTTGATCGCTAGCATCCTTGGGGTTTCTCACTTCTTCCAGGTTCACCTCTTCTTTCAACGGACCGTAGGCTGTGTCGTATTTTAGAAGATGTGCCCAACCGGCAACGGGCATCGACCCTGAAGTGTTGATGGCAGCAATATCAAGTTTCTCTTGCAGATCTTGTCTTGCAAGCCAGACTCGCATAGTTAATCTACCGATGCGGCCGAATCCGTTGATTGCGATGGCTATCATTGTTTGCTTTCTTTTATGGCTTCTAATCCTACTAATGTCCCTTCTGTCAAATATTGTAGCATTGCGCCGCCTCCCATTGAAATGTGGTCAATTCCATCTTCGGCATCAAACTTGGTTGCCGCAGCTTCTGTATCGCCGCCGCCGATGACTGTGTATCCTGGTGCTGCATTTACTGCCTGGGCGATGATTCTGCTTCCCTTGCTGTGCGCGTCTTCTTCGTAGACCCCCATTGGTCCATTCCAGACGATCGTTCCTGCCTTACTAATTTTTCTTGCGAATGTTCCTGCTGATTCCCCTGTGATGTCTTTTCCATCCTCAGCGAGTTGCGCGACAGTCATGCATGCCAGCGCCTCAGGCGAGCAGGTGTTGCCCACTTCTTGGGCGATTTTTCCTCCCACCAGTATCTCATCGGCAATATTGACGATCTTTTCGATTATCGGAAGTTTTGTTTCCAGCTTTGCTCCACCGATGACGAAAATAACCGGACGGCGGGGGTTTTGCCGAACTTTGTCGAGGGCATTTAGCTCTTCTTCGAAGTGGAGACCAATACTAGACGGCAGCAGCTTAGGAAGCGAGACAATTGAGGCATGTTCACGATGCGATACGGCGAAGGCGTCGTTGACGAATACATCACCTTTTTCCGCGAGCTCTTTGGCAAAGTCGAGATTGTTTTCCTTCTCTCGGGGGTTGAACCGAAGGTTCTCTTCGACGTTCAGTGGAGCTCCTTCTGGAAGCAGAGACGAGAGATGCTCTGCGACTGGCTTTACCCTTAAGCTTTCAACGACCTTTCCGCCTGGGCGATTGATGTGGCAGAGGATTGTTATCGCTTTTGCTCTGCGGTCAAGCAGCGCGTTTATCGTTGGAAGCGAGGCTTTGATACGCGTGTCATCTGCGACTTTCCCATCTTTGAGCGGAACATCATAGTCCGTACGCAGCAACACCCGTTTTCCCTCTACTGCAATCTCTGTTACCGTCTTCATCTTCTTCAAGTGTAACACACTTAAGCATTAGGGCTTAGGGTATGGCGTCTGGGGTTTAGAGGGAACTTGACTTTTGGGATTTGTTTGGTATAATTTCGCACAATACCGCCAACATATGGTGGTTTTTTATTGGCTCACCTTCCGGTGAGCTTTTATTTTCCCACACCAAAAACTTGACTTGCTCTCGTCGGCTATTTAGCCGTGTTCGCATTCAAGTTTTGATGAGGGACTGCGTTCGTCCTGGCAGAGTGTAGGACTCACTTGTATGCGGCCTGACTACGCCGCGCTATGATACGAAGCATTCGCGAGCCTCTTTTGCAACGCCTGGTTTCGGGTATTTTTCTTGTGCGCCGCGGGCTCTCTCGCTGGGTAGGGGAGCGGTTTGTTCCCATCAGTCGTTCCCTCTTGTCCGTTGCGGATCTGTGGCCGAAAACTCGAAAAAGCAATCCCCTTAGCAAACTTGTCCGTCCGTGGTTTGAGCATCAATGGGTGCATGGAATTGTAGGTGTGCATTTAGTCCTGCTTCTCGCTCTTTTTGGTGTCACTGGTTCGCCTGTCTCCGCAGAATTCCCTTCAGGTTCTGGTGACGCTTCTTCGGAAGTGGAAGTTTCCGTTGTTGCAGCCCCTAAGGCTGTCGTTATTACCACCAAGCGGCAATTTCAGATGCCTGTTGAACTCACTAGTGTTTCCCAAGGCTTCTATCGTTATCACCCTGGTGTTGATTTACGGGCGCCGCTTCGATCGGGCGTTCAACCGATCACCGAAGGTGTCGTGAGAGAGGTGATCTATGGCCGCTGGGGATATGGACAGGCTGTCGTTGTCGAGCACGCGGGCGGGTACTCCTCAATGTATGCCCACGTTGGGAGAATTTTCGTTGAACCTGGATCCGACGTTGATCGTGAATCCGTTATTGCCGAAGTTGGAACGACAGGATATTCTACCGGCCCACATTTGCACTTGGAAATCTACGAAGACGGGAATGCCATTAATCCGAAGCCTCTGCTTGGCTACTAATCCGCCTTTTCCCGACGTGACGTCGGGATTCGGTGGATTTCAGGCTATTTAGGCATTGGTTGAGAAAGGACTTCAAGTTCCAACTTTGGTTCCGACATCCTCGCCGAGCACGACTCGGGTCAGATTCCCTTTTTTGAAGAGATTGAAGACGATGATTGGAAGGTTGTTTTCCATGCTCAGAGCGAGTGCTGCTGAATCCATGATCTGGACACCTTCTTTTTTGATTGCATCGATATACTTTAGTGTTTTAAAGCGTTTCGCGTTGGGATACTTTCTTGGATCTCTGTCGTAGATGCCATCTACGTTCGTTGCCTTCAAGAGAATCTCGCATCGCAACTCCAGCGCACGTAAGGCGGCACCCGTGTCTGTGGTAAAGTATGGGCTCCCCACGCCGGCGGCGAGGATGACCACCCGTCCTTTTTCCATGTGTCGGATGGCGCGGCGGCGAATGAAGGGCTCGGCGACGGCTTTCATTTCAATTGCGGTTTGGACCCTCGTGTCCGTTCCTGCCTTTTCCAGCGCATCTTGGAGTGCCACGGCATTGATCACCGTCCCAAGCATTCCCATGTAGTCGGCGGTTGCTCGGTCCAGTCCTTCCTTTTCACCGGTAAGGCCGCGGAAAATGTTTCCGGCACCGATGGTGAGGGCAATTTGGACCCCGAGCCCGAGGACTTCCTTTATTTGCTGGGCAACTCCCTTTGTCGCATCGACATCGATGCCGTACTGTCGCTTTCCCAACAAGGCTTCGCCGCCGATTTTTACCAAAACTCTCTTGTATTTTGGGTGAGTCATCTTTGCCATTGTATCATCCTCTTGTGGTTGAACGTAATATCCTATAGTAATTAGCTTGCATCTCAAGATAGAACACGATTAGATACGGATCCGGCTGCGGCGTTTTTCAAGATTGGTAAAGACTCGAATCAAGCCAAAGGTCATGACCCAAAATGGGAAGTAGGCGATGATGGGGAGAATCACGTTTGAGGGGAGGGTAGTGAGGGTTGTCGTTTCGGTTGTCTCAAGAGACTCAGCAATTTCATGACGGACAAGGACCCGGGCCTTTTCTGTCGTGAATAACATCCACCAAGACACGAATGAGAAGACGATGGATAATGAGAAAATGATAATGGCGTCTCTGGCCGTCAGCAGCGGTCGCATCTTTGCGTCATTATACCATGTAAAAGAGGGTTATTTTTAACCTTTGAACATGTTGAAGAGGATAGCAATCAGCAGGAGCATACTGCAGGCGTTTTTCATTAGAATAGTCAATTTCTAGATAGACTACAACAATTTCTCTACAAATTCGGTTGCCTTCAGGCGACCTTCGTGTGTTTTGAATAGCGCGTGGCGGGCGCCTTTAAGCGTACATTTCTTTTTCTTTTTTGCCTTGACTGCATTTTTATAAAAGATCGGGATAATCGATTCCATGAGTTCTCTGTAACTGCTTTTTTCGTGCAAGATGAGATACAGCTCGCCTTTGAATTTTCGAATCTCTTGGATCGGTCTCATCTTATTGACGTCTCCCTTTAGTGCGAGCTCAACATCATCTGCGGTTATTTCAAGATACGGTTTGTCTTCTTCCTTGACCAATAGCAGTGTAGGCTCAAATAGGAATATCTTTTTGATTCCAGGATGATCACTGGCTACCGAGGCGGCGACGTATCCGCCCATGCTGGTTGCAATCAGTGTGATGTCATTTGGGTTTACGAATGGAAGCGAGACAACGTAGTCTAGGACTTTTTTAGCGTCCTCAATCTGATAGCTCAGGGGAGGAACAATTTTGCTTGCGCTTTCTCCTCTGCCTCTGAAATCAAAGGCAAACGACGCGTATCCCAAATTCACCAAGGCTTCTGCCATTAAGTAGAATCGCTCTTTCACTCCGCCTTGGCCGTTTAGGAAAACCACCACTTTATGCTGTTTTTGTTTATCCGGGTAGAAAAGCGCGCCAATAATTTTTTCGTTGTTTATGGGGATCTCAATTCTTTCCATAAATGAGCGGTTTTCATTTGGTTGTATTTTACCTGCAAAAAGAGCCGCGGGGGAGCGGCTCCTTAAGTTTGATAAATTGATTTCCTTCTATTTATCCCGGTGTTTACCGGGGTTTGCGTCGTCCCGCAATGACGGGACTCCTTACATTCCCATGCCGCCCATGTCGGGCATGCCACCGCCGGCTCCGGGCGTTGGGGTTTTCTCTTCCTTCTCAATCACATCCGTGATTAGAGCCTCGGTTGTCAGCACCATGCTGGCAACTGATGCGGCGTTCTGAAGTGCCGTGCGGGTGACTTTGACCGGATCCATGATGCCTAAGTCGTGCATGTCGCCGAAATTCATGTTCAAGGCATCGAAGCCGAAGGTGGGCTTCTTGTTTTCGAGCACCTTGCGGACAATCCAGCCGGCATCCGCGCCCGAGTTTTTGGCCAGCCAACGTGCCGGCTCCTCAAGTGCTTCAGCAACAATGTCGATGCCGACCTGCTCATCGGTGTTGTCTCCCTTGAGGCTCTTTAGTGCTTGCGAGGCCCTGAGTTGAACCACACCACCGCCTGGAACTATGCCTTCAGCAATGGCGGCTTTGGTTGCCTCAACCGCGTCTTTGACGCGCTCCTGAAGATCCTTGAGCTCTACCTCAGTTGCGGCGCCAACATTGATGACCGCGACACCGCCTGAGAGTTTGGCGAGCCGTTCTTGGATTTTCTCCTTATCAAAATCGGAATCGGTGCGGTCGATCTCTCGCTTCAGTTGAGCAATTCTTCCCTGGATGTCTTTCTTTGCCCCTTTGCCACCGATGATGCGTGTGTCATCTTTGTTGGCACGGACCATGTCGGCCCGGCCGCAGTCCTCTGCGGTTGCCGATTCGACTTTTCGGCCCAGATCTTCGCTGATGACCGTTCCGCCGGTTAAAACCGCGATGTCTTCGAGCATTTCCTTTCTGCGATCACCGAAGCCCGGGGCTTTGACCGCCAAGAGGTTGAAGGCGCCGCGCAGGCGGTTGACCACCAGGGTTGCCAGGGCTTCGCCTTCAATATCATCGGCGATAATGACGATGTTTTTGGTGATTTTGACGATGTTCTCCAGGAAGGGAACGATGTCTGAGACCGCTGAGATTTTCTGGTCGGTGATTAAAATGTAGGGATTCTCAATGGCCGCTTCCATATTGTCGGTGTCGGTCACGAAGTAGGGGGAGGTGTAGCCTTTGTCAAACTCCATCCCTTCCTTGTGCTCGATCTCCAGCTCCAAGCCTTTGGACTCTTCGACCTCGACCACGCCGTCACGGCCGACCATCTTGAGGGCCTCGGAAATTTTGACACCGATCTCCGGAGATTGGGCCGAGATGGCAGCGACATTTTCCCATTCTTCTTCTTTCACATCCTTTTTTAATTTCATGAATTCTGCGACCGCTGCCTCAACTGCCTTATCAATCCCGCGCTTCATCATCATGGGATTGGCTCCGGCGGTGATGTTTTTCATTCCTCTGGAGATGATGGATTGGGCCAAAAGGGTGGCGGTGGTGGTCCCGTCTCCGGCAACGTCGTTGGTCTTGGAGGCGGCCTCCTTGACGAGCTGAGCGCCCATATTCTCGAAGGGATCCTCAAGATCAATTTCCTTGGCCACGGTCACGCCATCGTGGACCACGTTGGGTGAGCCCCATTTTTTATCGAGTGCGACATTCCTGCCCTTGGGACCTAGAGTAGTCACCACGGCTTTGGAGAGTTTATTGACTCCACTGACGAGCTTCTGTCTTGCGTCTTCTGCGAAGATGAGTTGCTTTGCCATCCTTCGACTCCTTTAATTGACTACGGCTAATATGTCTTCGAATTTTAAAAATTGGTATTCTTTGTCGTCGACCTTGACTTCGTTGCCACCCCATTTTTTGTAGATCACGGTTTGGCCTTTCCTGCATGGGGCTGGAATTTTTGCTCCCTGTTCGGTGACCCATACATCACCGACGGCAAGTACTTTGCCTTCCTGTGGTTTTTCGTCATGCGAGTCTGGGAGATAGATTCCGGCTTTGGTTTTTTGCTGAGCCTCCATGGGTTCAACAAGCACATAGCCTGCTGCAGGTTGAAGTTTCGCGAGTCTTGAAGAAGATTTTTTCTTTGCCATGTTGTTTCCTCTTGGTTGTGGTCTTTTCTTTAAAACAAAAAGTGTTATCAGTTCTTGATAACGAGTGCCATTCTATACGTCGGTTCCTTGTTTGTCAATATCTTCTTTTCAAATAGCGTTTTTCTCTTTTTCTCTCATGTACAATAGTTGGTGATGGAGAGAGGCACTCGGTTGGCGTTGGTAGGGGATGTGATGTTGGGCCGGATGGTCGACCAGACCGTCCGGAGAATAGGGGATCCTTCTTCTGTTTGGGGAAATACGCTTACGATTTGGCAGCAAGCGGATGTTCGTTTCATCAACCTTGAGTGCGTGATTGCCCGACGCGAAACCGGAAAACAATGGTTTCCGAAGGTTTTTCACTTCAGGGCTCTCCCCTGGGCGCTCGATGCCTTGAAGGTGGCCTCAATCGATGCTGTTTCTCTGGCAAACAACCACGTGCTGGATTACCACGAGGAGGCGCTTCTTGAAATGATTAGTTTCCTTGATACGGCTGGCATTGCCCATGCCGGGGCAGGTGCATCACTATCTTCGGCCATTCAACCGGCGGTTGTTGAATCCCAGGAACTTACGGTTGCGCTTTTGGCGCTTACCGATAATGAACCAAGATGGGAAGCGTTGGATGCTCGAAAGAGGCGTGTGGCCAAGGGCGGCATTTTCTACGTTCCAATGGCAACTTCTGGTTCGCGGTTTGAGCGGCTTGTGCGAGCGATCAGGAAGGCGCAGAAGCGCGCGGATATTGTGGTGGTTTCTGCGCATGTTGGCCCCCACATGCGGGAAGCGCCAGGAAAAACGTACGTTTCCTTTGCCCATGCAATTATCGATGCTGGCGCTAGCGTGTACATGGGTTCAAGTAACCATGCGTTTCAGGGTGTTGAGATTTATCGGGATAGGCCAATCCTTTATGATCTCGGGGATTTTGTGGATGATTATGCGGTGGATCCGGTGATGCGCAATGACTGTTCGTTTTTGTTTCTTCTGGAATTCCAGCACTCCAAGCTTCGTTCACTTTCCATGGCTCCTACTGTTATTTCGGAGATGCAGGTGAATCTTGCCCGTGGTCGGGAACGGGATCGGATCATGTCGCGAATGGGGCGGTTGTGTCGCGGGCTAGGAACGAAAACACGGCGGGTTAACGATCGCTTGGAGGTGGTTTTAGATTAACCTGAGTCATCTACGGTTTTATTTCGGTTTCTTCAGCGACCATTTCTTGAGGTTTCTTCTTCTCGACTACCCGGCCGGTCTTCTGAGAAGAAGGATCTTCCTATCTTGCTAACGCACATGTAGGGGCTCAGTTTTCTGGTTTTATCTCTGGAAATTCACCAGGAGGGGGGAGTGATACCAGAGGTGTGGGATGGGGCGAGAGGCGATCCTGTACGGGTTTTATTTGCCCTATTTTGAAGTCCAAGACAGGCTTTTTTCGTTTTTCTCATGAGAGGTTCACAATAGTCTTGGAGGGCGGTTTTTGGCGTTTTATCTTAAGGTCTTTGTCCGCGGGTTTTACATTTTTTGCGTTTGTTGAAACTTACTTAAAAACGACTCCCCCGCCCGCTTTTTCTCTAATATATTAGATGTTTCCTCTGGAAAAGCCAGGGGTTCTTTTCGGGTGTTCGTCACGCTGTCCCGAACACTGATTTTTTGGTGTTGGCTGTTCTCTGCTCCGCTTGTGATGGGGTTTAAGGAAAGGGAGAGTGAAGTATTTTTCTTTGCCAATCTCAGCTTCCTTGTTCCACGAAGGTGACCTCTGCATCGGGGGTTTTCTTCTCTGCTTCCAGAATCTTTACTTCGGAGAGCGGTGTTCCTTCGCAGATTAAACCCTTCTCGTCAAATTGCTTGTTTAATTCCCGAGTCAAGAGATCCTCTATTTGGGTTCTCGAGGACTTGATCTGCTCAAGTGTGAGACCGGCAAAGACTGCGGCGATGCGCGAGCGGCTGATCGGGCGGACCACCTTGGAGATGAAATTATCTCCGACATTTTCCCAAAGCTCAGGAGCGTTCTTCTTGTCGATTTTGAACAAGATCGACCCTTCGACTTGGACGTAGTGCCCATCTTTCGTCGTTGTACGAATCGGCACATCCCCCATAGCTTCCTTTTTCTTGAGATTAAAACCTTCTCTGATGGTATATTCCAGAATTTGGGCGTTAAACAGCTTGGCAATCTGCCAAAACGGGATCTTCAGATGCAACCCCGGTCCCCACACCTTCTTCAGCACCCCCCTACCTCGATCGTAGATGCAGGCGATGTGCCCGGGCGGGACAGAGATGAAGAAGCCGCCGACGACTTCATCGACCAAAAATGATACGACTAAGCGATCAAATTCCATATGTTCCTATTTTACTCTCTTTTTTCTTTTTTTCCATCGTCCCCGCTCTCCCCTTGAGCGGGGGCACTGGCCTGCCTGCGCTCCGTCGGCATAGCCTCTGGCGACGTATGACCGGCAGGCATGGCTATCGCGAGTTTTCCGCTGAATTTGCGATAGATGCGCATGCCCCGACGCACGAGTATTAACACTATGGAGAAGCAGAGGGTGGTGATGATAAACAGCTTTTTCCCGGCAGGAAGGTAGGCGAAGATGATGAAAGAGACCACAGGCAGGAAGACCTGCAGCCTTATAATTTCTCGCCTAGTGACAGGGAACGGGGAGGTGAACATGGAGAGCGACTCGACGGTGAAGATGACGAGGGATTGGATGAGGTTCAAAAAGAGGTTGGGACGAGTCAAGTCGTATTTCCCTGCGAATACCAGATTGAATGGTTCCGTGACGGTGGGCATGAAGCCATAAATCAATCCTAAATCTGCTCCAAGCAGTCCCCTGGAAAAGAGCCTGTAGAGCATCAGTGCAATGGCGACTTGGACCGAGAGGTTTATGCCTTCAGAGATGAGAATCCGACGATTTCCTTTCAAGAGATTCTTGATTTCCGTTTTCTTCCGTACTGGGTCGTCTTTATACGCTCTGTTTATTTCCTTGACTTTCTCTTCGATCTCACGACGTTCGGCTTCTGAGCGGCTGGAAGCTATGGACAAGGGAAGCAAGAAGATTCTTAATATAATGGTGAAGATTATCACCGCGATTCCCATGTCTGCATTGCCGCCGGTTACGAAATCAAGCCCCGTGTAGACTGCCACCAGAAGGTTTAGAAACGGTTGGTAGATGAAGCGAGTGAATAGACCCATGGATTCTATTATATATTGCTCAATTTCCCTCGCCTACGGCTGCGGGATTGGGCTTTGATGATTTTGCTGGTTGACACTTCTGGATTATGGGGAAGGACAACCTTGAGCTTGCCACCGAATTTTTCCATGACTCTTTTCTTTTCTTCTTGAAATGGGGTGTTGGCGCTTATCGCATACCTCTCTGGTCTTATGGCTTTGATGAGCGCTTCTCTCCCCTTTTTGGTTCCTAGATTGTTGGGCAAGATGAAGGCATAGTCCACGAGCTCTAGCGCGGCGGCGATTTCGGCTCGCTGGTTCTGAGGGTTGATCGGTCGCCCCTTGCCTTTCAGTTTCCGTACCCTTTCGTCTGATTCGATACCGACAATGAGGATATCGCCTTCGGCTTTGGCTTTTTTTAAGAACCGCAGGTGCTCGATATGGAGAATGTCGTACACGCCGGTGGCAAGAACGATGGTTTTGGCGCTCAGGAGCGAGGCGCGAAGCGTAATGAGCTCATCCAGCCTGACAATTTTACCCATACCTTCATTATTTTACCCTTTCTCATTGGGCTTGTTTACACCCTCATGTTGCAGTTTCGGGCATGCATCCGTAGCGCTTCAATCGGCGTTGGTACTTTTCGAGCACGAGTTTCGCGGTGTCGCGAGGATGGAAAAAGGCGGCGTTGGGACGGACGATCTCACGAGTCTTCTTTGCTCTCATGTATCGTTTTTGCAGACGGTAGGCAACCGTCTCTAGGATATCCCCTGGCCGCGCGGGTCTGTTCTCCACCTCCTGTCTGATTCCTTTCGTGTTTTTCCTCCGCCTATTCGGTTGCTGCTGTGTTGATTTTGGGAGGGCGTTCGGCAGGTGCTCCAGTATCCAGGTGTTTTGCGTGAGGAATCTCTCGTGCGTTCTGTCCCTCGTCCATATTGGCTTCACTTGAGCAACCTCGTGTGCTGTATACAGATTGCGTTGCGATGGGTGGAGGGAGAGCGCGGTTTCATTGAGAAAAAGGTTTAAGCATATTGCATTGTTCCATTGCTTCCCTCCATTCTCCCGACGTGACGTCGGGATTCGGCGGGCAGGCATTGCTACACTGTCATATTTCTGTAATGGTTTACGACGCTCTGCTACAAGAGAAACGAGGGGGACGACGAAGAGACGGGTGAGCCAGAGGCGGTTCCTGCTGGTAATAATCATGAGATCGATATCGTCATTCTCTTCTGAGTTTTGCATGGCAAGGGCCCCGGTGAGCGCTACCATTTTTATCGTGGGAATGCGCATGAGCCATTTGCCCACCCCTTTGGCGATTGCCGCTTTTTTCCTGGCGTGTTTTTCTCGTTTCCTTCTCAGAAGAACTGTTCTTCGTCGGCCTTTGAGGAAATAGTATCCATTGATCGAGCTCATTTGTTCCGCCCCTCTCATCGCTTTTTCCACCGTCCGAGGGGTCCCCACCATCTCGGCGGGCAGGCATTCGGCCACCTTGGAGATGTTTTGATTCTGATCACAAATGAGGAAGCGGTGGATTTCTTCGCTCGTCAGCGGGAAGTCAAAAATATCTGCGTAACAGAGCGTTCGAAGGATAGCGTCTTTAAGACTCGGTTTACTGGTCATAGCCCTGGTGTTTATCATAACACTCTCAAGACAAGCGGATTGCATTGTTTCATGGCTTCATGGCTTCATTGTTCTAGGAAGCGTTGCTTTTTTAGTTTTTCTAACAATGGAGCAGGGTTCAGTGGTGTAATGATGTGAATTCACTTGATACCGTATTGGGAGAGCAGCTGGGAGATCCCTTGAGCAGTTGTCTCGAGCGCATCTTGAGGATCGGTTCTTGTGTTGACAGCGTTGACCGCATCTTCGAAATACTTGATCATCCTGTCGTTTATTCCATTATCGTGGGTTCTTGAGGAAAGGTACCAGGATTGTGCGTTTTGGGCTTGGGTGATGTAGGCTCCGACGAATGGATCCTCCTTGAGTAATTCTGCCATGTTTTTGCGTGAATAGGGTTCGCCAATTTGTCTTCCGCTGGCTACAGCAGCCGTGTATAACTTCTCAAGTGTTGCTGTCTGTGAGAGGAATTGTATAAACTTCCAGGCATCCTTTTGGCGTTCGCTTTTTGCTGAAACCCCTTCAACCCAGTAGGACGCCCAGGTGATGTTGGATTTCGGAAGTTGTGGAACAGGGATTACTGCAAAGTCTAAATCGGGATTCAAGGCTCTGATATCCAGCACTCTCCAGGATGGACCGAAGTACATTGCCAACTCCCCTGCTGCGAATGCCTGCGTTGAGCCTGGGAGTGTTGTATCCCAAACCTTATCTGATCTGGTAAATATGGTGTAGAACAGCAGCGCGTCGGCGGCGAGTTTGTCGGTTGGATCGGCAAGGTTTGCACCGTTTTGGAGCATCATGAGCCCTAAAATATCAGGCCAATGATCAATGTTGCCGGTTGTTCCCAACGCGACACCGGCTCTTTGAATGCGTCCGGATTGATCCCTTATTGTCAGATCAAAGGCGGTTTTTCTCAGGTCTTCCCAGGTTGTCGGCGGTGATTTGCCGGCGGCTTTGAAGATATCCTTATTGTAAAACAGGGCCAATCCGTCGATTTCAAGGGGAACCCCGACAAATCCGGCTCCACGACGTAAGTCTCTTGCAGCAACAGGATAGAACGTTTCTTGGAAACTGCTTGCGCTGTAGACTTCTGGGGGAACGGTATCGAGTTCGTCCTTGAGCATCGGTACCCAGGTATTATGGAAGCGAAAGATGTCCGGCCCTTCTCCTCTGGCTAGTGCGGACTGGAGCCGCTCGCGATAATCCTTGTGGCTCTGCTGAGCGTATTCTACTTTGATGTTTGGATTCTCCTTTTGAAACTCGTCGATTACCTGCTGCATCACTTCTTTCGGTTCCCAGAGCCCCCAGTAGCTTAGCGTCACTTCTTGTCCAGGCAAGCCCGGCAGTCTCACCGAGCGTATTCTTGGAATGACCACCCGAACAAGGATAAATCCGATTGCTACAGCAATGAGGGTAATTGCCGCAAAGAGACCAACTTTTTTAATCTTTCCTGCCTTCTTAGGAAGTGTGACTTCTGGAGTTTCTTCTGGGGGTGGGGGTGAAGAGGCCGCCGCCGGAGGTGGAGGAGGGGGTGGAGGAGGAG
>JADFLW010000009.1:0-49796 GCA_022564195.1 Patescibacteria group bacterium
GAAAAGATGAAAACCCCATCTGGCCTTAAACCGAATTCAAACGGTGAGTCAGGTGCAAGATCCTTCCACCAATTGTTCAGTACGCTAATTTTATCATCACCTGGCAGGTTAGATTGTGAGTCAAATTTACGAAGCGGTACCTGAATGCTGATTTTACTTTCAACTTCTGGGATAAAAGCGATATGAAAGAAAAATCCCTCCTGACGCAGGTTAACTCTATACGCTACGGTTCCGATGGGTGAACCAGCGAGCTCTTCCTTCTTAAACTCTTTAACTGACTTAACTCTTATATCGTGGGGTAAGCTTTCGACGTAACCTGAGAAAGTGGTTTGATCAAAACCTGTTCTTCTTTCCTCTCCCCCTATTGTCATATATGCTATATAAAGTTGGGTTATTTTTTTCTATAGTATTTTTTACCTTTTAATTTTTCTGGTAGCAGGTCATCTTTTGTGTATTTGTCATAACCTTTGCCGTAGCCAACGTCTTTCATGAGTTTGGTTACTGGGTTTCGTAGGTTCAGGGGAATCGGGAGATTACCATACTGCTTCACATCTTTTACAGCCCTGAAGTAAGCATCATATGCACTTCTGTCCTTCTTTGCAGAAGCTAAATATACAACTCCGTGAGCTAGGTTAATGGCACATTCCGGGTAGCCGATCATCTCGCAGGCGCGGAAGACTTCATTGGCAACGACCAGTGCGGTTGGTTGAGCCATGCCGATGTCTTCGGAGGCAAAGATGACCATTCTTCTTGCAATAAACAATGGATCTTCACCGGCGTCTACCATTCGCGCCAAGTAATACAGTGTTGCATCCACATTTGATGCACGCATGCTTTTTATGAATGCACTAATGGTATTGTAGTGCTCCTCCCCTTTCTTGTCGTAGCGGAGGAATTTGCTCTGAAGAGCCGATTCGAGGTTCTTGAGAGTAACTTTTTTGTAAAGCTTTACTGTGGCTTCTAAAAGATTCAAGGCTTGGCGGGCGTCTCCGTTTGCAAACGAGATGATGAAGTTCTTTGCAGATGGAGATAACGATATCTTGAGCTCTTTTGCTCCACGACTGATAATCTTTTCCAGCTCCTTTTCGGAGAGCTCTTCTAGAATAAAGACTTGGCATCGAGACAGCAGCGGACCAATGACTTCGAAGCTCGGATTCTCTGTCGTGGCGCCGATGAGGATGATCGTGCCATCTTCGACAGAAGGCAGCAGAAAATCTTGTTGGGCTTTGTTGAAGCGATGGATCTCATCTAAAAATAAGATCGTTCTGCCTTGTAATAATGGGCTTTTTGCTTGCTTGATAATTTTTCTGACGTCATCCTTCCCTGCGGAAACTGCCGAGATGTGAAAAAATTGCGCCTCTACTGCGTTGGCAAGAATGTTGCCGAGCGTGGTTTTGCCGCATCCGGGTGGTCCCCAAAAAATCATGGAGTGGACTCTCCCCTTCTCAACTACCAGTCGCATCGGCTTGCCTTTTCCAACAAGATGACTTTGTCCGATGAAGGTTTTGAGGGTATTTGGGCGGATCCGATCCGCTAGAGGTCTTTCCTTGTTTTCCACAATCAAAGCTTACTACGAACTAAACCCGAAAATCAAGGGACAATTTTCTCCCATGGATAGGCTTCGTTGCCAAAGTGGCCGTATACCGCTGTCTGTCGGTATATGGGCCGGCGGAGACTGAGTTTTTCTAAAATATTTGGAACAGCAAGATCGAGGGTCTTTTTTGCAAAATCATGGATGATCGCGGGTCGCTTTTCCTCTGTGCCAAACGTTTGTATTGCCATTGAAACCGGTTTAGCGCGACCGATCACATAGGCGACTTTCACTTCACAGCGATCCGCAAGGCCGGCGGCCACGATATTTTTGGCTAAGAATCGCGTGGCGTACGCGCCCGAACGGTCAACCTTTGTCGGATCTTTGCCGCTGAAACATCCGCCACCGTGGCGTCCCATACCGCCATAGGTGTCAACGATGATTTTGCGACCTGTGAGCCCCGTGTCAGAAGCTGGACCACCAATTTCCCAGCGGCCGGTACCGTTGACAATGAGCGTATAGCGGCGAGCGACCTTTAGGGTATAGGAGTACTTTTTTATCACGGGGTAAACGACAAGTTTTTCTACGTCTGATACCAACTGATTGTTTTTGACTTTTGGATCGTGAGGGACGGCGATGATCACCGTCGCAATGCCGACTGGCTTACCATTGTCATAATCCACCACGACTTCTGCTTTTCCGTCCGGCCTCAGGTACGGAATGGCTTTTGCTATTCTTGCCGCGTCGAGCGCTTTCACCAAGCTGTGTGCTACAGCAATTGGCAAGGGCATCAACTCTCGTGTTTCCCGGGTTGCATATCCGAACATCATTCCTTGATCACCAGCGCCTCCGCTCTCGACTCCCTGGGTAATGTCGGGGGATTGCTCGTGGATATAGACGTCGACATGAGAACGGTGGGAAAATTCGTATTCATCTTTGACGTACCCTAACTGTTTAATCACGTTTCGGGCGATTGATTCATAATCCAGGTTCTTGGAACAGGTGACCTCACCAGCGAGCACCACTCGGTTCTTGGTGACCAGCGTTTCTACAGCCACGCGGCTTTTGGGATCGCAGCTCAATGCTTCATCAACGATCGCATCAGATATCTGGTCGCAGATTTTGTCAGGGTGTCCTGCGGCGACCGATTCGGAAGTGAATTGGCGGTACATGCTGCCTCCTCACACGTATTGAGAGCTTGTGGGGGACGGCAAGAAAAAAACACTCCCGGAGGAGCGTCAAGCAGGCTCGGGACAAATCTTTCCCTCACGAGGCTGGATGGAGCGCCCCGATTCAATCGGGGTTGCTGTGCGGATCGCAAAGCCAGCTCTTTCTCCGCAGCTCTCGATTTTTTATTGATTTTTCATCTCCACCTTACCATATTCGTGGAACTCAATTCAATAGCGTACACCCGAAGGTCAAGCATCAGAAAGGTATTGGCGAATTTTGTACAAATCGATTATATTCTAGCTGTGAACAAACTCCATATTTTATTCCTCTCTCTTCTCGTCTTTGCCCTTTTATCTTACAAACTCACACAACCGTTCTGGGGACATCACGAATTCAATGGAGTTTTCTATGGCATGATTGCAAAGAATTATCTTCGCTATGGGATCCTTCAGACACGCGGAGCACAAGTGACGAATCTCTCTCCCACAACTCCTTCTCAATGGAGTTTTCATACCAATCACCCCGCGACCTTTCCACTGCTTCTTTCTTTATTCTTTGCACTCTTTGGCCCATATGAATACGTTTCCAGGTTGATTTCAATTGTCGCCTCGATTGTCGCTGTTGTTGTTTTGGGGCGGCTCATTTCATCGATATTTCAAACGCCTTTGTCGTGGCTTGCCGCTGTCTTGATTCTCTTCTCGCCACTTTTTCTCTATTACGGATCGCTTCCGGTTTTTGAACCAATCCTGTTTCCGGTTGTCGTTTTTGGACTCTACATCTTTTGGAAGTCGCAGCGCTCGCCTCGGCTTGTTTTGATTGCCGTTTCTTGCATTTTGGCGTCCGTTATTGATTGGCCAGGCTTCTGGCTGCCCGTTTGGCTGATTGTCTATGAACTTGCCACGCAAAAGAGAAAAAGGGTTCTTTTTACCCTGCTTGTGAGCATTGCTGTGGCTCTGGCGATCATTCTTACCCATCAGCTCATTGCCTACGGATCTTTGGAGAGCGTCGTGGCTGTAGGAAGATATCGGCTCGGTGTGACCAGCCAACCATACACTCCCATAGCTTGGCTTCGACTTTTGCTGTCGCGAACACGAGCCTTTTTAGGATTGCCAATCATCATTGCTTCGGCAATAGGATTCGTTGTTGCATTGCGGAAACGGAAAAGGCAAGCGTTCTTCTTTCTTGCAGCGGCGTTGGGTATCGGAATTTCCCATATCTTCGTCTTCAGAAATGTCACTTGGTATCACGATTACATGCTTTACCATCTTTTGCCGTTTGTCGGCTTGGCTCTCGGTTCTTTGTTTCATGCGTTGTATGTCAAGACCCGCTCAGCGTTGGCCGTGGTTGCGGTTTTTTCGGTTATTGTCCTGACTACGGTGTCCTCTACCCATGCCTTCTTCACAGCCTTAGTGAATCTCACTCCTCATGAGGATTGTGTTGAGATGGGTTACCAGGTTCGAAGACGCTCTGAGCTTCAGACGTTTCAGTTGACCTCTGAAAAGGCGAAAGAGTGCCCACCGTTTATCGGATTTTACGGTGAAAAACCTTTTGAAGTGAAAATCAAGGATCAGTAAATTGCTCTTGTGTTCGTTCCTGTCACAGACCGATCTCAAGATCAACAACGGGAGGTTGGAAGTCTTTTTGACTCGGATCGAAGGCATCGATGTCGCCCCGGAGCTCGTCGATCTCCTCTTGTCTTTGTGCGGGCTCTGGTGTTGGTGTTAAAGACGTGGGTTGGGGAGTTGGTTCAATGAGCGGTCCTCCTTCTGATGGTGGTCTACGCGTTGCTGCTAAGAGCAGGACTATAAGAAAAGCCACCACGGTGAATCCCAGCAGCAGCACGGTTAACTTCGCCTTCTTTGATTCTTTCATGAATTTTTTCACTTTCCCTGCAAAACTTTTTGGCGTTTCCTCTCCGGTTTCAGTGCCTGTGCCTTCTTCTCGTGGCGTTGCTGATTTGTCCTGAGGTAGTGGCTGATTTACCTGGTTATCCATTGCTGATACTCCGTACAATCTCACTCACGAGCTGAGCCGCTTCTTGGAGCGAGCTTTTCACACCAATCATTTCTTTTTGTACTTGTTCGTAGGCTTTCAACATTCTGGTGCTTTGGCTTACCCTGAAATTGAGTATCGTGTCGGTCGACCCGTCGAGCGCTACCCTGACGCTCGTGAGTTTGCGCCGCACATCACTTGCCCCTTGCTTGATCGCCTGATCCTCTTCTGGTACATCTTTCACCGTATTCTCAAGCATGGTCCGTGTCCGAATCTCCAATTCCTGGGCTTCTCCGACAAGAAGAAAGGAGAGTGATTCGTATGCCAAATCTTGGATCGCATCCGCTTCTCTTTCCAGCCGTTGCGATTCGGCATTCACTTCAGAAATACTCTTTGTTTTCTGAAGGTTGTCTTTGTGGGTAGAAATAAACGCTTGTGTGGCTTCGATTTTGCCAAATTGCGCATCCTTGAGTGCCGGTTCTAAATCTGGTTGCGACGCCAATTTGACCTTGAGAAGCTGCAGGTGGGTTCTTAAAATCTCGGCGCGCAAGATAAGCACCGGCTTTGTCTTGGCAATGGCCTCTTGTTGGGAAACGATGGTCCCGAACTTTTGATAGGCCTCTTTCGCGGTTTGATATTCTTTGTGGGCTTCGGTGTAGTTTGCGTACTGGAACAGGTAGTCCTGCCTGGCTCGTTCTACGGTCTGCGGGATTTGTGAATTCTCTTCTTGAGCATGGGCAAGAATCCAAGGATGAAGGACGAGGAGAGCGAAGATGAGAATGAGCAGTCTCGGGCGCAGGTTCATCAGTCTGAGTCTAGCAGGAGGCACCTTTGTCGGTCAACCAGAGTATTCAATTATTGAAGAGTGGGAGAAGATCGGTGGGACTTTGATGTGTAATCGCTCATAGAGCGCTTGGGGAACGGACATGTCGGCGACGAAAAGCGTGCCGACAACTCCTTTGGTGCTGGATTGGACTGATCCTTCTTTGGGAAGGGTTAAGGCGAGGGTGGCTTGGGCCTTGACGCATGGATTTCCGACTCGACCGCTTTGGGCATCGAGCCCTGAAGGAACGTCGATTGCAAGAACTGGCCTTGGGCTTCTTCCTATTGCCTCAATGAGCGTTGCTGCCTCACCTTTCGGATCACCTTCCAGGTTATATCCGATGATCCCGTCGATGATGAGATCGCAACTCAATAATTCTTTTCCCACCTGAGACTCACCAGGTATAATTCTTCCTCCCATCGTTTTGAGGGTTTCCAATTGCTTGCGAGGAAGCTCATGCAGTTTTTCTTCATTGGTGAGAACCAGACGGGTTTGGGCGCCCCAATTCGTAAGGTAGCGAGCCGTGACCAGTGCGTCACCACCATTGTTGCCCACACCGGCGACAGCGATTACCCTTTTTCCTAAGACGTCTCCCCCGAGGAGTCGGCGCGCAAGCTCGGCGGTGCTGCGGCCGGCGGTTTCCATCATTTGGGGAACGCTGATGCCGAACTCCTCGACCATCAAGCGGTCAAGCTCGCGCATCTGGGCTACGGAAATAGCTGGAATCTTCGACATCCTCGAGCAATCGCTGGTTCTAAAAGGAAGGCAAGTATGAGACCCGGATACCCGGAGCGCTCAAGTACCTCATCAGTGGTGAGAGGGGATCGAGCATCACTGCAACTCTTCCCAACAACACATCAAGCGGAGACTCCGTGCGGTAACGAACAATCTTGACATCGGTTAATCCCTGCAGGGATTTTGCCTCCGCTACCCCATCCTCTACCGAACCTAATTTGTCAATCAATCCCAACTCTTTCGCCTTTTTTCCAGAATAAATCTGCCCCTCAGCCAAGGCTCTCACCCGCTCTTTTTCCATCCCTCTGCCTTCTGCAACCCTGGTGATGAAGAGATCGAAGGCCGTATCCACATACTCCTGAATGATTGCTTTCTCCTCCTCGGTTCTTCCGCGAGCAAACGAGGATAAGTCTTTGTACTTTCCCGATTTGTATATCTCAATGTCGATTCCAAGTTTTGCCAGAAGCTCCTGGGCGTTGGTGATCTCAGCAAGAACACCAATGGACCCGGTGAGTGTTGCAGGATTGGCGATGATGGTGTCGGCAGCACTGGCGATGAAGTAGGCGCCGGATGTCCCCATATCTTCCATGACCACCACGACGCTCCTGCCTGTTCTACGAAGCGTTGTGATGGCTTTGTAGATTTCATCTGAGGCGACGGGGGAGCCGCCGGGAGAGTTGATCTCAATCACCAACGCCTTCAGGTTTCCATCTCTGGCAATTTCTCGCATCCACCGCTTCACCTGATTGGCGGTGATGAGTCCTTGACCAGTGGGGATTGGAGTCCCTGGGCCGCTTGAGACAATCAGGCCCTCAAGGCGAAGGATGCCGATTTTGTCTTGCTCTTCTTCTCCCGCAATAACTTCTTCAGAAAGTGTGACTTTTTCGGCTTTGGAAAAAATGCCGGATGCTAGTCCGGCTACAAATGCACTCACTGCCGTGGTCGCGAGAAGCCCAAGGACGAATAGGATTACAACGATACGTTTTATCCAAACTCCGTTCATCTTTTCTTTATCATAACGCTATCCCTCATCTAAGGCAAACAGCGCTCTTTGAGCCTCTTTAAGCGTTTTATACCTGGTATAATAATCGTATATGGCAGAGGTTGCATTTGAACGGATCGATGTGAACACGTACCGGATTAAGCGAACACCGCAGATGCGTGTGGATGCCCTCTTCTTTGCAAATACGAAGCTCCTCCCGCAGGTTACTCGCGATCGGTCGCTTGAGCAGCTACGGCAAACCGCGGAACTTCCCCATCTCTTGTCTCCGGTACTGGGCATGCCGGACATGCATGAAGGGTACGGGATCCCGGTTGGTGGAGTCATGGCCAGCGAGAAGATTGTTTCTGCTGGCTGTGTGGGGATGGACATCAACTGCGGTGTCCGACTTTTGCGGACAGGGGTCGAGTACGATGAGCGGTTGTTTGATGAGCGGGGTCTCAAGGAGATTGTTCGTCTTGTTGAAGAGACAATCCCGGTTGGCCTTGGCGGTGAATACAAGAGGGAACATCCCGAGCTTGTCTTGGAGCGGGTGATTGTTGATGGAGCGCAGCATCTCGTTGAACAGGGGTATGGCAGCAAAGACGATCTTGTCCACTGCGAAGAACAGGGACGGATTGCGGGAGCCGATCCGGATAAGCTCTCCGACAGGTCGCGAAAGCGCGCTCGTAGGCAGGTTGGATCGCTCGGGAGTGGCAATCACTTTCTGGAGTTGCAGCGGATCACGGAGATCTATGATGAGCCGATCGCCAAGATCTTGGGACTTCATAAGGATCTTGTCTGCTTCATGATTCACTCGGGAAGCCGGGCTCTGGGACATCAAACTTGTCTCGATTATACCGGCACGTTTCAGCGCGCCAATCAACAACGTCAGCCGGAGTTGGTCCCGGTGCGGAATCTTGCTTCCGCCCTCGTCGATTCTCAAGTCGGAAAGGATTATCTGGCGGCGATGTATGGGGCGATTAATTTTGCCTTTGCCAACCGGCAGATGATGACCCACCAATTCCGCAGGGCTTTTGGCGAATACATGAAAAAACGCGGTGCAAAAGCCCAAGTGGAAGTTGTCTATGACGTTGCCCACAACAGCGCCAAATGGGAAACCCATCGAGGATCGCGGGTATTGGTCCATCGCAAGGGCGCGACCCGGGCGTTGCCGCCGGAGCATCCGGACAATCCTCCAGCCTATCGGAAGGTAGGGCATCCGGCATTCGTCCCGGGGAGCATGGGGACACCCTCGTTTGTGGTAGTCGGCACGGAGAAAGCCGAAGAGACCTACTTTAGTGTGAATCACGGGGCTGGACGAGCGATGAGCCGGAGAGAGGCCAAGCGGACATTCAGCAAAGAGGATTTTGAGCGGCAGATGAAAGGCGTGGTGTTTAACATGCCGTATCGCGCGATTGCCGATGAGGCTCCGCTAGCCTACAAGGATATCAATGAGGTTATCGCCACGCTTGAGGAGATTGGGATTGCCAAACGGGTAGCCAAGCTCGTTCCTTTGGCGGTGATTAAAGGGAATTGAGAATTGAGATATGAGAATTGAGAATTGAGATTTGAAACCTGCCCCTCGTAGCTTTAGCGAAGTGGGGTTTGCTCCGATTTAGATACTAGTAATTGCGGTTGGCTTGCTTCTTCAAAAATTCAACTTGGGATTTGTTTGATTTTGATGATGCACCTTATCTTTCAGACGACAAAGCCGGAGTAATCTACCGGGTGACCCGCGCACCATCCCGATAGAATGCTGACGATCATAGCTGTCGAGTAGCCAGATAGACCAAAATAATATTTTTGCAAGGGTTTATGGCTTGTACTACTCTTTAAATAATGATTGTTGTTTTTATATTTTTAATTTACGTATTGCCGGTATATTGCGTAGTTTGGTTAATAACGAGAAGATTTTTTCGTGATAGAAAATGGTATGAAAAGCTTGTACTGGCTTTTGTGATTTACTTAATTTTAGGTTTTTTGGTCTTGAATACTTTATTCTTAATTGGTGTTGAAAGCATCCCCAGACAAACTTTCACAGATACTCTTGATCATTGGACAGTACTTGATTCTTATGTAGATCTTTTGTTTTGGCCATTTTTAGTTATTGGAGGGATAATTGGTGGGTTTAATAAAGACCTATGGATGGGTAATTTACGTTTTAATGTAGGGGAGCCTTTTGATATTAAAGAATTAGTCGCCCTAGACAACCAAAGGTTAGAAGATACGGCGATGATCAAGCTTGCTAATCTACTCCCCAAGGATATGAGAGGCCATTATTTGTCTTACTCATAATGATAGAATTTGATGAAAGACCCTCATTTAACTTGGAAACAAAGACTGTCATTATAAATGATAAAGAGGTGAGATATTTAGAGAGCCAAGGAATCCATTCAACACATAATCCATTAGTCATGATTCCTGGATGGCCGGTTTCGGCCCATTCTCTAAAGCCTTTGATGCAAGAGTTAGGGGAAGATGTTAAATGTTATGCGTTGAATCTTCCGGGTTTTGGAGGTTCGGAAACAGACTATGGAACTAATCACAGTTTTTCCTATTATGCTAAATTTCTGGGTCAATTTCACGAGCGCATAGTCGGCTCTGAAAAGGTTAATTTACTTGGTTATTCAACCGGAGGAGTGCTCGGAATTGTGTATGATAATGAATTTCAGAATGCTCTTGATAAATTAATTGTGTTTTCTTCTCCCTACAATGGCATAGAGTATTACCAACAAGCCAGCGAGAAAGGCATCAGATATTTTTCGCTTTTTGTTTTACTGAAGAGGTATCGGCCACTGACACGTCTTTTAAATAACAGATTAGTAATAGGCCGGATAGTAGAGACAGTGATTAATGACATATACTCGGGAGGGTATCCAGGGTTGTTCCATACAGGTGGGCGTTTTACTAAAGAGCTGATAGAAGAGAGTAGCAAATTTAATGTTAAAGCAGTCATTGATTTGGCTGCAGATTTATCTGGTCATGATTTCTCCGATAAGGCTAAAAGAGTAAGAGCACCAACTTTGGTAATTGCTGCAGAGAACGACGAAGTAGTGACTCCGGACATGGTAAGACCGCTGTCTGAACTGATACCGGGGAGTCAATATGTATTAATCCTAGGTGCTGATCATTCTGTAGGACTCGCAGAGCCCGATAAAATGGCTCGTTTAATCGTTGAATTCTTGCGCGGGCAGGAGTAAAACCAGAAGCTAAACATCTCCACTTTCTGTATAATTTCCCTACATGGCAAAAGACCCAGTTGCTTTTAAAAATTTAAACAAAGAGCAGCTAGCAGCAGGTAAAGCTCAGTGGGAGAAAGTGTGGCCACCAGAGGTTGTGGAGTCAGCAGCAGCAGCACTGATAGCTGAGGTTGGGGCTGGAAATATTGAATGATCGAGGCTTGAAAATTTCACTTTAGGGGATTTTGTGGGGAAGGGTTTCTACTTTTAGCTCTCCTGAGTCGGTGACCTCAAATTTCTAACACTCCAGATGGACATTAGAACTTCTGGCAGTGATTAAGGGGGGCTGAGTTGAGAGTTGAGAATTGAGATTTGAGAATTGAGAATGGGGCTTAGGGCTTCAGGGGTTGCAAAAACTCTTTCTTTCTTGTAGAATCCTATAATCTAACTTTTTGGGTTAGATTTTTTACTTTAATCTCTATCGTCAATGAACAAACTCGACATCATCGTACCGGTAAAAAACGAAGCGCACACCGTCTCTGCATTGGTGCATCGAATCGCTTCCTCCATGAGGAAGGCAGACATCGCGTATTCAATTATCTTCGTTGACGACCGGTCAACGGACGACACCTCCTCGGTGATTTCCATACTGGCTCACTACCATCCTATAAAGTTACATCATAAGATAGGGAAACCCGGAAAAGCGTTTTGCATCTTGGAAGGAGCGGAGATCGCAACGGCAGAGCATGTTGTGATGATCGATGCCGACCTCCAGTACCCTCCGGAAATTATTCCTGAGATGTACAAACAGGCCTCACAACATGGCGTTGTGGTTGCAAACAGGCGAGTCTACAAAAGCACTCTGCTGCGCCGATTTGCCTCGCGAGCGAACGCACTTGTGTTCGGAAGACTCCTGTTTGGCCTCGACTGTGACATCCAGTCTGGCCTGAAGCTGTTTCGAAAAGAGATTATTGAACACGTCGATCCCTCCATGGTTGGCCCCTGGAGTTTGGATATTCCGCTTCTCTATGCGGCTAAGTCGCTCGGTTACAACATTGGGTCAGTCGATATCAGTTTCGAACGGCGCGAGAACGGCCAGTCACACATTAGTTTTTTGAGCGTCGCCTTTGAGATTGCTTTGGGAGCGATGAAGCTTCGGTTGCGCAGAAATCACGCCTCCCCAACGTTCTCACACCTCTAAGGTGTGAGGAGGGTGGCGGTTACCACAAATCTTTTCCTATCCAGAAAGCCGGTGCAGGTATAGAGCGTTACTCTCCTGTCGTCAGAGGGCGCTAAAATGTGAGTTTGATCCGGCGTGACGACCTGTGTGTATTCGATCATGAATCTCCTTGGCTCCCCATCTGAGAAAAGCACCTCAATCTCTTGGCCCGGTTTGGCCTTCGTGAGGTTTCCGAGAAGATTTGTCCAGTTGTGGCCATAGAGGATGCTATTTCCTCTCTCACCCGGCACTGGAGAAGAGCGAAGGTAAGACACGCCTTTGGATGTAGCCTCCCATTTCCCATCTTCAAGTGTGGCCGGATATATTGGAAGCTTGATATTAAGCTCTTCAATCACCACTGCGACTGGCTCAGACCCGCTTGGGTTGTGCGCCGATACGGCTGGAGCATTTGCGATGTTGAAACTCAGCCGGCTCGGAGTATTCCGCTGCCATATGAGGTAGCCGGATCCTATCAAACACACTATTCCAAAGGAAATCAGCAGGGTTGAAAGGCGGGAGGACATCGGGAAGTTATTCTCTTCTTCTCTTGCGTGCTAGTATGCCCAAAAACAGCGATCCTGCTCCTACTGAAGCCAAGCCATAGATGAGGGAAATATTTCCGGTGCTTGCCAATCCCAGCACGGAGTCTGTAATGCTTGCGGCACTTGCGAGAATCTGTCCACTATCTGAAGAACCACCGTTGCAGGCGTAGGGATTGTTGTTTGCCATGTAGGGCTCGTCATCCAGTCCCCAGAGGGCACCACTTGGAATAAAAGACCACCCCTGGTTTTTGAGTACTTGGATGTCTTCTTCAATCAAGGAACTTACTTTCCACCAATTCGTCTGAATGCCTTCTCCGTCTTGGGAGCAAAAACACTGGAGCCAGGTCGTGTCGCTTAGCTGGTACACACTATCGCTTCCCTTGTACTCGGCTGTGTTTCCGGCTATTCCATGGACCCCATCTTCATAGGAGACTTTCAGTGTGCCTTGGGGATTTGCACATGCCGGGAAGTCCGGTGGGGTTACTGCCTGTACGACAGGCGTCCTGTAGAACAAGCTTAGAGCCAGAATCGTGCTTAGGAGCAATGCAGGTTGTTTCATCGCAGTCTATTGCGGGTCAGGACGTCATATAGTAATAGTATATGGGATTATATCATCCATACTATAGGATTGCAAACGTCATCAAGGTTTGGGGAAATTTACCTACGGTGTGGTTTGGTGTGCACCTTAGAGGTGTGATTTTGACTAAAGTGTGAAAGAGAAGCGGGGGTAGAGGTTGTAGATGAATTTAGCAATCTTGAACCAGAGGCTCTCGTGTGTTTTCACAAGTACCACGGTCATGCTCTTCTCCTCAGGACTTATAGTCACCTGTTGGTCTTTGTAGCCTTGAGCGAGCACGGCTGCCGTCGTTGAGCTTGGCACTACAGGGAGTTCAAACTTTCCGAGAACATCCGTGGACACCACTTTTGTGTTGGAGAGTATGATAGCGTTTGTTATAGGTTTCCCTATTTCGTTGACCAGTGTGCCCTTCAGCACTGTAGGAGTGAAATATTTTGCAATCTCAGCCGCGGCCAGGCGCGGTTTTCCGGCGCTGTCCCAAAGCTGGGTTGAACCACCGACATTCACCCAATAATTCACTCCAACGAGTTCCGGTGTTAGCGAAAGCTTCCCCAATGCCTCAGCTAGCCATTCGGCCTGCTCGGCCTCCGATAAATTGCCGTGAATATCCGGTATCGGCACTCCGAACTCTCCTAAGATGACTTTGCCGCCACTCCGGCTCGCGATTTCTTTGACATCATCGGCGAGCTGATCAGGGCTTGGTACGTAGTGGTCGATGACCACGACTCCCCCTAAGGCGGCGGTGGTTTCTCTATCCATCACCAGCCGAGCCACGTCGCCATTCATCGAGTAGTAATTGGTTGCCACGTCTTTGCCGATCTGCTCAAACGCCTCTTTAGTTGCTTGGGATTCGTCTCTCAAAAAGCTCCTGTGTCCTATGACATCGCGGTTTCGCCGGGGATCCCCGGGGCCGCCATTTTCACACTCGGGACAAGGAGTGAAGATATCCCCGTCTTCAAACAGATCCCTGTTTGCCAGGATGAACTGACGGGTTTTTTCGATGTGCTGTTCTCTGCTGATTCGTGGATATTCAAACCATTCTTGCCAACCAGCCCAGTTGCCCCGGAACCAGACGTTTAATCCATATTTTCGCGCCGCTTTGACCCAGCGGGTCAGAAAGGGAAAAAACTCTTCGTCGTAGGGAGTGCCGATCGCGACATGTGTGGCTCCTGCATTGGCGATGTTTTTGACTTGCGTATTTATAGTTTGACCAAATGAAGCATCTCTCAGCTTCTCCCGAGCAACGTCCCGGGAGTACTTCATGGTATCGATGGACTGGATTTCCCACCATGCCACCCGCTCTTGTTTTGCACTGATCTTGGGATACGAGAGCAATCCGACAAGCACGATTCCCACGAATGCCGCTGAAATCATCGTCCGCTTTGACCCGATCTTTACCCAAGGTGTGGTCTGGTGTGCATCTCTAAGGTGTGAGAGACTATAGAACTTCATTTTTGTTTCCCGAAGACTGGTTCGGTGTTTAGGTCATTAAGATACTCTGGTCGTAACTCGTAGATATCGGCGAACGGATAGCTGTCTACTAAGTCGTAGCGCGAAAAGCCGGGGGTCTTGTTGACCAGCTTGAACGTTTCGTCATTCTCGTCATGGGTTCTCATCACAATCCAGCGGGCCCAGCGGTCCGGCGTTGTGGTCGCGCTTTCCCAGTATTTACCCGTTCCTTCGTGGATGAAGCGCTTCATCGGCAGACCCGAGGAGAAAATGATCGCGTCATGGGAGGCGGCGGAAATCAAGATGAAGCCTTTTTTGTCGGCTGTGTTTTCCTGGAGCCAACCGCTCACCTCGCTGACGTTTTTCTGGCTCGAGCCCACCCTGGCATCGTCTATGGTTACCGCATCGGCGTTGGCTACTGCAAAAAAGGTGACGAATGTAAACAAACCGATGAGCACCCAGCGCAAAGACCGCAGGCGGTCGACGAGGAAGCCTGCGAAGATGGCAATTGCCGGCATCATCAGCATTCCATAGCGGACATTAAACCAAGTGTTTCCGGATATTCCTTGGATAAAGAGTACCGAGTGGCCAAGAAACAAGGCTAGGATATTGAATAACAAGGGGGCCATGAGCGCCAGAGAGGCGATGCGAACATCGGGCTTGATTCTCTTATCAACCCAGAAGACTACCGCCCCGGCGAGTCCCAGGATGGCAGTGAAGGCATAGGAGTTATAGACAAGCGCGTACAGATAAATAATTGTTGAGAGCAACAGGTTGCCCTTGGTTGGCAGGTTTCCGGCCTCCTCGAGCTGGAGCTGTTGGGCTTGGGCCGAGTAGGGGCCGAAGGCAAAGTACAGCGGGTCTTTGAAGATCAAAAGATTCCACAGAAACCAGAGGGCGATGCCGAGCCCGGCTAAAGTGCCGAAGAGAATGAGGATTCCTTCGGTTGTCTTGTATCCGCGCTTGCGCAAGGCGGTGAAGCCGATAAGCACAGAAGCCAAGAAGAGCAAGAACCATCCGTCGTAGCGAACTAAGGATGCAAGCATGATGAAGAATGCGGCTTTGATAAGGTGAAGGATCTTTTCCTCTTTATGCCAAACTAAGACATAATAGGCGCCGGCGGTCATCGTGGCGATAAGAAGAAGCTCCGTCATCGCCGTTGACTGGAGGTAGAGGATATTTAGGTTGGTGACAAAAACCAAAACCCCGAAGAACCTTGCCAGCAGTCCGACGCCGAGTTTTTTCAAGAATTGATATATCAACACCCCGGTTGCGACAAAGGAGACCATGGATTGGATGGCTCCGGAAAGTCCCGAATGCCACATGAAGTCGTTCCAGACTGTGGGGATCATTAGAATATGCGGCAGAGGCAGCCACACGGAGCCCAACTGCGCCAACCCCGGTTTTAGTCCCTCAACAACCCGTCTTCCGATATCCAAGTGAGATCGGGCATCGTTGTATGCCAATCCCAACCCGCTCTCATAGAAATGTGTGAATACCCCTATCGCGACGAGTGAGAGTACTATCGCTATCAAAAGGACAGCGTACTTTTCAAGAAAATTCCTGATTTGATCTATCCAGTGATTTTGGATAGAGAATGTTATGGTGAATGATGGTGTTTTTAATGTATTCATATTGTTTCCTGTTTTGTTTTTTCCAACACCACCGCTGTCGTCGCCATTCCGAGCACTGCTAATGCGGCGAGGAAATACCCATAGACAAATGTTTTTGCTGAGATTGTATCCGATAAATATACGTTGTATACCAGAGAGCCTATCTTATTTTCTTCCAGTAATTGGAAGTTGTACTCATAGGTGTACGGTATTGGATTGAGCATATTGATCGCTTCCACTTTTGGCGGAACCTGTGTAGTTGTCATCGCGCCAACGATGTTCACCCAAAGGCTGTAGATAGACAAGATGAGGAAGACTATAATAAATAGGATATTCTGTCTGAACTTCTGTATGGCTATTCCGAGAGCAGAACACAAGAGGGCTGCGGCTGGAATGAGATAGCGAGGACCAAATGCCCAACCCCCTAACCCTCCAAACAAGGAATAGATAACAATGCTGGTTAGCACAACAGCAACAGCGACAATAATAAGTTGTTGATTTTTCTGATTTTTATATCCTAAAAGCAAACCCAACATCCCAATTACTACAATGGGGCTGTAATACACCCAACCGCGTTCATTGCTTATAAGCAGAATGTACAATTCATAAAGTTGATTTCGAGTGTTGAGTGGAAGCTTCCGTTCATAAGGGTCACGATTTTCTCTTTCTAGCCTGTGTTGCTCCCTAACTTCTGGTGGGTCAAAATAGTCAGAACGTCCAATCGTCTGCCCAATTTTTGTAAAAGAGCCGGTCAACTGGTAGTTGTACCACCCAAATAAAGCAACAAAGGGAATCAATCCTATAACCAATCCAACCATGCTGAGCTTGAGAGAAAGCTTTACTCTTCCGGCCATTTTGTTGACACTCAAGTGTTTAAGCACGGCATACATGACAATAGGAAACATCATTAGTGCGTTTGGTAGATCAATCAATATTCCCATTCCGAAAATCATCCCTAACCATATATTTTTCAAGAACGTCCTTTCTCCAAAAAGATTCAGGAATGCAAGGAGCATGAGAGTGACGCTTGCATGATGTTGGGTATACGTTAAGGCATATACGAGAGCGTTTGTGGCAAACAGGAATATTAAACCTGCCAAATAAGCAGCATGCGTTTTTGCTCCAAGCTTGCGGGCAAGTTTGATAACGAGAAAAAAGTTGAGAATTGCAAAAACGATCGTAGAGAAAAACGTCGTTAGCTGCGGTATTCCGAATAGTTTACCCATGTAGTAAAACGGTATGCCAATAAACGAGACGCCGGGTGTAAAAATTGAGAAGAACTTCCCTTTGTACTCAGTCATGTCTGGAGCTGAAAATCTCGCGCGCTCTCCACTAAAGAAAAAGGTATTGTCCTCAACAATTGCTTCGGTAAGAGCATATCTTGAGGTACTGCCCGTAGACTCGAACGGTCCTCCGACTTTTTTATCTCTTGTCTCCCGAGATTGATGGTAAATCGGTTTTCCTCTTTCGCCTTTAACAACAAGGGCTAGCAACAAAAAGACTGATAACACCAGAAGACTGATAAAAATATATTTAGCTTTTTTCATGCTTCCCCATATCAGTTTTCATTACATCAGCTTTATATTCTTTTGGTCTCATTATGAAACTCATTACGTAGCCAGAAAAGAAGGATACAAAATCAATGAATTTAAGAAAAAGTAGCCCTGAGAATACGATAGGCTCTTTTTTGAGAATATTGAGTCTGCTGCCATAAAATTGAATCCCTCTTTTGACTGGATTAATTCTTCTCAATGCTTCTTGCCTGTCGGCTGAAATAAGATTTCTTACCCACAGACCTTTTCTAAATTGCTTCTTTATTCCTCTCCATAGTGTGAGATCTTCAGCTGCTATCGTCAAAAAGGAATCTGCCATTCCGATGCGTGGGTTTTTTGTTTTTAATTTAAGATTAAAGCCCCACTCATCAAGGACGCCAAATTTTCTATCAAACGGTAATTCTTCCCCTGCAAACAATGCTCGCCTAAATAACCTAGGGGTTACAGCATCGAGGTCATCCATAACCATCTCTTTTTCCAGTCTGTGTATTTCTTTTAATAAATTTCCACCTCCAGCCCCTCGCTCGGGTATGATCAACGCGTCAAATCTTTCGAGAAGATTCATACACGACTCGATTAAATCAGTCTGTGGTATCATGTCGTGATCTGCGTATAAAATAAATTCTCCCGTTGAGTCAAGGACGCCTCTGTTGCGAGCCTCATTTTTACCTCCGAGAAACTTAATAAACTTTACACTCCCTTTTTCTTTGCTATTTAGAGATTTCTTGATTTTTGCTAAATCCTTACTAGCGCCTACTATAACTATTTCGTAGGGAGACATAGTCTGGTTTAAAAACCCTTTCAGGGAGCTCAACAAAGATGGAGGGGTTCCTTTGACTGGTATTACTATGGATATTCTTGTTTCTTTTTTCATAGGTATCAAAGAACGTTTATCCCAGATATGATGAATTTCCTCGTAATGTCTTTGTGCTAACTAATCTCTCCCACAAGTGGTTGTCGTTCTTTGGCTTTGTCGTCGTAGCAAGTATCTTGCAATACGAGTATATTGCCAGATATGCAGTCGCTTTTAAGGGGTTCTTGATGAAGCCTTTGAGCATAGAAGTGATGAATAGTTTCCTTGGTATTGTGTATGCCGTTTTTAGTTCTTCTTTACTGAAATATGGTGCCAGAGCTTTTGGTGCACTCAAGAAACGAACACTTTGGCGCACCTGGTCTTTTAGATTCTTCGGTGGCTGATAATGCACTACCGCTTGTTTGCAATAGACGAATCGAAGTCCTAATTTCTTGGCAATACGATAGGAATATGCATCTTCTGACCAGATTTGCGGCCAGCGAATTTTGGAATAGGCTTTCCGCGAAAATCCTCTGGCTCTGCCGTGGCATAGATAAATATTGTCTGCCCCATTAATATGTTCGTAGATCTGTCTTTTCCATGTTTTTTGCCATTCAAGAATATTTCCAATGAACGTATCGGAAGGTAAAGGAACTGTTTTGGCTCCGACAATATCAATGTTTTTATCCTTTTGATATGCTTCTATCATCCTGCTGAGAAAATTATCCCCTTCCAGGAGGACATCAGCATTGAGCAGTGCTAAAAAGTCGCCGCTCGCTTTATCGAAAATTTGATTTTGTCGCAGGGCTTGACCGAACCTCTTTCGTCCTTCAATCAGTATAATTCGATTATCGTTAACTTTCCTTGCTTCTCTCACGGTATTATCAGTACTTCCGTCAGATACAACTATTATCTCTTGGAGTCTGAAATTAGTTTCTTTTTGTGCCAATAGACTCACTAGCAAATTCCTTATATTTGCTTCTTCGTTGTAGGCTGGGATTCCAACAGTAACAGTTGGTTTTATACTTTTTAGATGATTTTGAGCTATCGCAACAAAACCTTGCTTGTAAGAAAATAGATTTTTAGTTGAATCAAATGGTTGATAGAGAGGGTCAAATTCTTTTACTCTAATATTTGCGATTCTAATTACTGAAAGCTGTAACAAATACAAAATTGTTAATAGTGGAGAATTAACAATTTCTATAAGTACGTGTTTTGTTTTTAATTTTAAAGGAGGAAAGAATTCCCTTTTAATTACATCTTCAGGAAAATATTTTTTGAGTGATTCAATACCTCCAACAAATTTTTTATTTCTCCTAATGCTATCTTTTAAATTCGCTGCTTTTTTTACATACGCCTTTGCATTTGGCTTTTTTATCATCTGGAGACCGAGTTGTTTTAAGCGAAGATAGGTATATGCATCTTCGGGTACATCTGCCGGCCAAATAAGCTTGGACGTAAAGTTTCTAGATAGAGCTTTCATTGCATGGCCCACTACAAAGTAGAAATTATCACCATTCCGCCATTCTGAAAACAAATGGTTTTTAATCACAGATCCATGGGATTTTATTTTTTCAACTAAAGTTTCAGCAGGAAGACTAATAGCCATGCCAACAACCATGCCTAATGTGTGAGATTCATTACTTACGAATGGAATAACTAAGTTATTAAGTGTGTTTAAGTCATAAGGTAATGTATCAGCTTCAATGATTGCTAAGATGTCCCCTTTAAATATCGAGATGAGCTGGTTTTGTCTTACCTGCTGACCAAGTCTCTTTTTTGATTCAATCACTTTAATTAATGGACTCTTAACAGATTTTGTAATTTTAACTGTTTTATCAGTACTCCCGTCAGATACGACTATTATCTCTTGGAGTTTGAAGTTAGTTTCTTTTTGTGCCAATAGACTCACTAGCAAATTCCTAACATTTGCTTCTTCGTTGTAGGCTGGGATTCCAATAGTAACTGTTAGCTTTTTTCTCATAGTTTGTTTAGCAACTCTCACTCTTCTTAGCGCGTATAGTTAGCCAATAAGGATTGGTTCTATTAACATTCTGCCCATCAACCATTTTTCCGTTCTGTTCTATCTGATATGTAAATGCGTTTCCCCTAAGTGTCGTAAGTATGTTTTCGAGTTTATTAGATTTGTTTGCTGAGTTTCCGTGAAATTCCATTGTTATCTCCCTAATCAAATGCAGCTTACCTTTAATTTCTTCAATCACTTTTCCTTCAGAGCCTTCGATGTCCAATTTTAAAAAATCTACTTCTCTATTTATGAAAGAAGACAACCGTAGGCTCGGTACTTTAACCTTTCTGTGAATACCAGGGTCGTACCGTTTACTCCCCTCCACAAAATCAGACCAAGACCAGTTCGATCCCCGTCTCCTCCAAATCTTGTTGGCTTTTGTATTAGCAATTAAATTTACCGTGCCATCTTTACCTGTGACTGCCGCATTTTTTAATTCCACCCCAATGAGGTTGTTTTGCTCCACATTTCTTTCTAAGATTTTGAAAGTTACTGGGTTTGGTTCAAATCCAACCATACGAGCCTTTGGGTATTTTTTCTTGAAAAATAAAATGCTCAAACCAATGTGACTCCCACAATCTATAACAAAAGGTTCGTCTTTCTGCGAATAGAAACTATATTCTTTGCGCAGAAATATAGCCTTGAAAATGATGAGGAATTCCCTAATGTTCGTGAAGGAAATCTTAAATCCAAAAATATTTATTGTTCTTAATCTGCCCATACTCGGAGCAGTATCTCGTAAATTCCCAACGTTTGCTTCTTCGTTGTAGGCTGGTATGCCTATTTGTACCGTGATTTTATTTCGATTCATACTAAATCCCTTTCTTTGTCGTAAGTGCCATGGGCCACTTAGCATTCATGCTCTTTTCTTCTCTTCTGGCTGCATGCTTGCAGTAACGATTTATAGCCAGAATGGCGAGGCTATGGATCGGATTTTGAATAAACTGTAAGAAAAACTCTTTATAACGCAAGGACCTTGGAACAGCATATTCTTCGGATGCGATGTCACCAAAAAGTCGTTCAAGACGGAAGTGGGCGGCGGCAAATCGCTTGCTTTGTCTTAATTGGTCTTTTAGTGTGGCCGGCGATCTGTACCAGACTTTAGCCCTGCGAACGTGTCTAAATTTGAAGCCCGAAGTTATGCAAGAAAAGTACAAGAACGCGTCGTTGGCAATCATATCGTGAGGGACTTTCACTGATTGGGCGAATTGTTTCGACAGCGCAAGAATTCGTCCATCACAACCAAACGCATTGTTTCCTCCCCTCCACACTTTCCGAAAGTGGTCATATGCACGGAAGCTAGTATTTACTGCTTTCTCGACGAAGACTATTGCTGGTCTTGGTTGAGGATTGCCTCCAACCAGGCCTATCCTACTTTCTTTCGAGAACGAATGGAGTAAGTAATGTATTGTATTTGCTGAGGCAAGCACCACGTCTGCATCAAAAAGCACGAGAATATCGGAGTCAAGCATCTCAAACATGGAGTTAAGGTGTGTAGATTTTCCAATCCGGTCATGATTCTCAATTACTCGAATACGGGAATCATCAACCGATCGCGCAATAGAAGCAGTCTTGTCGGTGCTTCCATCTGAAATTACCATAATTTCTTCTAATGTATGTCCTTTTTGGTCTTGCGACAGGATGGATAGAAGCAAGTTTTTGATATTTGCTTCTTCGTTGTAGGCTGGTATTCCGATGGAAACTGTTGGTTTCTTTATCATGTGAGTCTTTGAAACTTCAAGTGTTTGTTTACTGCAAAATCCAAATAATCGATAAAACTGTCCACCGTAGCTTTCGAAGCGCTATTTCCAGTAAGGCTGTGTGTTGCTGAGTTCACCATTAAGCCTTTTATCATGGTGTTTAGGTCTTTTCCTCGGCCATAGCGGCGGTTGATTTCCGTGAGAAGCAATGCGCAGAAGCCCTTCTCAGTCCAGTGAATTCGCATTGTCACTACGTAATCGTAGAGGAGATATGAAAATACACACAGTTGTAAATCGATAATTGCAATTCGGTTTTTGGATATGATGATATTTCCTAGGTGAAGATCACGGTGGCCAAGACCAGTTTGATCTTTCCTCGAAAGTATCGCTAACGACCGAAGAAATATCGGAACTCCTCGAATCAAACTTTTAGCTGTTCGTGGATGTGTGATGATCGCCTTAAATAATATGAAAGGGTACAGTAAGGCAAGGTCAATTGCATTTCTTCGCGAAACACGTTCTCTTTCCTCCTGTGAAAGTTTCTCTCCTAAGTAACGAAGAAAGTCCACTGCTTTAAGATACACTTTTAAGCCTTGCTTGGAGTCGAGTGTGTCTGCGCTCTCACCTTCAACGAATTCAGTTAAAAGAAGCAGGCTTTGTTCTGTTTCTAGCTTTGTAATAAAGTTTGGAATATGCATATGCTGAAACCGTTTCGGCATAGATCTTTTTAATCTTTTCATCACTGTATTACATACTTGGTACATCATCGACTCGTTTTGTAATGTGTGGTACTCCAGATCTTTTATCCTCCCACTCCACATCTTGGCAATAGCTTTTTTTCCTGAAGAATTTTTATATAAACCGAAAGAAAAGAAGTTTGATTCGTTGTCCACTTTCAATTCTTTTTTAAACGTGTATGCACCAATGGAGAGCGGAAATGCTGACTTTTTCTTCCCAGCAATAGCACCCAACAAGCGCACATTGATGCTGGCGTGAATGAGCGTTAAGAGATTCATCGGTCGTTTTATTCTCATATGTCTCATTCCTTCTTTTCTCTTCATTTCTTACTAATCTTTACTATCATGTCCTCATATTGCTTGGCGATCGTGTCCCAATCATGTCCTCTGACGAATTTTCTTGTTTTGGACTGCAGTTTGGTTCTTAATTTCTTGTTTTGAGCAAGTGCTGTCATTTTGTTGCTAAGCTCAATGGTATTGAACGGGGATACTTTTACGCACATCCCCTTTGGAATCCACTTGAATCCATCGATGTCAAAACAGACGAGCGGCTTTCCTACTACCAGCACCTCTAGTGCTGTGATCCCAAACCCTTCAAATCGAGATGGACAGACTGCAAAGAGGCAGTGGGAAAGTAGCTGCTCTTTTTCCTTTCCAGCGACTAGACCTGTGAACTTTATTTTTCGATCGAGTCCGTACTTTTGTACTAATTTCTTCAATGCTTTTTCATCCCGACTTGTGCCTGCACCGGCGATGACGAGCTTTACCCCTTTCATTTCTTTTGAAGCTTGAGCCCAACTCTTTAACAACAGATCTAAACCCTTTTGGAAGACATCCAGTCTCCCTAAGAACAGTACAAAATTCTCTTCTTTGGTTTTTAAGTTGAATAATTTCTTGTCGACTCCTCTGGGGATCACGTAAATCTCAGCCAGGGAGTTGACGCTGCGGATTTTTTTCTTCAGCTGTTTTGTTTGAACGCTGAAATAGCGATACTTCTTCAAGCCAATGCCTTCTACTACGTGGAAGGGCAGCTTGTACTTTTGGCTGAATTCTCTTGCGTGCAAAAGCGACGTCTGCCCGATCACCGGTTTTTTAGTAAACAGTTGGATAAAATTTGTTGAGTGTGGAGGGGTGAAATTTTCGATCCAGAGATCATGCTCCTGCTTCAAGGCATAAAAGGGCAATAGGAATGAGAATATCAGCTGTCCAAGCTTTGGGTTTGAGATTTTGAGGCCGATGTGTTTGTACTCCACTCCATCAATGACGCTATCGCGGCAATCTTTGTAAGCTCCACACAAGATCGTTACGTGGTGATGTTCTGTCAAGCGCTTGGCGATTTCGTGGGTTGACCGCGCTCCTCCACCGCTATAGTAGGGATTATTAATTTCGTCGTAGGTTGAAATGACTATGTTCATAGGTTGACAGTTAGTTTGTGTATTCTGTAGTTCAAGTGCTCCTCAAGCTTCAAGACTGATATCCTCTTGCTCCCAAGCCATAAACCCAGGGGAGATAGCAGCGCCTTGAACTGCTGCATGTCTCTGTTTCTGTCCAATACGGTTCTTGGTATGCGGTACGGATCAATTGTTTTCTTCAGTGCTTCTCCATCAACGGTAAAAGCCGCCTTGAATCCCGCTTTCTTGACTGTTCTAATGATTTTGTCTGTGTATATTCCTCTTGGGTACGCGAAATATCTCAATGATATCCCTAATTTTTCCTCAAACTCTTTTTTTCCATTAATGATTTCCTTTCTCAACCGGTTTTTGTCTAATGCTCGAGTGTATGCATGAGTTTTTGAGTGAAATCCGATCTCCCAACCTACCTGATGAAGCTCTTTAATTTGTTGAATTGACAGGAGTTTTTTATTCTCACTCATTTCTTTTCTGTCAGGGTTCACATTGTCTCCCAAAACAAAGACGGTAGCCGGAATCTTTAATTTGCGCAGAATTGGTAGGGCATTCTGACATACGGACTCGTATCCATCATCAAAGGTTATTGCCACCTGATTGTTGTCTTTTTTAGAGTCTGGACTTATGATTTCTGAAAGTTTCACAATATTTTTTGATTTTTTCAGATATTCCATTTGTTTGACAAAATCATTCGGTGTGATCGTGAAGCTCCAGTTATCGTTATCAATTGCGTGATAGCAGAGGATGTACGAGCCAGAGTTTGCTGCTTCCGGCAGGAATGAATTCAGCCTGGATATACTACTCAGGCCAAGCTTGTACACCTGTTCCATGATGGATCTTTTTTGTGGGTTCGTGGTTTTCATATTGCTTCCCTCTGTTTGTTTTTATCCACACGTTCCCAATTCTTGGTTTTGGGATTGTACTTTTTCACAACTTTTGCCGGTGCACCGACTGCGAGCGAATAATCAGGGATGTCGTTTTTCACAACACTGTTGGCGCCGATAACGGAATTGCGGCCGATGGTAACTCCCGAGCAGATGGTGACATTGGCTCCGATCCAGGCGCCTCGTCCGATTCGAATTGGCTTGATGTTGTTAAACCCTTGGCTGGAGATCGGAATCTCCACATTTTCGTAGTGGTAATCGTAATCAACAATCACGGTGTTAGGACCAACCATTGCATCCTTTCCGATCCTGACATCTTTCGCAGCCAAGATGACCGCGCCCGTACTGATACCTGCCCTGTCTTCGATCACGATTTGCGGTCGAGTCGATTGCGAAACACCGCTCTTCACTGCATAGATCATGGCGTTGGAGTCGATCGAGACATAGTCTCCAATGTGGATATGTTGTGCTCCACGCACGACAACATTGTTCTCAAACACCACCTTCCAACCGAGATGTTGGAATCCGGAGAAGAGTTTGTGTTTAAGATATCGAATTGCAAACTTTAATTTCTTCATTTTTTTGATTCACTAGTCATAATTAATTTCTTGGATGATCCTATCTGAGCCCAGCGTGTATCCAGTTTTTTAAGATAAGACGGGCTTTGCCACAACGCGTACATGAAAAGGACCTTCAAAACGATGTATCCTAAAGGATTTCTCATCAGCTGCACAAGCATTATCTTTATTTGTACTGTCCTAGGAACCTGGTATTCCTTGTCAACCAAGGCTTTATCAAAATACTCATAAAGCTGTGGTTTTCCAGCCAGAAACCGGGTGGCTTGAGCCATATAATCCTTGATTGTCTGGGGGGAGCGGAACCAGACGATCGCGCTTTCCTCGTGGTGAAACTTGAACCCCTCTGTCTTGCAGGTCAGGTAACTGAATCCGTCAGAGGCCATGAGGTTGGGTGGAAAGCTTAAGCGTTTGGCGAACTTTCTTGAGAATGCCATTATCGGGCCGCGGACAGCGAGAGCGCTCCCTTTGAAGTCGTATGTCTTTTTCAGGCCTTCGCGAGCCAGGAGGAAGTTATTGGCTGCCGCTTCGATAAAGGTCTGGGCAGGTAAGGGTTGGGCATTGCCCCCAACCAGGCCTACTCTTTTGTCCTCCTTGAATTTGCTCACTAGCCGCTCGACGACTCGGTTATCTTTGAGGATGACATCTGCATCAAAAACCACCAGGACATCCCCGGCAAAGAGTTTCAGAAGCTGGTTGTGACGCGCCGTCATTCCAAGCCGCTTTTTACCGACTCGCAATTTTATCCGACTATCTTCAACGTTTCCGACAATCTCTGCTGTGCGGTCGGTGCTGCCGTCGGAGATCACGATGATCTCGCGGATACGGATTGAATCTTGCGTTTGCGAACACACCGAGTCCAGGAAGCGCTTGATGTTTTGCTCCTCATTGAACGCGGTTGTTCCTATGGAGATGGTGAGTTTGTCTTTTTGCTTCATGACCTTTTCTCTCCTATTCCGTTGAGCATTGCTTTGCCGATTTGTTTGGGAGTAAAGGTATCTTTGTAAACTTGGTAGCTGTTCTTTGCGATTTTCTCACGCAGATTCCGGTCAGCTGAAAGCCGCTTGATCGCTTGGGCAAGGGTTTTTGGATCTTGGGGTTTGCAAAAGTACACATTCTTTTGATGTTGGAAAAACTCTTCCATGATCGGCTGACGCGCGGTTATCAACGGCTTCTTGCAGGCGATCGAGCCGAAGACCTTGTTGGGAATGACTCTCTGCATGATCTTTGAGTTTGAAAATATGCCAAGTAAAATGTCGGCGTTTTGAATTCGTTTCACAAGCTTTTCCTCAGGCATAAAGCCTTGGAACTTGACGTTTGTCAGCTTGTGTTTTTTGACGAAACCCACGAGATCTTTTTTGATCGGACCGTCGCCGATGAGCGTCAGCATGATGTTTTTTTCGTTGCGAAGGAGTTTGGCGGCTCGAACGATGTGTTGCGCGCCCTGCAAAGGGTTGTACATGCCGAAGAAAAGTACTTGGATTTTGTTTGGATTACCACCGTCCGAGGTGATTTTGGGTTTTGGAAAGTACACGGCATCGTTCGCCCCGAGAGGAACGACGAATATTTTTTTCTCTTTAATAGCGAACTCATCAACGATGAACTGTTTCATCATTTCCGTATCGGCGAACAACCTATCAGGCACTCTCAATAACAAGCCCTCGGCAAGTTTTAGTGCTTTCGCTTTCACTGATCCCTTTTTAGCCATGTCCCTTCCTATAATCATGGTGTCGTAGGGCGAAACACTAGCATCAAACACGAGTGTTTTTCTTCCTAAGCGGGCGAATAGCCAGGCAATTGGGAGGTCGAGGTGTCCGGGATGGAGCACCGCGATACAGTCGCAGGAAAGCGCTTCTCTGTATTTTCCCAAGAGCGAGGCTGATGTTCTGACTTTTCTCCATATTCTTGCCACAGACTCTTGCAGGGAAAAATCTTCAGGAAGCTCCAACCTTTGTTTGGGAACCTCGACGTGGGCTTCGGTCACTTTCACGCCCCTCATCTTCAGCCCATCTCGTATTGAGCTGTTTCTGGAGTAGTTCTGGTTGTATGTTCCGAATAGACAGATTTTCATTGGTTTTACTTTTTGAATAATGAGCTCAGATTTAAATTTGTGAACGGGCGAATGGATGGCAGCCACTTTCTGAAAGATGTTCGTGGCGCTTGTCTGACTTGCGGTTTGGCTGGCGGCTCGCTCACTGCATCTTCCGAGATGGCATTGATGTGTTTCAGGGTTTGCCACCACATTTCCAGAGCACGGGTGTTTGGAAGCCGGACGTCGCCGAAGGTCACGATCTTGCCTTTCTTCACCGGTTTGACGAGCTCAGCTTTATGCAGAAGACCGATGGGTACGCCATCCGGGCGGTCATGGATCTTGACTGCCTCTCCCCGCACTACGAAACCCCCTATTCCTCTCTGTATATATTCCCCGGCTTTTACGTCTCTCTTCGCGATTGCCATCACCTGAATCGTCGGATTAGGGCCGTTGTTGAAGGAATAGCTCGTGTCGCCGGTCAGGACCTTTTGTATGGTCTTGCCGATCTCCAAATGGCAGAGGTGATAGGGTCTGGTGAAGATGTAGTTTGGCCCTGGACCCATCTTCAAGTGTTTGATGTAGAAGGATTGCGTTTTATCGAGCTTGGCGACGATAAACACTCCGGCAGGACTGGCCGAGGAAAGTACGTAATCGCTGATCGGCTCACCGATGGCATCGGCAATCTCGACCAAGCGATTCGCCCCATCTTCGTGGTTTTTGAATATTACCCCTGTCAAACCTTGGCAGGCGATCGTCGCGCCCAGGCCGTTGGCAACCAGGGTTTGCTCTATCTGCAGTTTCGTGCCGTCGGTGAAGTTGACGACCTGTGTGAGACTGATGCTTTGCTTTTTGGCCCAGTAGCGCATCTCTTCGAGCGTCGGATTGTGGTTTAGGAATCCTTTGATATTGCCGTAGACAATGGGCTTAAAGCCCATGCTTTTCACTTCCGCGTCGAGCGCAGCGAGGGCTCCGGGCTGATCGCCCTCGGCTTCGATGAAGGTGCCCATTTGGGAAAGGATCGTGCCGCTAGTGATCTGCAGCTCCGGGTTCATGGTGACCACTGGAAGGCCGGCTTTGAGGACCGTTTCTGCCATTTCGGTGCCATGAATCACATCCCCCGTGCATTCCACAACCAAATCAGCACTCCTGATGAGCTCCTCGATCGCGTTCGTCAGCTTCTTCTTGGCGACCGGAAAATCGGTGATGGTCTTGATGGCGCGACGGGTGAGCACCCGGCTGATCTCCAAGTTCTGCCGGTGTAAAAGAGAGTGCATCAAGCCTTTGGCGATGAAGCCGGTGCCGATGATGCCGATATGGTATTTTCTGTTGGTAGTCATATGTTGAGAACTGAGATTTGAGAAATGAGAATTGAGAATTGAGAATTAATGTTTAAGATTTAATGATTGTGATTCTTCGAATAGGGATAGGAAGCGCTCGGCGCTTTTATCCCATTTGAATTGGCTGGCCCAGGTGCGGGCGTTCCCTGATAGGTCCTCTCGCAATCTTTTATTGGTGATGATGCGGAAGATGCGGTCGGCAAAGGCACTGGGGTCTTGATAGTTGACTAAAAACCCGGAATGCGGATTTTTCACCGAGTCGCGCAAGCCCGGTACATCGGAAGCCACAACGGGTGTGCCACAAGCATTCGCTTCGATCGAGGTAATGCCCCAGCCTTCCATGGACGATGGGTTCACCGCGACCCAGGCCTTTTGATAAAGCTCAATTTTCTTCGCCTCAGATACCCTGCCGGCGAATGTGACATAGCTTTCAAGCCCCAGTTTTTGCACCAATTGCTCTAAGCGTTCCCGCTCCTCGCCGAATCCGGCGATGACCAACTTGACCGGCACCAGCCGGTTCGCCAAGTTCCTTATCGCATTGATCAAGACCGGGAGGTTCTTATAGGGTTTTAATCTTCCGACGTAGACGACCAGCGGCTCCTTCGCCTTCTTTCCGGGAACGTAGGAGGTAAGATCCACGCCGCTGTGAATCACGGCCGGGGTTTTTTCAGTCAAGCCAAGCCGGACGATCGCCTTCTTGCTCGACTGTGAAATCGTTACCACTCGGCTTTTACGGTAGACCAGCGGCATGAGTTTGCTCTCCAAGAATATGGCTAACCAGGAAAATGGTGCCCTCAAGCGCTCTCGGAAGACTTCTTGGTGGACGTGATGGATCACCAGGTAATTTGGCAGGCGCGCGTAGAGGGGCGTGAAGAAGGGAATCCCGTTCTCGCAGTCGACCACCAGATCGAAGCGGCCGCGGAAGCGGAAGATGTAGTAGAGAAATGCCCAGATGTAGACGGTGTAGAATCCGCCTCTGCGCACGACTTGAACGCCATCAACGACTTGGTTACGTTTACTTTTACCATCATTGCCGCAGAACAGCGTCACCTTATGCCCTTTACTCACCCAGCGCTTGGCGAGTTCTTGGATGTAGAGCTCGGCTCCTCCGGCCCAAATGTGTTTGGTGTCGCGCCAGTTGAAGACCAGGATCCTCATTTTCCCTTTTTGCGTTGGTTGCGGCTTGTATCCCCAAGCAAATAGACCAAAGAAGTCAAGCAGGTTTCTGAGGGGGGCAGCCAGGCGCTCGTAGGTAAGGTGCAGCAGCACCATGATGAGCAAGGCGTAGACTCCGACAACAGCCATGACGGTCGTGACTGCCAGAAGATTCGCGTGGAACGCGGCGATGCCGATGACCTGGATTGCGGCCAAAAGGAAACTGACGATCGGAAACAGGTACTCTTTCTTCACCTGGTGGTAGGTGACGAAACTTGAAGCGATGGTGAAGCACATCATGCCCAGCGCGTACATCGGTAGGAGCGGCACGATCGCCTGGGCTTTCGGCCCAAACAGGAACGGAACCGTCAGATATCCGAACAGACCCACCGCGACGAAGCCCGCGGCACTGACCGCGGTTTTCAGGGCGAGCAGCCGGTAGAAGATCTTGCTTGCCCCTTTTCCGGCTCCCACGGCTTTGCTGACTAAGGGATTGACGAACCGGCCAAAGAGGCCGCCGGCAAAGAAAATCATCTTTCCCGGTAAGCTCAGCAGCGCGTATTGCCCGGCTTCCACCGGAGAAAGGTAGTGCTTGACGAGGATGACATCCAGGCTCAAAAAGGTGATGGTCGCCAACCCTGTCAGCGCCGAGGTGGCGAAGAACCGCCAAGGGAAATACCTCTGGACCTTTGTGTCAGAGAGTTTTTTGCCTTTCAGTCTTTTGGTTGTCCACCAGGCGATCAGCAGTGCCACGGACATCGAAGCAGGAATCGACGCGTACACCCACTGGACGTAGCCGAGGGTCACCAGACCCGACGCGATGACGAATTTGGTGATTGCCCCGACGGCGATGACGGCGGCAAGGGAGACAAACTTCAAATTTCCGGCGAGAAAGCCCCTATCCACGGCTGTCAGGATGCCAATCAACCAGACTGGCGTGAATAAGAGAAAGGGGAGGATGCTGTCGGTTTTAAAGAATACCGTCAGGGCCGGTGTTAAGGCAAGCCACAAGCCACTGACAATAAGGGCAATGTTTAGGGCTTTGCGGCGCATGAACGACCAGAACTCTTTGACTGTGATGTTATATTTACCCAAAAGATACGCAGCTTGGTGCGTGACCGTTTCTGACAGCGCGCCAAACGAAGCTTGGGCAATGTAGAGGATGTTCGTAAATACGCTGATGATCCCGAACTCTTCGATGCTCACGGTTCTTCCCAGGTAGGCGTTGTAGAGGAAATTGAAGAAGTTGGCGACGACGCTGGCGGCAACCAAGGTCCCACCGGTGGCAATGCCGGACGTGGTAAGCCTTCTAAGCCTTTGTAAGCGCTTGGCTCGCGCCGCTCTTTTTTGAGCCCACCGTAGCGCTCCGGCTCGTTGAGCTTCCAGTTTTTGAATGTGAAGGCCGTGGTGGGTCTTCTCCCAAAAGTGGGGTTTGGTCGCTAGCTGGTATACGGCGATTGCTGCCGCAGAGCTGACCATGAGCCAGTAGAAGGGAATGAGGAAAACGTACTTTATGATCGACCAATGACCCCGCTTGGCGCAACCGATCATGTAGTTATAGAGGTACATGAAGTTGCCGAACACCAACGAGAGAACGGCCATATAGAATACCGGCGTCGGGTAGAGCGCTTCAATCGTGGGACCGACGAGGCCGTAGAGGGCAAAATAGGAAATCGTGGCTACCCAGAGAATCGGGTTGATGAGCGTGAAGGTTATCCGCATGCCGATCACCAGCTGGAAAATGAGGGCGTGCACGCCGTGGCTTCTGAAGAAGCCTAGCGGATCGCGCATGTGGACAAGATAGGTCTGCATGTAGCCTTTGATCCAGCGGGAGCGCTGACGGAGCCAGTTGCTGACTGAGCTGTTTGCCTCTTCTAAGGTGGTGGAGTTGATCAGGGCGGTTTTGAATCCTTCTTTGAACAATCGAACTCCCAGATCACAGTCTTCGGTGACGTTGAAGGGATCCCAGGCATGCAAGCCTCGTAAGTCTTTTGTGCGGAAATGATTGCTGGTCCCGCCCAGCGGAATGCTTGTTTCAATCGATTGAAGTCCCGGCAGAACGACGTCAAACCAGAGCGAATACTCGGCCGTAAACAGGCGGGTGAGCAGATTGTGGTGGGGATTGTAGTAGTTGAGCTTTGATTGCAAACAGATGATTTTGGGATCCGACTTTTGGAATGCCAGATAGGCTTTCTTGAGCTGCAAGGGGTCGGGCCTGTCTTCCGCGTCGTAGATGACCACGTACTCCCCTTTCGCGAGTGTCAGGCCGTAGTTGCAGGCCTTGGGCTTGGTTTTCGGATACGTGTGGGGCACCGTGATGGTTCGAATGTAGGAAGGAAGGATGATCTTTTCCAGAGCCTCTCTGGTCTCTTTATCGTCCTCTTCCAAGAGAAGGAGGACATCAAGTTTTTCCTTGGGCCAATCAATTCGCTCGAGACTTTGCAAAAAGTGGTGCAGGATTTTGGCTTCTCTATAGAGTGGGGAGAGGATGGTGTAGATCGGCAGGTTTTTTTCATCGATGTTGCCTGTTTCGCTTTCCGTAATCTTGATTTCGGGCGGGAAATGGAGGGTTTTTAGGAGCACGAAGAAGCTAAACGCGGCGTCCAAGAAATAAATGGTGCTTAGTATTGCTATGACCGCGATGGCAGTGGTCTTGAGGTTGAGTGCGACTCCGGCAATCAGGAGTGTTAAAAGGAGAAGAAAGGCAATTTTTTGTGATGCTTTGAGTGTCTGGAGAGCCGATTGGTGATGCGGTAGATTTGTGTGGGTGGTGAATCTTTTTTTCTTCCATCCGACCCTGGCGCCTTTCATATCAAGGCTCGGGAAGTTCACGGGTTGCAGTTGAGAAAGCCGGGAGCGCAACGCCATGAGCCCCAGTTCCAGGCCGGCTGTTGCAAGATTGAGTTTGCGTTTTCCCTTGAGGCGCGGGCCATACGTTATTGGGTAGGAGCGGATCTTGGCTCCGGCGTGCATGGCTTTATACAGGAACTCGAGATCAAAGCTCCACTTTCCGGGATGCAGCTTGAGGGTTGCCGCTGTTTCTTTTTTGAAGATCTTGAGTCCGGCTTGGACGTCGTGGTTGAGGCCGAACAGCGCTTTTCCGAAGACCGCTCGGAAGATTTTGCCGAGGCGCGCTTTCGTTTTCCGCTCAGGACCCCTTTCGGTTCTCTCGGCGACGACGATGTCGCAGGATTCAAGTTCCTTGATCATTCCCGGAATTGCTTCAGGGGGGTAGGAGAGGTCGGCGTCTATGAAGCCTACTGTTTCGCTTGTCGCGTATCGGAGCCCTTCGACCAAAGAATACCCCTTTCCCATCTTTCCTTGCTTGGGGACTAGGCGAATGGGGTACTGACGAAGGAGTTCTATAAGAAGTTCTGTGCTTCCATCTGTCGAGTAGTCGTCAACCACGATTGCCTCATATGGGATACCCGCCTTTTGAAGTGTTGTGTGAATCCGTAGAAAGAGCGTTTCGAGATTATCACGCTCATTTCTTACTGGAATGATGAGGCTTATCTTTGGTTGCTGCATGCGCTCACTTACAACGAGGAGTTACGCCGCTCCTCAGCAAAGGCACGTAACTCCTTACAATAAAAATAAATCCCAATAGGGATTTCAATAGGCTTAATACTATCACATTTTTCCGTATCTGACAATAGGAGGTTACATAATAGCTATTATAGGCTTTTCTATAATGCAATGCGAAGCTAAGGAACTTGTCCCTTTCAAGCCCGTGCATATATGGGTGTATGTACTACAAATAAAAAGGGGCAGTTTCCTATTCATGAAACTGCCTCCGTTTGCGGTCGGCACAATCACTCTTTTAAGAGTTAGTTATACTAAACAGCACCTCACTCTGTAAAGACCACCTACTTGATCACACCCCTGGAGAACGTAAAACGTCACAAGGGTGCATACCAGACCAGAACGTCGAACTTACCAAGCACCTTGGGTAAGCGGATTCGTTTGCTCAAGAAGTAGAAAGAAGACAATATCAAATGAGGCTTAAAACGACCAGGGAGCCGATTGCGGCAACCAAGACATACTCAAAGATGATCTCAATCGTCAGGTAATGGACGAGCTTGTGGTGGAGAATTCCCCACAGGACATAGGCGATTGCGGTGGTAAAGATCACATACGCCTGCACTTCTTTGTTGTAGCGGTAGTAGAGAAACAGCGAAAGGCCGGCTCCGATGATAGATACGAGCGCAACATAATGATTAAACTCGGGAAGCTTTCGTTTCTTTTTCATCTTACAAGATCTTTCCCTGAGCAAATTGTAGCATCATTAAAAGAACCGCTCCAAGGTACGTGATGTGTGCCCAGTTCCTACCCACGAGTCGTACCGTTTTTCTTCTGTGTGCGATGACCCAGTCAACAACAAGGGTCCCTAAGATGAGCACCATAAGGATCATGCCAAATGCTTGCGTTATTCCAGTTGGCGACACAATTCTCTCTTCTTCCAAAGGCCATGTAATTCTCTCAATAGTGGTTGTTCCGGCAAATTGAGGTTTCGGTTCTTGGCGTACTTCGCCTTCGGTTAAGAACGGTGTTTCTTTAAGAGATGCTTCTTGGTCTGCTGGTGCTTGTTGGGTTGTTTCTTCGCTGATAGGCGCCGGAGCTTGTGGCTTTGGTTTCGGTTGGACTCGCGCCACTGGTACCGGCGTTGGGGTTGCAAACATCTGGACCACAAGGCGGGTTTCCACGCCTTGAAATCTGCCATCCACAACCGCCACTCCGATCTCCGAATAGCGGCTGTTTAAGATATTTTCCCTGTGTGAAGAGGAGCCCATCCAGGCATTCATCAGTGTCGGACTATCGGAAAAGTCGCGCGCTAAGTTCTCTCCGGCATAGCGATAGGTGTAGCCTGTGCTTTTAATAAATGTCCAGGGCTGCGTTCCTGTTGGGGAAACGTGGGCCCAATAGTCGAGACTGAACATGTCAACCGCCTTCGCTTGGGCCGCTTGCGAAAGCAATGGATTTTGTACCAAGAGAGGTAGGCCGGCCGTGTTGCGCTCTTGGTTTGTTTGCGCGATCACTTGGTCTACGGTAACAGATGAAGAAAAGCCGAGGATGAACCCTGGAAGATAGGAGATCAGCGTTCGCAGAGAAAAGTTTAAAAGAAAGATCGCGACCAGCACCGAAAGCCCGGCAGGATGAAGAATGCGGGGACGTTGATTATTTGATCTTTGCGGCAAGAACGCGTGGCCTAAAAACACTCCTACCTTTTTGACGACCGACATAGGTTCTCCCTCTCATTATTACACTGAGTATTCGTCGCTTCAATACGCAGGTCTCTGTATATACAATGGTATACCATTATACTATTTTATCCTATAGTATTTCAACTGTGGGGTTGGTACAGGTCGGACCTGTCAGAGAATGTCAGAGAAGCTTCAATATTGCCTGCGTGAAGTGTAAAAGGACCGCAAGCACGATCAACACGACCGGGACTGCTGCTACCCAGATAATCCAGTTTCCCTGTTTGAAGTGGAACCAGACCTCGCCAAGATCCAGTTTTACTTGCTCCTTTTTTCCTCCTGCTCCTCTCTTCTGGCGGGGCGTCTCTTCACTTTCTTTTAGCGAACGAGTAAAGAGGGTAACTGGGATTTTAAGAAGCAGACTCACAAGATTCACCGCAACGTAGAGCACAATTCCGATGATCAACAATCCGACCAAGACTGCGACGGGAAGAAACAGGATCCGGACTCCGAGATCAGTAATATCCATTCAGCTCTCCTTTGACTATTGTAGCAAAGCCGGTTTGCTGACCACTTCTGTTCACGTTTTTATTCCTTTGTGGCTATTTTGTATCGAATTTTGTAGAAAGATGCAGTTGACAAGACTGTGAAAAATATCTTTAACTAAGGTGAATCTTCTTTTCGTTGGCCGCTAATGGTGACGGAAAGAAATTTCCTCGAGTGCTGCCCCAGGAAAATTTGTTTCCTCTGCCCATTTTTATTTGATCCGAAAGTGTGTCAGAACCTGCCTGACACTGCCTAATGAAAAGATTACTGCTTAGCCTGTTCACTATCGGCATCGTTGGCGCAACAGCGATCGGCCTTTCCTCCGCCTTTTTTTCCGACACCGAAACTTCCACTGACAACACGTTTACTGCAGGCAGTTTGGATCTAAAGATCGATGGCGAAGACAACCCCTCGGCAATTATCAGCGTTGATGATCTCAAGCCTGGTGATGATCTTATCGAAGAGAAAATCCTTCGGATCATCGACAATCCTGCCAAGGTCTGGATGCACATCAAAGACTTGGTTTCGGCTCCAGGAACGCTAACCGAGCCTGAAGAGCTGGAAGAGTCGTTGGATGGCGAAAAGCACGATATCGAAAACTTCCTTGCCTATGATTTGAAAGTGGATGAAGACGTCATTATTCACTTTGACGACGGGAATCTTCTTCCCGAAGTTGTTTCCTGCTGGATTCCTCTTGGAACTCTTCCGGGTGCTGAAAACGTCACTGTTGAGCAAAGCTTTCATTTTGATGAGGATGTCACCAACTGGGCACAGGGCGATACGCTGACCTTCACGGAAGAGTTCTATGCTCAGCAGGTGAGCGATCCGACAATTCCGGAAACCGGCAGCGGTCGCACTTGGAATTCCGACAGCAAGCGCTGCGAAGTAAGCGATGTGGCAACAGTCTACGACAGTCCTCCATTTACCTGCTCCACTGGCGCTACCGATACAAGCACGGCTCTCGGCACGGTGACGATTACCGACACGGGTGTTGACATCGAGGTTGAAGTAACCCTGGTGGGCGCTACCCCAAGTTCCAGCTACGATATTTGGATTAACCAGGATCCTGGCGGTTGTCCGTTGGGATCGCCCACTGCTCCAGGGGCGATCCCCACAGATGGCTTCGGTGACGGCGTTGGCACAGCTAGCGCACCGAAGGTTATCGGAGCTACTGATTTCTGGATTTCAGCGGTCGGCGGCGGTCAGGTGCTACGAAGCACGTCAGTGAGCCTGTAGAAAGGAAATTATTGGAATTAAAAGATTTGTCCACCATATTTTGACGAAGGTCGGCTGATTGCTTATCCAGCCGTATCTTATCTCGAAAAATGTAGGCGGACTGCGTCGAAAATTAATATATTAATTTTCTCCTTGAAAGGAGGTGAGAAAGAAAAATGAGAAAAATTTTATTGAGTCTCTTGACTATCAGCGCAGTTGCGTTGGTTGCCGTTGCGGCAACCGGAGCTTTCTTCTCTGACACGGAGACATCAACCGGAAACACATTTGAGGCAGGGTCTATTGATCTTAAGATTGACAATACTAGCTATCTTAATGGTGTGCTGCAAGAGGGACTGTCTTGGGAACTTAAAGATCTTGATGGTGAGCTGTTTTTTGACTATCAAGACTTGAAGCCCGGTGACGAGGGTGAAGATACAGTTAGCTTGCATGTCTTTGAGAACAATGCTTGGGCATGTGTTGATCTAACGATTACAGCAAATGATGACGTCACTTGTACTGAACCTGAATTAGATGACGATGTAGACTGTGAAGAGCCTGGTGAAGGGCTTGGTGAACTGGCGGATGAGCTTGAATTCATTTTCTGGGTTGATGACGGTGACAACGTGCTTGAAGATGATGAGGAAATCTTAACCCAGGGACCGGCATCAAATGTTCTTGGTGACGTAACTTGGACTTTAGCCGATTCTGACGAAAACAACGTCGGTGGAATTGACGGCGATCCCCTCACAGGATCTGTTGACTACTTCATCGGGAAAGCCTGGTGCTTTGGTGATTTGACGCCAGATGCGACCGCATCCGGCCAGGGTGTGAGTCCTGTTGTAGATTCAGGTATAGATTGTGATGGAGCGGGGGTCGACAACGCCTCTCAAACAGATCTGCTGGAGGGCACGATCAGCTTCTACGCGGAGCAGTCGAAGAATAATCCTGACTTCCAGTGTGAGACATAGTCTGGAAGGGTATCGGATTGAGAAGCTCAGATCGCATGCTATCCTTCAGTCGTTTGATTGGAGAACAGCCCGCCGGCTGGATGACTGGGAAAGATTCATCTCCTAGCCCTCATCTCCTACTAGCGGGCTGCCAAAGGCAGCTAAACCTGCGTGACAGGGATGGACCCCGCCAATTCGGCGGGCAGGCCTGTCAAGGTGGTCAATTATGTTTACTCGACGAGTACTTTCAATCGTCATTCAAGTCGTTTTAGGCGTAACGATAGTTGTTGTTGCTGCTGTTTTACTCTTGGATCACTTCGGGATTGCCGAAACGGTGAAACCTTATGTCGTCATGTCCGGCTCCATGGAGCCGGCGGTGAAGCTTGGGAGTGTGGCTGTCGTCAAGCCTCAGCCTTCTTACTGGCCCAACGACATTATTACCTTCGCTCCCAATGGAGATCGTGAGAATCCGGTTACGCACCGGATTGTCTTTCGCCAGTATATAAATGGTATAGGAGAGGCGCCGGTTTATTTGACTGCCGGAGATGTGAATGAAAACTTTGACCGCTGGCAAGTGCGAAACGAGCACATTGTTGGAAAGGTCCTCTTCTCCATCCCCTACATCGGTTACCTGGTTAATTTTGCCAAGCAGCCGTTTGGGTTTATCCTTCTGGTCATCGTGCCGGCTACTATTGTTATCTATGAAGAACTCAAGTTTGTTCGGCGAGAAGTTGGCAGGCTGATTTTAAAGCTTAAGAAGAGGGTTAGACTGTATTCGAGCGGGAGAGACAAGACGCCCCTTAAGACCATTTCCATCAATCTTCTCCCAAAACAAGAAGGGGCTCTATCCAAAAGAGCAGCATTTGTTCCTCTCCTTGGCGCGGTACTTGTGTTTGTTGCGGTTTCCGGTTCCTACTTTTTTGATCTGGAAACCAACCTCAGCAATATCTTGGGGGTTGATACGAGCTTCGGAGAAGAAACTGCGACCATCTATGATAACAGTCCATTTACTTGTCCTGGTGGTGCGAGTACCACCGATGATCCGTTCGGCTTTGTGGTTTTCGATATTGAAAACAGCACGCTCGTCGTAGATGTGAGTCTTGATGGTGCAACGGCTGATAGCACTTATGACATCTGGGTGAATCAGGATCCCGGTGCCTGCCCGCTTGCATCTCCGACAGCGCCTGATGCTTTGACCACTGATGGGGATGGTGACGGGGTTGCCCATGTGGAAACTCCCCTGGTGGGAACTGCTACCAAGTTTTGGGTCAGCGCTGTGGGTGGTGGACAAGTCCTGCGAAGTGTGGCGGTGAGTTTTTAGTGATATGAAGAAAAAGGTACTGCGCATACTATTATTACTGCTTGTTATCGGAGCTCTTGGCCTGCGACTCCGAAGCCAAGGGGAAGTCTTGGGCCGGCGGGTCGAAGCGGTTGGTCACTTGACGATTACCTACCCTGGTGGACCGCCTGGACCGGTCTTTGATGTTTCCGGAATGCTTCCTGGGGATTGTGAGACACGGACCGTTGATGTTGAAAACAGTGGAGTGGCGGATGCGGATGTGTCGGTGCGGAGCGACGCGGAAGTTGAATCGGATAGCTTGTCCACCAAGCTCTCAATGGTCATAAGGGAAGGAATCGCGGATCTTTACGGTGGCACGAGCCCAACCGGTCCCAAGAAACTTAGTGACTTTTTTGCCGATAGCGATGCTGTGGATGGCGTTCCTCTATCGACTGTTGCTGGAAGTGGGGGGATGACCAGCTATGTCTTTGAGATGTGCTTCGATGAGGAGGCTGGTAATGAACTTCAGGGAGAATCGGTGATGTTTGACCTGGTGTTTGGCGAAATCATCCCGCCCGTTGAGCTTCCTGATGTCTGCGAAGCTCTGGAAGGAACTGTCACTGAGAAGATCGAAGGGACGCCTGGCGATGACGACATCAAGGGGACTTCGGCCAGTGAGCTGATTCTCGGATTCGGTGGAAACGATAAAATTAAGGGTGGAGGAGGAGATGACTGCATCATCGGCGGCGAGGGTGATGACAACATCAAGGGAGGTTCGGGGAATGACATCATCTCCGGTGATGCTGGCGAAGACAACATAAAAGGTGGAAGTGGTGATGACGTGATCCATGGAGGAGACGATAACGACGAAATCAATGCCGGTTCGGGAAATGACATCGTCACTGGCGGTCTTGGTGATGATAGATTGCGGGGAGGGGCTGGGATCGACGTCATTAGTGGAGGTGGAGGCAATGACAGAATTTGGGGCGGTTCAGGAGAAGACACGTTACTCGGAAATGCAGATGACGACAGAATTCGGGGAGGCAGCGGGAGTGACTTCCTTGATGGAGGGCCTGGTACAGACAACTTGAATGGGAACTCGGGTATAGATACGTGTGTTGCTGGCGAAGCGCTCACTTCATGTGAACTCTAGCCGTTGTACAGGTCGGACCTGTTAACCTTCTAGTGGTACTTTACATCTTCAGGTATTCTTTGGTATAACTATCGAAACAAGATTTTATTTGCTGGCCGCAAACGGAGGCAGTTTCTTGCAAAAGAAGCTGCTTTTTTGTATTTACCCCCCTGTCCTGTGTGTTTGAATTGTGAGGCAATCTTATGCTTGCATTGAAGGGACAGAAACTTCTGATCATTGCCCCGCATCCTGATGATGAGGTCATCGGTTGTGGTGGCTTGATTGCCAAAATGAAGGACGCTGGAGGAAAGGTCTATGTCCTGTTTTTGACTGTTGGAGATACAAAAGACTTTTCCAGTAACGGCTTTTCCTCTAAACGCGAGCGGATACGGGAAATTGAAGCTGTTTCCAAATATTTAAACCTTGATGATTACTCGATTGCTTTCGGAGGAAATTCGCATCATTTGAGACTGGATCAGGAGGCGCAGCTTGAGCTTATCTCGGCTATCGAACGCGGTTCGCCACTTTCCATTGAAAAGCTTCAGCCGACAATCGTCATGTTTCCTCTTGCCACGAACTACAATCAAGATCATAGGGCAGCGGGTCAGGCTGCTTTTGCTGCCTGTCGGCCAGCCTCGCGTCAATATAAGTACCAACCTCAGATGGTATTTTCCTATGAAGTGGCCGCTGATCAATGGAACCTCGAGAAGCTCTTTACTCCGAACTTTTTTGCAACCCTTTCAACTCGACAGCTTAAGAAAAAGATTGCGGCTCTCAAGCTTTATAAGAGCCAACTACGACAACGGGCTAATCCCCGATCTCCGAAAGCTCTCCACAGCTTGGCCACTCTGAGAGGAGCGCAAAGCGGCTCGAACCTCGCAGAAGCCTTCTATTGCCACCGGTTTCTCGCCTAATGTACTTTATCTTTCTCAAGCTTACTTCACTGTCATATGCAGTCTAGGATATCACTAACGAGTTCAGGTCAGCGCGATACTCTCTCTCTGAGGTGGTTTCTTCTTGCTGCAATCTTTGCGATTTCATTCTTCTTGCGGGTGCAAAACCTTTCGTACAATTCTCCCTTCATTGATGAAGCAATCTATGTGGTTCTCGGTCAAAAAGTCCTAAACGGCACCTGGCAGGCAGAAAATCCATTTGCTTGGGTAGGTGGAATGCCGCTTTTTTATCCATCGTTTTCGGCACTTTCGTATCGGGTTTCTGGGATCTTAGGACCTCGATTCCTCAACGTCCTTTTAGGCTCTGCATCGGTCCTGCTCTTTTCTATAGCGGTTTCACAACTTCGCCTCTTTGGCAAAACCAGGTTCAATCAAGCCGTTGGTCTTTTGAGTGCACTTTTTCTCGGAATCTCCTCTGTCTCAATCTGGTTGAGCAGACTGGCGATTTACGATATGTTGTCTTTTTTTCTCCTCATTCTTGGAATTGTCTTTCTTCAACGAGCAACATATGAGAAACAGGAAAATCTGTACCTCCTGGCTAGTGGCTCTTTTGGGCTATCGTTTCTTGCAAAGTACACCGCACTCATGATAATCCCCTCCTTATTGGGTCTTACACTCCTCTATATATTGAGGTTTCAAAAGAAGCAGCTCGTGTGGTTTGTTTACTACGTTTTGTTCGTTCTGGGTTTAGTGAGTGTTGTGTATGGAGGCGCTTTCGGCAAGGAAGTATTCGAGTTTTTCACCGGTAATGTTATGGAGGCCGATGTTCCGCTTGGTTTACTCTTGAATGATTTTTTCCAATATACCGGACTTTGGTATCTTCTGGCTGTGTTTGGGGCGATTCTCCTGTTTATTCAAGGGAAAGCACAAGGATTTATACTTCTTCTTTTTTCGTTTCTACCCCTAGTTTTTCATTTGCTTACCCAAAATACCGCGGTTCTGGTACAGAATACGCTCTATTCGACGATGTTCCTTTTTCCTTTGGTAGCCTCTTTTCTTATCATGGTATTTCACCATCACCGATGGCTAGGAGGCGCGCTTGTTTTTTTCCTCTTCATGGGTCTTTTCGTCTGGTCTCGGAATCAATGGCTTGATCTTGAGAGAATTTGGGCAAATTCTGATCAGGCCATGGCTTTTTTGCGAGAGAATGCCAGCACCAATGAGCCGATTCTTGCCGAATCCGATGACGTGGCGGTTTTGGCTTTGGATGGGAAGGTTTCCGGGGAACTGATCACCGGTCCGTTTGTTTTCTCCAATGCATTTGGAGAAGGTTTGCCTGCCTACCAGAAAGCGGTGTCTGAAGGATATTTCGGCCTCGTGGAACTGGAAAGCCAGGATTCAGCGTTGGCAACGGCGGTTGCGGACGGTCTTGAAAAGAATTACATCCTTGTTTATCAAGATCCCCCTTTCAGGATCTACAGACGGCGATGAAGAGCATTCTTTCATGGTTACCGTTGATTGCCCTTGCTGCCATTGTAGCGGTGGTACTGCTGCTTTCTTTTTCATCGAATGAAAAAGTTGCGTCTTTTCCTCATTACGCACAGGCAGAACCCACGGAGGCTCGAAGGCAAGTTACGGTTTCTGTTTTTGGGTGGACTGGCTTCTGGGATGAGGATAGGTCTTTAAAAAACCTGGAAACCGCTGTCCAGTTTCTTGATGGGTTTTCCCCGGGTTTTTATCACATCACTCCTGAGGGAAAGCTCGGACAACAACCGGTTGTCCATAGAGAATTGATGTTTGATCTTGCCCGATCACGTGGGCTTTCGATTACTCCGGTTATCGGAGATGATTTTGATTTTGCGCGTGTGGACCGCCTCCTGTATGACGAGACGATTCAACAAGCCTTCATAGAACAGTTGGTTGAGGAGGCTGAGGCTGAAGGTTTCGATGGGTGGGATATCAACATCGAATCGGTAACGAAGGAAGATCGTGATGCGTTTTCGACGTTTATCCGGCGCGCAGCCCAGGTTCTCCATGAACACGAACTCACGCTTACCGTTACTGTGTTTGCTCGAAACAAACAAGAAACATTTACTTCGGCACTTGCTCATGACTATCAAGTGCTTGGTCAGGCAGCCGATCGGGTTCAGATGATGCTTTATCTTTATCATAACGACGATACCGTGCCTGGGGCTCAGGCACCGCTTGATTGGTATCGGGAGGTGCTTGCCTATGCTCTTGATTGGATTCCTAAAGACAAAATCGTTATCGGGATTTCCAGCCATGGGTTTGATTGGAGCGAGGAAAGCGTGGAATCGCTGACATTTCCCGAGATTCAGGAGCGGATTGCGCAAGTCAATACTCTAGTTACATACACACCGGACGGGTCCTCGGCTGTTGCCGAGTACAATCGCGGTGGCATTAGCCATGAACTCTGGTTTGAAGATACGAAGACGATCATGAAAAAAGTTTCGGTCGCCATTGAGGAGTTTGGCTTGGGGAAGTTCATCATTTGGCGAGTCGGCGCAGAGGACCCTGGTCTTTGGGAGAAGATTAAGAGTGTTCGTGAAGATCAGGAGGTTTTGTGAGGTATACCGGTATCCAACCGCAATACTTTCCTAGATTACACTACTTTGCCCGGATCTTGAATTCCGATGCATTTGTGGTTCGAGATGATGTCCAGTTTGTGCGCAAACATTCGTACCCAGGAGACCGCATAGATAAGTCATACCAAGGACACACGCCCATTAAACAGCCTTCCGGTCGATTCCTCTTGACCGTTAATACCAAGCACGAAGGGCGGAAATCGATTGCTCAAACCCGGGTTTCCTATACTCATGATTGGGCGGGTGATCACCGGAAAACCATACGGAACAGCTATTCCAGAGCGCCCTATTTTTCAGAAATTTATCCTGAGCTCGATCAGTTACTATCCATGCAGTTTGACACGCTCTCGCGCCTTAACACTGCAAGCATCTTGTGGGGATTGCTTCGAATATTAGGAGAGCCACCATTCTCAGATGATGGTGTTACTTTTACGCACGTACATGCGGTGCTTTCTCAGAGGCATCGATTCCGGCTGAAGAACATCCGGATGGCTTCGGAAACTCCTGCATTATCTGAGGCTGAGGGGTTGGATGCCAACCAGAAAATCATCGCCCTCTGCAAAGATATTGGGGCTGATGAGGAGTATTGCGGAGGAACAGCACTTGAGGCCTATATCGACCAAGAGTATTATCGGAAAAATGGGGTTCGTCTGACGGTACAGGACTGGATGTGTCGAGAGTATCCACAACTTTTTATGGAGAAAACCGGATTTGTTCCTAATCTTTCGATTATTGATCTGTTGATGAACGTTTCCGTAAGTGAAGCCTCTGATATCCTCTTCTCTACAGAGTGATTGCTTTCTCTTGCAGGATGTCGACTAAGATATTGTGGCGGGGGTAATGCTCAAGAAGCTGCTGGGTAAAGCCTTCAGCGTACTCGAAGTGGACTTGTTGACCGCGGATCATGGCAATGCGCCTGATTTCTTCTTTGTATTGTATGGGTTTCTTACTCTTAAGCGACATGAACGTCTGCTGGCTTTTATGGGCTGCAATGGCACGAAGTTTTTGCTTTATGACATCAGTGATATCAATGACGGTATTGACCTTGACGATTTGACCTTCCGGGCTGAGCAAGCCCTGCGGATCGGTGTGATAGACAAATGGGGCTTTGGCAAGAGCAGCAGCCTTTGTATCTGCAGGAAAGTTGGGGTGCGTTGATTCTGGAACCGCCCATAGGACGAGTTTTCCTGTATGAGTGTGGTCAGTCATATAATCGACAGTTGGGTGGGTGAAAATGATCTGGGGGCGGTACTCGCGAATGAGCTTGACAAGCTTCTTTGCGGTCTTCAGGTCGTAGCATACACATCCGTCACGGATATTAAGACACGTATACTTGGCTCCAATTTTCTTGGCGGCTCGCTTGGCCTCATTTGCTCTTATGGTGACAATTTCCTCGGCTGGAAGCTCTATGGTCCCGCACTCGCCGGCTGTGAGCACTGCGATCAGCGTTTCGTAGCCTTTCTTTTTTAGAAGCAATAACGTGCCGCCGCAAAACTCTTCCATGTCATCAGGGTGGGCTCCGATGGCCAGTGCTCTTTTGCTGCTCATCCTGTTTCCTCCATCTGCTTTCCTTAAACGCTTGTTCCTAGCTGTTGGCTGCTTCTGGTGGGAGAATCCCATCGTCCCGAGGAGCTTTTGAACAATCCGGGAATAAGCGATGTCAAGAGTATCAGAGCCGTCACGTAATGCATGAAATAGAAAAATAGACCATAGAAGAGAAATTGGGGCTTTCTCTCAATCACTCCGATGGCTACGGTCAGAAGGTAATCAAGCCCGTAAATGATGGCGAAAATATAGCCGAAACTTATGTTCGTGTAAAGCCCGAGACGTTGGTAGAGGACTGCATAGTTTCCTAACAACGGGATTGTCTGTCCTAAACTCAAAGAAAGAAGAAACAGCAGTAGAAACGGCATGAGGATAATAAACACGGAGTAGATCAGCACCTCGATTTCAAACGCCCCCAGCGATAATGAAAAAAACGATGGCCATACCCCGAACCTCTTGACTGTCTGAAAAAAGCCGATGTTCCAGCGACGAACCTGACTCCAGTAATCTCTGAGATTATCTGGGTATTGGTCCCAGCCAATAATGGAAGGGTGGTAGCCGATGATACCCAGCTTCTTCTTTTGAAACTGAAATGCAAGGCTGAAATCTTCGATAAGCAATCCCGGCGTGTCGATGGAAAGTTTTTCCAGCACATCCACCCGATACATGGTGGCGAATCCAGGGATGACGTAGCTAGTGTTCGCGTGCTTCCATGTTTGTCCGTACAAATAGAAGTACTGGATCATGCGAACGAGACGCTCTCTGTAGGCTAAAAAGAAATACTCGAGGCTCGGAATGATGTGCTGTGGCCATCGGATACGAGGACTCCCAAAGACTACGCCTATGGATTTGTCTTTGTTGAACATATTCAAGGATCTGGAGATAAACTTTTCATCGATCTGGGTATCCGCATCAACGATGAGAATGAGTTTGTATTGTCTATACAGTTTGTAGCGCTTTATCGCGTAGGTGAGCGCCTTGGCTTTTCCCCTCCCTGGGGTGAGGTTGGATGCGTGGCGGCCTTCCATTCTTGCTCGGGTGTAGGTCTTATCGGTTGAGCCGTCGGAGATAACGTAGATCTGATCTTTGTCCAGGGATTGCTTTAAGGCCTTTACGCATTTGCGTATGACCAGTTCCTCGTTATGGGCAGGAACAATGGCCGCAACATCTTGAGGTTTATAACGTTTCCTCCCACGTCTCTTCTTGTCGGGTTGATGTCCCTCGGTCAACCGACGGATAATCCCCACCACCAACCAGAATGTTGCGGTGATTCCCAGTGGAAATCCGAAGATGCTTATAGGTTTCATACTTATCCACTTTCCTTTTCAGCAAATACCAACAGCCGTTTTAGTGAGGTCCCGATCGGCGTACAGGTTTGCAAGATGAGCTGATCCTTACCCTGATTCGTTATATATTCTACTTCATTTGGCCAAACAGTCCTTTTTTCGCGGATCCGATAGACGTAATCTTCTCCCTCATAGGTAACAATAATCTTATCTCCTGCACTTGTCCTGCCGAGACGGAAAAAGGCGGTGTTGTAACGGGTCATGCGCCATGGGACATCCGAGGAATGGGCAAATAAATACACTGTTCCTTCGTCTGTCGGGAGTGCAGATCCTTTGGCATGTGCCACGCCGTTTTGCAGAGCCGTTAGATACTCGTTCTGAACCCATGGATTTACATTTTGTCTCACTGGGGCGTTAATTTTGATGCTCTCAATCCTCACATTGAACTGTGAAGAGACTGGTTTCTCGCTGTATACATTTGTTGTTCTGAAGAACAATTCTTCCTTGATGACAGGGTAAAAAATAGTTAGCACTCCAACCACAGACAAGCCTATCAACGCATTGCCTATGGTTCGGAGTTTATTGGTGTTTCCTTTGCTGGTCTTTCCCATATATAAGAGGCGTATTGTAGAAGTTTTGAAGTAAAAAAGCAAAGAGAAACCCCTTTATGCTCGGTGAGATGAGGGGGAGAGTCCGGGAGAGCGACCGGAGCGTAGCCTGAGATACATTCCCATAAGGAAGGTAGCGATGTTCGCTATGAGGGCCAAAAGCCACCACAGACTGCCGGTTGCCGGTAAGATGGCACCGGCGGCGGCGGCGAGGACTTCGTCTTCCTCGTCTCCATTCCCGTTGCCATTCCCGTTGCCATTCCCATTTCCTCCATCGCCATCCGATGGGGCGCCCCCGACCGGTGGAGGTGGTGCCAGCGGTTCACCGGGATCGAAGGGTTCTTGGGGAGAAGGGCAACAGCCAGCGACGGCTATCCGGTTCGTGTTGATCGGGCCGTTTTGAATGTCAATAACCAGGGCTATGTCACCGGTAGAGATCGCTACATCTCCGAGGTTATCGTTGGCTTCGTTTTCTCCAGTGTTAGCGTCCCAAATGATGATATTATCGATATTGGCTAAATCTTCTTTTTCAATCGTTATTGCGTTGTCCAGCTTGATCCGTATTGAGTTTGTCGAGCCGGACCCATTTCCAGTGATCTTGATCTTAAGCTGGGCGCCCCACCCAGAAGCAACATCGATGTCGGCGTGATTGACGCTGTTTGAGATGCTCACCTCGCCAATGATGTTACCGGTTTGAATTGTGACATTGCCGCTGTTGCCGCTCGCTGTATTGTTCCCTGTGTTGGAACTTCCTTGAACCCAGTTTGTGACATTTGCTTTTTGGTTCACCGATATGTTCGTCTTATTGGTGACTGAGAGATCAATTGCGTTTTGAGAGTCCGTGCCATTTCCATCGATGACAAGGTTCGTAACCTCTTGCGGGCAGCATTCGCTCACCCCTATCATAGAGGTGTTGAGGTTATTCGTGATAGACGTTTCTGTCTCTATGTCTCCGGTTTGGATCTGCACTTCTCCTCCGGTGTTGTCATTGGCTTCGTTGTTTCCGGTGTCGGCCTCCGTGTTTACCTCATTTGAAACATCGGCTTCATTTGATTGCTGGACATTTGTTTCTTGTTCCACTTGGACCTGAATCTCGTTATCGGAACCTTCACCGTTTCCGGAAACGACAAGCTCCAAGGCAAAGGCGGAGGGACGGACTAGAAGCAGGCTCACGAGGATGGTCGTTCCGGTAAGAAGAATTTTTCGAATCATGGTATTAGCGTCTTTAGCGTTCAGCGTCTAGGGGACAGATTGGACCCGCCTTTGCTGTTAGCTTCGGCGAGACGGGGCAGGAGATTACCCTCTGATGAGCACGAATCTTTTGGCAATTATTAATAGTCCTGCGACTGGAATGAGCAAGAGCAGCCAAGCAAGGTTGATGTTGATTACTTTCTTTGCCGCTATTTCTTCCCGGAAAGTCTCTGCTTCAACGCCTGTGCCAGCGATCTGTGGGAACGAAGATCCCGTAAATTGGCTAATAATTGAAGCGGCGAGCGGCCCAATGTCTCCGGTGAAACTACTTGTGTTTTCATCGCTGCTACTGTCTCCGCCAGATTCATCATTGCTTGAGTGAGTATTCCCGTTGCTGTTGCTCGATGGTTGTGCTGGCAGGCCCCCAACACCATCCGGACTCTCGTCCGCTAACGCTTCAGGCACCTCAGGCTTGCTGAATCCGGGCGGGAGGAAATCTCCAACCCAGCTGCCGAAGACGTTGATGACCGTGACGAAGAGCTTGCCGCCACCGGTGATGTTGTTGTTGACGAAGTTCACGAGGTTGGCAATGATCGAGGCATCTCCGGTTTCGATGCTTGAATCGCCACCGGTGTTGCGGCTGGCGCTGTTGCCGCCGGTGTTTGCCGAGAGATCCAGGTTGTTGGTGATGTTGGCGGTGTTGGTCTGCACCGTGGTGTTGTTCGTCTCCTGAGTTATATTGGCGTTGTTGGTTGAGCCCGCACCGTTTCCGGAATTGACCGCTGTTATCTCTCCTGCTTCATTGACGGTAAACTCTGTGCCTTGAGAACCTGCATAGTTACCGCCATCTCCTCCAAAAAGTTTTCCGATCCACCTACCTGCTTCGTTGACAATCACCAACCACCAACTGCCGCCCGATATGTTTGAATTGGCAATGTTTAACACCTGTGCATTGATACTTGCGTCGCCGGTTTCTATTGATGAATTCCCTCCGGTATTTTTACTGGTGCTATTGTTCCCTGTGGTTGCGGCGAGGTTGAGATTGTTTTGAATATTGGCGGTGTTGGTCTGCACCGTGGTGTTGTTCGTTGTCTGGTCTATGATTGCAGTGTTTGTAGAATCTGCACCATTACCGATATTTGCGGCTGTCACTCCATAAGCCAGTAGTTCTTCGGGGAAGATGATGTCGCCAACCAAGTCGCCGAAGATATTAACGACGTAATAGTACACGCCACCGGTAAGGTTATTGTTGGCAAAGGTCAGTACGTTTGCTGAAACATTGGCGTCGCCGGTTTCAATCTCAGAATCACCGCCGGTATTTTGGTCTGCCGTGTTATCAC
>JADFLW010000009.1:49806-54347 GCA_022564195.1 Patescibacteria group bacterium
GCGTTGTTGGTCATTTGTTCAATTGAAGCATCGTTGACTGAATCTGCTCCATTTCCCTCATTTTTGGCTAGCGCCGGACTTGTTCCTCCACAGCCTGAAATGCAATTGGCTCCGAAATCCAGGACGATATCACCAATATGATCGTCGGCAACATTGAACTCGGCGACCGCGACGCCATCAATGTTTGTATTGACTGCGGTAATTACCGTGCCCGAGGTGTTCGCGTCACCGGTATCAATGGATGAATTCCCTCCGGTGTTTTTTGAGGTTGAGTTGATCCCGGTGTTGGTTGTTTGCTCAAGATTATTCTCAACCTTTGCCGAGTTGTTCTGCTCGGTGGTATTGTTGTCGGAAACTTTCACGGAACCGGTATTTGTGGAGCCGGAACCGTTGTCCGTGTTTTGAACTGTTGCCCCACCAGGCTGGCAGGTTCCGCCACACTCTTCGCCTGTTGAGGTATTGTTGTTTGTTGCTGTCGTGATAGTTGCAGTGTTGGTCGCGTCTCCGGTTTTGATGGAAGTATCTCCTACTTGTCCATCCCCGGATTGATTACCGGTCCCGCCAGATTCGTGGGTTTGCTCACCGGGATCTTCTGACGTTTGGTCATCTAAAGATGTGTTTCCCTCCTGGGATTGCGACTGGTTACCGTCGCTGCTCGTTGGGTTACTGTCTTGTTGGGAATTGCTTTCCTCAGTTTGTGTTTCCTGTGAGGTTTCTTCTTCATCCAAGAGTTCTTCTAACGTCGGTGCGTCAGGTGCTGTTGGTGACTCAGGAGCTTCTTCTGTGTTTTCAGGTGCATCTGGGGCGGTTGGAGCTTCTTCTGTGTTTTCTGGAGGTGGAGGAGCTTCAGGAGCGGTTTGTGCCCACACCGGGCCCACCTGCACTATTAGTAATAGCGCAATTGCCAGGGCAGATATTAGTCTGGCTGTTCTTTTTCTCATTGTCACTTGTCTTCCAAACTCTTAAATCTTAATTCTCAGTTCTCAGTTCTTAAATCTCAAAATCTTCCCTCAGGTCGTGGGGGGTTATCCGTACACATCACGGTGTAGGGCCCCCCACGAACCTATGGGTTTAGGCTAACCCGAGCATAGCCAGAAGGGCGCTTAGATTTAACGAAATGTTGATACTAAAACCGCCCAAAAAATCCGGAAGTTCAAGTTCGGGTTCCTCGCCGAAAACGTTGACGTTACCAGAGTTATCGATCATGACATCAACGTCGGCATCACCGGTTTCAATGGATGGATCTCCATCCGGAGCACCAGTGTTGTCCTCGGCATCGTTTCCGCCGGTGTCTGCATCGGCATGGACATGGTTATCCAGGCAAGGTTTCTTGCTCCTTCGCCACCATCCACCCCACGATTTCTTGCAGCTGTTCTCCTGGAACACAATCAGCGTATCATCGATGTCTACATCGATATCGTTATCTGAGTCAGACCCGTTTCCGGCAATCTTGGCAAACACGTCCAAGAAGCAGCCGCAGTTAACGTCTGCCCAGTTGAAGTTGACTAGGTTGTCGATCGTGACATCAACATCGGCATCACCGGTTTCGATGGACACATCGCCGCCCGTGTTGTCATTGGCGTCGTTGTTTCCGGTGTCTGCGTCCGCATCAACGTAGTTCTCGATGTTGGCTTGGTTCTCTTGAGTGACCACGACTGAACGATCGAAGTCAATTTTTATGTCGTTGTCGCTGTCTGAACCATTGCCAAGTATCCGTGCGCTGAGTGAAGTGCCACCGTCATTGCCGCTGACACGCGCCCAGTTTGCGTTGGCGCTGTTCGTAACCTCCACATCAACACCGGCATCACCGGTTTCGATGGTCACATCGCCGCCCGTGTTGTCATTGGCGTCGTTGTTTCCGGTGTCTGCGTCCGCATCAATGTCGTTCTTGATGTAGGCTTTGTTCTCTTGGAACACTGATGTTGTAGTATCGACATCAACGTCTACATCGTTGTCAGAGTCTGAACCGTTGCCTTCGATCAACACGTCGATATCGCCGTTGCAGCAGTTCACTGATGCAGTGTTGCTGTTGACGCTGTTCGTAACCTCCACGTCAACATCGGCATCACCGGTTTCGATGGTCACATCGCCTCCCGTGTTGTCATTGGCGTCGTTGTTTCCGGTGTCGGCAGTGGCGTCAACGTCATTACTGATGTTGGCTTGATTTTCTTGGACAACAGTCGTTGACTGATCAACGTCTACGGTTGCATCGTTGTCAGAGTCTGATCCATTTCCGGAAATCACAACGGTCACATCGGCAAATGCCGGTACAGCCAAACTGTTGAAAATCAGCGCACCGGTTGCGATTGCAGTTGTAACTTTCTTTTGTAACTTATTCATTTTTTTCTCACCTCCCTTCTTCGGTATTTTGCGAGTAATCTCGCAATCGAGTCTGAAACAAAAAAACGGAGGCCCCTTCATCCAACTTTCGTTAGATAGAGAAGCCTCCGTTTGCGGTCAGCTTTGCTTTGTTAGAAAGACTTTAGCTTATTTTTATAGGTTCCTGTAGCTTATATTTATAGTATCTTTTTCACTGCTTCAACGATGACTCGAGAATTTTTTGGCTGCAAATCCATCCGTTTTTCTGATGTTTCTTACCGTAATTTGGGTGACCGTGCAGTTCTGTACGTAGATCTCTACGCTACCGTATGAATCAATGCTTTTCATCGCTTTTGACACTTCATCCAAAAGCGGTTTGGAGACTCTTTTCGTTGAATAATCTACCATTGTGCCCAATGGATAAAAAATATACCTACTGGGCAGGTACTTGTTGAGTTTTTTTGGGAAAGACTCATAGGAACTATATCTATTACAATTTTCTTTGTCAAGAGTTACTTTTATTAATTGCTCTCGGTCTCTTTACAGATTCAGCTCAATCGTTTCCTTGTCCTCACTGATTTCACCCACGAGCAATTTAAGATTCGTGTCGCTGTCATTAATCGGGAAGCCTAGCCTTGTTAATTTGGTTGAAATTGCCTGGACTTCGACCGGGTCGTTGTGAATGTCGGGAGCGAGCTTCTCGTCTTCATTGCCATTCACTGTTAAGCGAATGTAGTCTCTGGTATCTATTTCAATAGTCTGGTTGAAGTCATTTGCTACTTTCAAATTAAGAATGAGGAATGTTCTTCCTTTGACTGCGGTTGCTCGTTTTCCTTTGACGATTATCTCGTCTCGCAGTTCTGCTGAATTCACGGTGAATTTGATTTCACTCACTTGCTCCCCCGTATTGTCTCGCAACGGAAACTTGAACTCGCGGTTTAGATCAGCGCTTGCTTTTGCTCCCGCAATTTCAACACGCTGATCTGACTGGACTGTCTTTTCATTTACTTGAATTATTTTTCTCAATCCGAAAAACACAAGAATGGCTAAAGTGGCATACAAAACGATACGTCTCGCCTTCTTTGACGGAGTCTTTGCTTTTCCTTCGCGGAGTTTCGTAAACGCATGAGCTACTCGCTTGCGGAGGCTTAGTCGTCGAGCCGAATCGTAAGCCAGGGAGAAAAATCTTAGGAGCTTGTCGCTGACAACGACTGTTGCATTTTGAACTGCAGTGAATGTTTTGGAGATAAAGACAGTGATTTTTCGCTTGATTGATCCTATGTTAAGGCTTGATAGACGGACCGCTATGGCTGACTGAAGTGGCTCTATGGAAAATTCAATCTTTCTCAATTCCATAAAAAAATGCCCATGTGTTAGGCAGATATAATGCTTCTATTAATTGAAGTAGAACATATATTACCCGAAGAAAAATATGTTGTCAAGATTGAAGAGCAGGATTGAAAGAATACAAAGAATAAGGGGTGTTTATGTTCTCTATGCTTTTTAGTTCTATTCCTTTTATTCTTGAGTTATGGTGAGTTTGATTTCGGTGGTGGATTGGTCGGCTGATTTGGTTATTTCGACCCGGATTTCCCGCTTTCCATTTGCACCAACGAGCTCGTTCAGAACATTGCCATTCGTCTTTGTTGTAACGAATGACGTGGCGCTCATCCCTAATTCTTTTATCTTCTCCTTATACCAGTCTGTAATTGCATCCGGATCGTCTTGGCTCTCGTACACGGTTGTGTTCCCTTCGGAGCGTATTTGCACTGCGTTGGGGTATTGAATTTCGGTTGGACTTTGATTTGTGTCCGATGAAGCCGATGGTTTTTTAGTAGGTATAGGAGTAGGAATTTCGGTACGTGTAGGCTGAGGCAGTTCTAATTCTTCTTGATCAAGTTCGACGTCTTGTTCTGCAATTTGATTTGTATCCTTTTGGAGTTTCTGCACTTCGGACTTGGGGAGCTGGCGTATGTAAACAGCCCCTGCAATAACGATCAACAACGCGATGATTGTGGCGATGATGTTCATCCGGTCCTTTCCGGCAGGAGCGGTAAAAGAAGTGGAGGTATTATAGCACTGTTACTGGCAGGTCCAGTGCCAAGGAACGAATCTGCACCACCAGGGTTTGGGGGCTGGGGTAGATGACGGTTCCGGCGTTGGGGTTGGAGTCGGCGTGGGTTCCGGCGTTGGGGTTGGGGTCGGTGATGGAGTCGGGGTGG
>JADFLW010000010.1 GCA_022564195.1 Patescibacteria group bacterium
AGAGATATTTTCAATATAGTTCACTGAAATACATATTGCAAAACCGAACTCCTGCGAGTTGAGCGGCCCGGCAAAGCCAGCCCCTACTTTTAAGATAAAATCAAAAAGCGTTTGCCTAGTAAGCTGAATTATACTGTGGAAACACCTCAAGTAGCTGGGAGAATTGTTGGAGTAAGTGTTTAATTCGCGAGACGTCGCTTACCCCGATATAAAAAAGAGCCGATGTGCGGCTCTTTTTGCATTCTTTTAGAAAATTGACATGAAGCCTATCAAGTGCCTTTTGAAGAGTGAAAGATAACGCCGTGATGCCGTATTCCTGATTGGTTTGGATCAATCTCATTTAGACTCTGACAAAGGGCAAAAAATGGTTTTCCTGGGCCTAAAGCATGTCGGACGACTTTTTGATACCGATCTACTAGCTCGACATCACTCTCAAATACTTCGAGATACTGAATGGGCCCATTGAGCGTTCTTTGTACAAATACCTCACCAATATCGTCCCCATTTCCTGGATCCCACACCTTCAGCTCGTAATGATTCACGTATCCTGGAGGTGTTACATCGTGAGTCCCCACTTGAAATTCCTCGCGCTCGGCGTTTGCAAACGCTTCAATGATTTCCTGTTCGGATGGGTTATCCAATGGTTCTCGGAAGATAATTCTCTCAATCGTCATACATTGTTGCAGTTTATCATTATATCCTGCAATGCAATATTCATCGGAATGAATGGCTCAATCTCAAAAACTTTAGGGACCCAGTTTCCCGAGGTGTCTCCGAATAGCATTTGCCATCCCGCAAAGTTTCGCCGCGGGATAAACGGCGAAAGCCTGAGTATTCCATCTTCGGGGTGGTTAAGCTAATAGTAACAAGCATCAGAATAATAGCCGGCACCGTAACCTTAAGTGATTGCTCAAGAAGTGGATGTGATTGTTCTATCCTGTACGAAGAATTTTCACCGCGAGTCCAAGCCACGCGAAATTTTTTTCACCATATCGAGCATCTCGGCCGGGAAGATGATGGTGGTGCTTTTTTCTCTGGCAGCTTCGGCCATTGTTTCCAGATAGCGGAACACAATCGGGTTGGCACCGAGAATTTTTCCGGCTGCCTTCAGTTTATGAGCGGCCTGAAATTCTCCTTCGGCTAAAATTATTTTTGCCCGTCTTACCCGCTCGGCTTCGGCTTGTTTGGCAATTGCCCGCTGCATGGCTTCCGGCACCTCAACGTGCTTGATTTCCACTGCCGAAACTTTAATTCCCCATGGGTCTGTGGCCTTATCAATAATTTTATGGAGCTTGGAGTTAATCTTGTCGCGCTCGGCCAAAATTTCGTCAAAAGCCGCCTCGCCGGCAACTCCCCTAAGCGATGTTTGAGCGATTTGCGAAGTTGCTTTCATGAAATCCTCTACCTCAACCACCGAGCGCACCGGGTCGGAAACCTTAAAATACAAAACCGCATCAACAGTTATCGGAATGTTGTCTCGGGTGATAACCTCTTGGGCCGGCACATCAAGAGTGATAATCCGAAGATCAATCTTCACCATTTTTTCAATCCCCGGAATAAGCAGAAAAAGACCGGGGCCGCGAGTGCCCACCAGCCGTCCTAAGCGAAAAATGACTCCGCGTTCATATTCCCTGGTAATTTTTACCGCTGAATAAAGAAAAACAACAGCGACAATGATGATGCCGCCCATCGAGGGAAATAGATTAAACAAGAATTCGACCATAGTTATTTATTACTCTACTAGTATAGTGTTTCCCTTAATTTTTACAATCTTCACTTTCTCTCCGACCTCAATGATTTCTCTAACTGAAATATTTTTTGCCGTCCAGTCTTCGCGATTCACCCTTGCTTTGCCGTGAGGATTGAGGGCTTCTATTACAACGGCTGTTTCTCCTATCAAGGCTTCCGGGCCGGTTTTAGCTTTCATCCTTAGTGTTTTAAACGATAATCTGCTAAGAATAATAAAAAATACAGAAACACCTAATGCCATTCCCATTACCAGCCAGAAGGCGGCTTGGGTAAAAACGCTCGGCAAGAACGGCTCTTGGGCAAAAGTGAGAATCCCGAAAAGAAAGGCGGCTGTTCCGACTACGCCAAAGACGCCGAACCCCGGCGCCACAAAAATCTCAATAATGATAAGAGTGATGCTAAAGAGCAAAAGCACCGCTCCCAGCGCCGAAAGATTGATGGCGCCTGCTCCCCAAAGCCCGAGCAGAAGAGCGATGACAGCGAAAATTCCAATCTCGACCTCGCCGGTGCGAAACACAAAGAACAGACCCAAAGATCCAATGCCGAGAAAAAGCGGAACAAGAAAAGAAATAGAAAGAAAAGACAATATTTGCTCCAAAAGATTTGGTTTTACTTCTTTCAAAACAGCGCCTTCCAGCCCGACTTTGCTCAAAAGCTCATCCAAAGAAACGGCGGTGAAATTAATAACTTCTTGTTCGTGTGCCTCCTGACCGCTCAGGGTCAGATTTTCACGGACAAATTTTTCCGCAATTTCAGCATTTCGCCCGCGCGCTTCGGCTAATGATCTCATCCAACGGCTTGTAGCTTCAATAATTTTTTCATCCGGTTCGGCTGTTCCTTCAATTCCAAGACTACGCGGCTCTGCCGCGCCGATTGAGGCGTTGGGGTGACTAGCGGCAATTTCCGCTGACAAAAGGATAAAAGCACCGGCTGAAAAGGCCCAGCCGCCGCTTTTATGGATAAACACGGCGGTTTTTATTTTGCTGTCCAGCAAAAGCCGGCTGATCTCTTCCGTGGCTTTCAAGAGTCCGCCCGGGGTATTAAGCTGAACGACAATAAGGTCAAAACCGTTCGCGTCTGCTTCTTTCAACGAGCGTTTTATAAACTGGACAGTGCCGGCGCGAATCTCCCCTTCAATGTCAATTACTAAAACCCTGGGTAGCTCTCGGGGGTTTTGGGTCTCTGCTTTAACCCCGCCGACCAAAAAAGCGCCGACAAACATCAGGAAAACAACAATAAATACAAAGGGGATTTTTGCTCTCATATTTTTTAACCCGCGCGAGGTTTGCCGCGCAGCTTGCTTGATGGTGCGATTCCAAGAACTACACCTAGAATAAACGTTATGAAGATGGCAAAGGCTGTCTCTGTGCCGAAAACCGTCTGCGGCGGCGCTGATACCGGACCAGGTCTCGGTTCTCGCGGCGCTGCGCCGGAAACCGATTGGATAATCTCCGCAGGGCTTATCTGTGTCATCCGGGGGATTTCATCCAAGCCGTAAACGCAAATTTCCCCAGTAGGCAGGGAGCAAAATCGCTCTGGTGGGCATTTGGTTAAAATTCTTTGCGGCATCCCCTCGCCGCAGCGCGCCCCGGTTCCTTGAAGAACTTTTATAGTGATATCTGGATGTTTTGAAATAACTTCGGGCATATTGGATCTTTTTTAAGGTTTAATTCTAAGGCTTGCCGTCGACCTTTGGCAGGGTTTCTCCTGGTGGGCTCTCAGGTTGATGTTCTGTCATAGGTGAAGCGGTATTCTTCTCATGTTATCATTATTCTCTTTCTGACAGGTAATCCCACAATCAACGACTATATTGAATACGGTTTTGACTAGTATTGAGGCTCTTGATGATAAATATAATGAAATGCTGTTCATCTGGTAAGCTGAATTATAATGAGGAAATACCTCAAGTAACTGAGAGAACTGTTGGAGCATGTGTTTAATTCGTGAGACATCGCTTACCCAAATTCCCGAGGTGTCCCCGAATTGCGTTCGCCGTCCCGCAAAGCTTCGCCGCGGGATAAACGGGACAAGTTTGAGTATTCCACCTTCGGGGTGGTTCTATATAGCTTCTTGACCACACTTTTGTATTCTCCGGGGAAGTCATGATACCCGCTTTTAGCGTAGAACTCTCTCGCCTCCGCATTGTTTACATCTACAAAAAGTGCTATTTCCCTTGCTCCTTTTCGCCTAAGTCTATCTTCAGCCTCGTCCATTAAGCGAGCAGCAATGCCTTTTCCCTTATATCCTTGTTTTACTGCAAGGTGGAAAATCCAGCTGCCATATCCCCACCAATTTTTAAGGAAAACATTCCCAACAACTTTTCCGTCTACCTCAGCAACCAATATGAAGTTTGAGTCTCTCTCGATCTCTCTATTTAAACTTTCCTCACTGTCCCACACAGGATCGAACATGTCCTGTTTCTCAAGAAGATTCTTCTTTACTTCCTCATAATCCGAAGCCTGATACTCCCTTATTGTTAGATTGTGTATCGTTTCTCTTTTTTTAGTCATAAGTGATTAAACGAAATTTAAAAGCCGTAAGTATTATAACAGTATCAGCATTACTTCGAGTAGTTTTTTCAAGAGAAATGCACGGAAAAGACGAAGTAGAGTAGTAATTACCGATTTAATCTGAAAGACTTTAGGGACCTGTACAAGACACATTCCTCAGCTCGTTCATTCTCCCCCTCCGCCTGGAAGAGCTCGAAAACAAGCACAAAAAGACCGTTTTTCTTGACAAAAAAGAGCGGTGTGCTAAACTTCACCAAATATACCCCGAAAGGGGATTTTTTGGAATATGAACAAACTCATCCGGATTACCATCTCAGGATTACTTCTGATGCTTCTCGTAGCAGTTTCGCTTTCAAGGCAAAAACAACAAGTGCCTCCCGTAGATGGTGCGTCTTTTCCGCTGTACCCGATGAACGTCAATGCCGCCGAGATGAGAGAAAACATCGTGAGAGCCGAAAGGCCGGCGCGGATACAGGTTCCTTCAGTCTCAATTGACATTGCGGTAAAACCGGCGCAGGTGAAAGAAAATGCATGGGAATTTCATGATGATGCCGTCTCCTTCTGGGAGGGCAGCGCCAGGCCGACAGAAGAAGGAAACATCGTCATCTACGCGCACCGAGACGAGCATTTCCAGAGACTCTCTCAAGCCAGCATCGGCGAGAAGGTGCTGATTGATACGGATAACGAAAGATTCAGTTACACGATTTCAGGCTTTAGAGTGGTCTCTCCGGGTCAGATGGAAGTCTTCGCCCCAACCGAAAGCGAACAGCTGACCATCTTAACCTGTACCAACGAAAACGACGCCGACCGCCTGGTCATCATCGCCAAACCCGCCGCCTCTTGATGGAATCTTCGATAAACAGGCTCGAACGAAGCTATAATTGATTTTACGTCAGAGTCATTAACGACCCTGAAACTAACTAGCGGTGGTTATATAATAGGCTTATGAAAAACATCCACGCTAAATTTAATGGGCAAAGAGGCGGTAAAAAAACAAAGGATCGATACGGCAAGGAACATTTTAGTAAGATGGCAAACAAAGGAATGATGAAAAGGTGGGGAAAAAAGAAAAATATGGGAAGAGGCAAAACATAGTTAGGCTGAAAAGCTCCATGCAATTTCAGGATATAATCAAATAGTGTTTGTCTTGTAAGCAGGATTGTACTGTGGAAATACCTCAAGTATCTGAGAAAACTGCTGGAGTGAGTGTTTAATTCTCGAGACGTCGCTTACTCCATTTTTTCATCAGCGAGTTGCGATCTTTCCTCCCTGGTGCTATATAGAAGCCATGGCGTTTGGTCATATCATTCCCAGACCGGAAATCCCTGACACTGATGATGGGTATTTAGAGGAACTGGCGAAAAATATCTTTCGTGTGGGATTTAATTGGATCGTCGTTGAGGAGCGCTGGCCCGATATTCAGGAGGCGTTCACCGAATTTCAGATTGCGAAGGTTGCGGCGTTTACCGATGAGGATGTTGCTCGATTGGTTGACAACTCCAAGATCATTCGTCATCGAAAGAAGATTGGGGCGATCATTGCCAATGCTCAGCTCATCAAGGCCATCGTGAATGAGCATGGTTCATTCGGGCAATATCTTGCCACTTTCCGAGACGATCCGTATCCTGTCAGGCGGGATCGGATTGCCGACTCGTTTCGTCATCTCGGAAAAACCGGCGCCTTCTGTTTTCTGTATTGCGTGAATGAAAAGGTCCCGAGCTGGGATGATCGGTTCACAGAAGTGTGACGTGATGCTTTCTGTCCTGGAGTGTCTTCCTCCTTCGCCAAGGCTTCCCACTTCGCACAGTCAAACTTAGCTTCGAGGGACAGGTCGGAAGGATACAGTGAGAAAATCACTACGGAAGTGGAAAGGACTACTTTTGGATCTTTTTCTCCAGTTCCTTAATCCTGTACTCTATCTCCTCCACCCTTTCGGAAGTGCGTTCTTTGAATCGCTTGACTTCATCTCTCAGCCCTTTTTGCTTGAAGAATGCGGTTATTCCTACGGTTCCTGCAATGAAATAGAAGACGTCTGCGAGTGTCCTCTCACCGAAAAACAAGAAGGCCAATGCTCCGGCAGAAACAGCGACAATGACGAGGGATTTGCTGGGAGATTTTTGCATTGCTTCTGAATTTGATGGTACTGTTTTTCCAGTCATGAAGCAAGAGGGCTGGTCTGGTGGAGATGGTGCAGAGAGTATGCTAGCATTTGTTTATGGGACGGATGAAGAAGGGTTTACTGGAGGAGGTCCATTCTCATTTGTCTGCGTCTATCGCTCCTTTTTCTCAAGGCTGGCGGCGCCTTCTTCCGCTGACTGGTTTTCTTGTGCTCCTCCTCATCTTTGGAGTGGCAGCGGCAATCATGATCGTCTTTGGTCTTGCTGGGATGTTTGCCATTGTTGTGATCGCCCGATCAAACAGTCGGTGGATGAGGGATGAACAAGTGCGCAGGAGTAAGAGGAAGAAGAGATGAAGAGATTCAGCGAACGAAGATGAAGACGGCGTTTGATCCGTTCACCTCTCCACACCCCCTGCTCCAATCGCCTTGAAGGTTGGCTCGGTGGCCTTCGCTTTTATCCCAGCCATATTCGACGATGTGGACACCGGAGAAATTTCCCTGCCAGAGATTTTCGGCGATTGATGTGAAGCCTGCATAGTCATAGTCCCCATTCTGTATATGTTGATTGAATCCGTCGTGGCTGAAGCTATTCCCTATTTCTGTTGCTCTTTGGGCTGCGATTTCGCACAGTTGAGGATCGATGTATAGCTTGGTGAATCCATGCGCTTGTCGATACTGATTCGTGGCGGCGTTTAATTCTTCTGCGCTGGTCATTGATTCCGATGGTGCATTGGGTATGGTGTAACAGCCTTCGGTGCCGTCTGGACAGGGAATCAGCTGATAGTTCTCAAGTTCCGGTGGCGATGTGGTTTGTGTCGATGGAGCTGGTGGTGGTGGTGTTGGCGTCGCAATTGGTCGTTTTGGGGGCGTTTCTCGCACCTTTTCTATCAGCGGGGCAGAAGTCGGAAGCTTCTCTCTTCCTATGGACGGTGAATTTTGAATTCTTAAGATGATAAACGCTACTGCGAGCACGACCCAAAAGAGACGTGTGCCAACTTTTTGTAGGGTCTTCATTGTCTCCAAGCAGAATCTTTTCTACGAGACTCTCAGGCTGTTTCTTAATACTTCTTCGACGCTGGTAATGCCTTGTTCAGACTTTTCTAGTCCGTCTCGCAGGAGTGTCGTGAACCCCTCTTTCCGAAGCGATTCTCGGAGGTTGTCTTCATTCACTTTTTTGCGGATGTGGTCACGGACGTTGCCGTCCATCTTCAAGACTTCGTAAATTCCTGTTCTCCCTTTGTATGCAAGCTTCCGACAGGAGGGACAGCCTGGGCCTTTCATGAGTTGTTTCGGTGGCCGACCCAGGATTTGCTGGAAGAGCTCTACTTCGTCTGGGGTAGGTTGGTAGGGGGCCCGGCAGTTCTCACAGAGCTTTCGTACCAGTCGTTGGGCGACCACCCCCAACAGAGAGGAGTTTAACAGATACGTTTCTATTCCGAGATCGAGCAGTCGAAACAGGGCTCCGACGCTATCCTCAGCATGGACTGTTGAGAGAACCAACTGTCCCGTTAACCCTGACTCGACTGCAATTTCGGAGGTTTCCTGGTCGCGGATTTCTCCGACAAAGATGATGTCCGGGACAAGGCGCAAGACGGTCCGCAGACCTTCCGCGAAGGTGAATCCGGTTTCTTCTCTGGTTTGCATTTGATTCACGCCATATAATTGGAACTCTACCGGATCTTCGATCGTCATGATGTTGTAGTTTTGGTTCTCATTCATTTTGCTGATGGTTGAATATAATGTGGTGGTTTTTCCGCAGCCTGTCGGTCCGCACACCAGGATCAATCCAGCCATCGATTGAAGCATGTCATTGTAGATTTGGTAGGCGTTTTGGTTGAATCCCAGTTGCGCAAGCTCCATGACGATTGTTTGTTTTTCATGGATGCGGATAACGATCATTTCTCCGTGTATGGTTTGGGCGATTTCCACACGGAGGTTGACCACCCTGCCTTCCAGGTCCAGTGTGAACTGGCCTTCCTGGATCCGTCGTTTTTCCGTTGGATCAAGCTCTGCGAGCACCTTTATTCTCGAGGATATCTCTGGGTAAGAATCGTGGCTTATTTCTCCTAATTTGTAGAGGACGCCGTCAATCTTTGCGCGCAGGCGGACAGCATTTTTTAGCGATTCGAAGAGAATGTCAGATGCTGATAGGCCAACGGATTCGCGAATGATCGTGTTGACGAAGGTGGTGGCGTTTATGGGAGATTGGTCGAATGCGTCTCTTAGAAATCGGGAAGTGACGGTGCGGGTCTCTTCTGGTTTCTTGTCTTGCTTGGGGTTGTCCATTTGGGCCTTCCGAGATAACCGTAACACAGCCTAGACACTCGGTCAATTCAGCAATGACACATTTACTGTGGCGAAAGTAGCGGATGGCGGTTTAGGAGCGTTTGATGGTGTAGCTTCGGTAGTGGAAGAGAAAGGCTGCTGGGGTGTCTTCGACAAGGAAACGTTGGAAGTCTTGATAGATCTGCGTTCTTTCTTTTTTGTCTATTGTTTGTCTTCCATCCTCAAGCAGCTTGTCAACCTTCGGACTATTGTAGCGTGTAAGGTTTGTCGATTGGGTGGAGTGCCAAAGGCTATACTGGTCTGGGTCGGGTGGGATCTCTTGGGCAATAAGCAGGACCTGGAAGTTTTCGGGTAAGAAGGTTGCCACTTTTATTGTTGTTTGAATACCGAGCTTTACCCATTCCTTTTTAATGTCTTCTGCGAGCGTTAGGTACGGGAGTGTGGTGGTCAACTCGAGGGTTTTCGTCACCGGTTGCCCTTCCTCCTGACTAGTTTGAAGGAGTCGTTTTGCCGTGTCCAGATTATACTCGTAGGGTTTTACTTGTGGATTGTAAGCCCATGAGTCTGGATGAATGGGGCTTAGGGCTCTCACTCCGTCCTGCGATTTGTCAGGGACTGCGTAGGTGAGGGCTTGGCGAAGACTTTTGTCTGAGATATTTGCGTCTTGGGTGTTGAAAAACAGTGCGACATATCGGTCCTTATGTACTACTTCTTCGACGATGGTATTGGGCCAGTTGGCCAGCTCTCCGGGGGATGATAACTCAAGAATCTGATCCACTTCTCCAAGCTTGAATGCTATGATCGCTGCTTCTTGCGTGTTATAGAAGCGATACTTAAGTATGAGGTCTTTTGACTTAAGAACAAGTTCAGTGATGATTGGACCATTGCGGGAGATTTTTTTCACCTTCATCGGTCCAACACCCAACAGTGTTATTTTTTTCGGAAACAGTTTTGACTTTTTGGAGCGAAAGAGAGGTTGGCTGACGACCGTTGGAAAGGGGGCAAATGGCTCTTTCAATTCGAATACAACTTCGGAATCGGAGACATCACGGGTTTGAACATCGGAGAAATTGTAGTTGACGTCTGCGGCCGTAAATGGCTTCCCATCGTGCCATTGCACATCGGTGCGCAGCGTAAGCCGATACTGCTTGCCCTCTTTCTCCACGCTGTACTTTTGGGCCAGCGACGGTGTCGCCTCTCCCGAGGGCGTAATTGCAGTGAGTCCTTGGCTCACTTGGTTTTGAATGAACAATGGTAGCTCTGAGAGCGTTGGTCGTCCGATGACCGCTACTCTCTCTTTGGGTTTTGGCCTGGGAATGACAGCCATTACCCTTGGGGCGAGCAGCGCCCCGAAGACCCCAAGCACTATTCCTAACAATAGCAGTCGGGTGTGTCTTTTTATGAACCCAATAAGCATCCAATACGTGAATCGGATTTTTTTGATCATGGGCTTCAACTGATCAAGAGGTTGACGATGGCAAAGGCGAGGAACAGCACGACGAGTGCTATCGTGGAATACAGAAGAATGCGTTCAACGCCTCTTTTGGATCGATAGGTTTCTCCTCCTCCACCCCATGCACTGCCCAAACCCGTTCCTGTCGCTTGAAGGAGGATGGTTCCGACCAAAAGGATGGACAGAACAATTTGTATTACGAACAAAAATGATTGCATTCGTTTTTTGAGTATATCATACCATTCAGCTTTCGGTTGAGAGCCAGAAGAGAAAGGAGTTGGTGATGCTTAGGGTTAGTGATGCGAGGACCAAGGTCCAAAACTTAGAGATTTCAAGCTGGGGAATGGTGAACCCTTGGTAATTGAATCCCTCGAATGTAAAAGCGCTCACGCTTAGGTCAGCGACGAGCAGTGTTAGGAGGAAGAGGATGATGACGTTGACAAGCCACCTGAAAGCGCCGAGTGTCAAGAGGTTAATAGGAAGCAGGAGGAGCGAGATGATTGGCCGAATGAGAAGGTTTATGATTGCAAGCACCAGTATCGCTCCAATCAGTGATTGTATTCCGCCAGTGTTTGTGACTCCCGGTAGGAGCATGACGGCCGCTTGGAGCGCGGCGAGATTGATGGCGAATGAGCGAATGAGGGATTTCATAGGAAGATTTTACATTGTTTCATTGCTACATTGCTACATTGTTGAATAGACAGAAATAGAGGGTTATCGTGACTGAGTTTGGGATGTGAATTCTTTCTGGCGCAACAGCGTATGGTAGCCTTTTGCAAACCGATGGGCTTCATCCCTGAGATGCATGATGAGTTTGAGGGCAGGGGATGTTGTTGGGAGTTTGAGTACGTGGTACACCTGTTTCTTAAGAATGATATGCTCGAAGCGTTTTGCGATCCCCACAACCGGAATTCTGTGATGGAGCCCCGCAGTGGCCAAGGCTTGCTTTACAGCTTTCACCTGGGCTTTCCCTCCATCCACAACAATCAATTCTGGGAGACGCCACTTCCTGTGTTTGATTCTTCGTATGAGTGTTTCATACAGCATGCTCGGATCGTCCGGTTCCGAAGTGAATCGAATCCTGAAGCGACGGTATTGCGCGGGATCAGGTTGACCGTTGGTGAAAACGATCATTGCGCCGGTTGCCTGCTTACCTGATAAGTTTGAGATATCGTAGGCTTCGATTCGTGCAAACGGATTCTTTGGGAGTTGACTGTTCGTCCTTGCAATGAGCGGGGCGAGGGTTTTCCACAAAAGTACCCTTGCTTTCTCTTGCTTGTTATCAGTCAACTCGGCTGTTTCTTCCCAAGTGGCCACACTCGGGCTTTGGGTGATCATCAGAATCGCATCGAGTTGATCTTTTAACTCCCCTGCTTTCTCGAAGCGGAGATCCTTTGCGGCTTCCTTCATTTCCTTTTCGATTTCCTTGACGATCTTTCGGCGTTTGCCCGTGAGGAAGAGTCGGAGATTGTTTATGTTTTGTGCGTATTCTTTCTTGGTCACTTTTCCTGTGCATGCCCCTGGGCAAAGGTTGAGATGTGCATAGAAGCAGGCTTTCTTGCGTTTCTTTTGTACAGGAGAAGCATTGCAGAACGGAAATGCCTTTCGTGCCAGTTTCAGCACTTTCTTGGCCTGGAATGCGGATGGGTATGGTCCGAAGGTGGTCCTTCTCCCGCTTAGAGTTGGGAGTTGTGTCTTTCTAGCTGTAAACACACGAGGAAACTCTTCGTTGGCAATAAGGATATACAGGGGTGTTTTTCCGTCTTTTAATCGGATGTTGAACTTGGGCTGGTGGGCTCGAATCATTTCGGCTTCCGTGAGCACCGCCTCAAGATCGCTTTTTTCTCTAGTCCATTTGAGTCTCATTGCTTGGGAAAGGAGCAGGCGGGTTTTGCGGTTTGGATCGGATTTTCTCCTGTACGAGCTGATTCTATTCCGAAGATTTCGGGCTTTGCCCACGTAGAGCACCTCTCCTTTTTCGGAGAGAAAGTAGTAGACCCCGGGCTCGCGTGGAGGTTGCGGCAAGTGCCGTTCCCATTCCCACTGCCAGTGCGTACTCCGGTGCCTGGGCATAGATCGGCTTGACAGTGATTTTTGTGGCATACGTTTTACCGGCTACTTGTATTTGTAGTGTTGCCTCGCTTTTTCGTAGCAAATTCTTACTTGTCACCCGGATTGGCACTTCATAGGTTGTGTACGGGAGCATTGCTTGAAGTGGGTTTTGGGTTGGGCTTAGTATATCAAACCCATCTGACCAGAACGTAACTTGCGTGTCGTGAGCTGCGACATTCCCTGTGTTTGTGATTGAGATGGTGCCACTTCTCGCAAAGCCTGCCCTCATCTCTTGGGGAAGGCCGACTCGCACTTCAAGTTCTGTGCGGATCTCAGGATCCTCTGGAGCAGGGGTTACAGTGATGTCTTTCCCTTGGGAGCCAGAAATTTTGTAGAACCCTGCTGGATATGGGGTCTGTGGGTTGCTGCCATGGATAACGAAGACAAAGTGATTGAGATCAAATCGGGAAAAGTAGTCGATGCCAAGGGTTGTGTTCCCCCAAGTTGGATCGACAGGAATCCAGATTTTTCGAACGTTGTCATAGTATTCAGGCCAGGCGTGCAAAATATCTTGGCGAAGGCTTAAGGGTCGTAAGTTTACGTTTTGCGTATAGGCGAATCCATTCAGCTCTCTTGCTGGAATACCGGCGGCGCGCGCTAATGTCACAAACAGATCAGTGAACTCCATGCAAATTGCTTGGTCCGGGTATGCCAGGGCACCTTTCGCTCCTAAACGGGTGTTTCCAGCCTGAATCCGATCGTAGTTGTAGGATAAGTTTTCGACGACGTAGTTATAGATGTTTTCTGGGGTTTTAAGTTTCGCAGCCAGCTCTTGTATTCCGGGATCTTCAACTTGCCAGGGGATTTCTTGATCCAGGTACTCGTTGGCTGGAAGGGTGTTGTAGCCTGCAAGAACTTGAGGAGTGAGATAGAGAATAGCAAATCCCGCGGCTCGGATTTGAAGAGCTTGTCCAGCATCCACCTTAAAACTTGCGAGCCAGTTTCCATCATCGTCGATTTGGATCTTCAAGGGTTCTGGCGTGATGCTGTCGTAGAGGACCTTCTGATACGGCGTGTCAGGTGGAAGGGCAATTTTGACGACCTTGCCTATTGGTCCGGGATTCTCAAGGGAGTAGCGTAGATTGAAAGAGAGGACCTGTTTTTCCCCAAAGATGGCAGTGATTCCCCTTTTCTGGAGTGCATCTTTGGTGAACTCGAATGTGATCGTCCCCTCTTGCTCTGAGCGCTCTTTGGGCTGTGGGGTCATTTGGACTGGGTCTTTAAACTCTGCTGGCACAGAGAGTTGAACGAGGTAGGTGCTGAACTCGTTGATGTCCTCGGGGCGAGGGATGTTGATTTCCCAGATTCTTCCAACTTGTTGCGCGACATCCTCATCCTCGTATCCAATGGAGAAGGACAACGTTTGTCCGAGACCTGCTGCTTTTTCATTGAAACTGAATGAGAGTGTTGTGGTGTTGCTGGTGGTTCGGACGTTTGGGTTTATAAAGCCTACAGCATCTTTTGCCCAGACATTTTTTATTCGAGTTGAACCGATGGAGAGCGCGTAGTCTGTTGCATACACATTTGCACGTTTATTGGTCAGTGTGAGCTCATGCGTCACCGTGGTTTTTCCTTCAAGACTTACCTTGTAGATTGATTTGGAGTGTGCCTCAAACTCGCCTGCGGCTCGGGCATCTTGGGTGTTTAGAAGCAGTACAGCTGCGAGAACAGCAGTGGCTGCGACTGTTCTTCGGAAGAAGGACATGGATCCATTGTAATCCAACGTATTGTGAGAAGAAACCAGAAAATTAGACAAGAATCTCTTTGAGGAAGTGGCCGGTGTAGGAGTCTTTGGCCTTTGCGATTTCTTCGGGCGTGCCAGTGGCGACAATCTTGCCACCTTCGTCTCCGCCTTCTGGGCCGAGATCGATGACCCAATCCGCGTTTTTTATGACATCGAGGTTGTGTTCGATGATGATGACGGTGTTCCCCGCATCGACCAACCTTCTCAGGACGTTAAGAAGTTTCTGAAGATCGGCAAAGTGGAGGCCGGTGGTCGGTTCATCAAGTATGTAGATCGTGTGACCCGTGCCTCGTACAGAGAGCTCTCGTGCAATTTTGATTCTTTGGGCTTCTCCTCCAGAGAGTGTGGGTGCCGGCTGGCCGAGCTCGATGTAGCCTAAGCCAACGTCTTGAAGGGTTTCCAATTTCCGGGAGAGACCTGGGATGTTTTTGAAAAACTCCACCGCTTCGTCGACAGTCATGTGCAAGACGTTGTCTATCGGCTTTCCCCTGTAGTGGATTTGGAGGGTTTCGGTGTTGTAGCGGGACCCTTTGCATACTTCGCAGGTGACGTAGACATCCGGCAGAAACTGCATCTCAACTCTCTCCTGTCCGCCACCCTGACAGGCTTCACAGCGTCCGCCGCGTACATTGAACGAAAACCTTCCCGGTTTGTATCCGCGAATTGCCGCTTCACGAGTGGAGGCAAAGAGCTTTCGTATGTAGTCGAATGCTTTGGTATAGGTAGCAGGATTTGATCTTGGGGTTCTTCCGATCGGACTTTGATCAATTAAGCTCACTCTGGTGATGTCCCCCACTCCTCGGATGGTGTCGAACTCCCCGGGACTTTCGCGGTACAGGAAATTTAACTCCCGCATCAGTGCGTGATAGAGGATGTCGTGGACGAGTGTCGATTTTCCCGAACCGGAGACACCGCATATGCATATCAGCTTGTCTAGCGGAAAGCGAACCGTGATGTCTTTCAGGTTATGCTGCCGGCAGCCTTCGAGGATGAGCAGATCGTTTCGCTGGTTTGTGTCTTTGTCACTCTTTGTGATGGCTATGCGTTTCTTCCCAGAAAGGTACTGACCGGTGAGTGATTTTCTCTCGCTTTTGATAGCGGCTGGTGTCCCCGCGGCCACGATGCTCCCTCCATGCTTTCCTGCTCCAGGGCCGAAGTCGATGATCCAGTCGGCGCTTTCCATGGTCTCTCTGTCGTGCTCCACAATAAGTACCGTGTTGCCCAAGTCGCGAAGGTTTTTGAGGGTAGAGATTAAGCGCTTGTTATCGTGTTGGTGCAGGCCAATTGTGGGCTCGTCAAGGACATACAACACCCCCGATAACCCGGTCCCAATTTGAGAGGCAAGCCGGATGCGTTGGGCCTCTCCCCCAGCAAGGGTGGCAGCCTCACGATTCAGTGTAAGATATGAGAGTCCAACTGAGGTGAGGAATTTGAGACGAGTTTGGGTTTCTTTCAGGATCGGCGCGGCGATGATCGCCTCGCGTTCGGTGAGAATCTCGCTTACGGAATCGATCCAGTCGGCAGTGTTTTTGATTTGGATGTTGGTTACTTGAATGATGTTGCGATCTTGAATTGTTATTGAGAGCGCTTCTTTTTTGAGCCTCTTTCCTTGGCATGCAGGGCAGGTTTCTTTGCGCATGAATTTCTCGATCTCGCTTCGGACAATTTCTGAGTCGGTTTCTGAATAGCGACGATTGAGGTTGTTGATGAGCCCATCAAAGGTGGTGTCGAATGAGGTGGTTCGGCCATGGCGATTGGTGCCGAAAACGGTGAACACTCTTGAGTCGTCGCCAAAGAGCAGGAGGTCTTTGAGGGAGGCGGGAAGATTCTTCCAAGGAGTCTCTGGCGATTCGTTGTAGTCGGTAAGGATCGTCTTCAGCGTCCTTGCGAACCAGGTGTCTTTTGCAGTCATGTGGGCAAACGGCAGGATCGCTCCCTGGGCGATCGAGAACTCTGGATTCACGACCAGCTCGGGCGCGACCTTTAAGAGCGAGCCGATGCCATTGCACTGCGGACAGGCGCCATGGGGGGAGTTGAAGGAAAAGGTTCGCGGTTCAATTTCAGGGAGGCTCAAGTTGCACTGGGGGCATGCGAATTTCTCCGAGTACAGGTGGTCTTCAAACAGCTTTGGCTTTTCTGGGAAGTCGAATCCCTTGTCTTTTACATCGGCGGCAATCATTAAGCCATCGGAGAGCTCGAGCCCTTGCTCGACAACAGTGGCAAGGCGACTTTTGAGGTTAGCAACCGCGACTTTGTCTTTGGCATCGCGCGCTGAGAAGCTTAAGCGATCGAGTACCACGTCGATCGTGTGCTTGTTGGTTTTTATGAGGACGAAGTCTTCGTCCAGCTCGAATATCCTGCCGTCGATGCGAACCCGCCCGTAGCCCTGGGAGCGGAGATTGTCAAACAGCGCCGTGAATTCTCCCTTGCGGTCACGTACCACCGGCGCAAGGATCATGACTCTTGCCTGTTGTTTTTGCTCTGCTTTACTTACGATGTGGTCGAGGATAGCCTCTGTTATCTGTTGGGGAGACTGCTTGGCAATTTCCCTTCTGCACTCGGGGCAGTGCGGGTGACCGATGCGAGCAAACAGGAGCCGTAAATAGTCATAGATTTCGGTGATGGTGCCAACGGTTGAGCGGGGGTTGTGCGAGGTGGCCTTCTGATCAATGGAGATTGCGGGAGAGAGGCCTTTGATGGTCTCGACATCCGGCTTGTCCATGATGCCAAGGAATTGACGTGCATAGGCGCTTAATGACTCCACATACCGGCGTTGGCCTTCGGCATAGACGGTGTCGAATGCAAGCGAGCTTTTTCCACTTCCAGAAATGCCGGTGAATACCACCAGCTTGTTCTTGGGAATCTTGACGTTGATATTCTTAAGGTTATGCTGCCTAGCCCCCTTAACGTCTATGTACTCTTTCATCATCCTGTCCGTAAAGAATACGAAGGTCGAAGCTTCATTATACGTGGAGAGCGAGCAGATGTGAAGGGTGCGAGGCGGAGAATATTGTGCTCTTGTGCGTAGAGAAAAGTTAGTTTGGCAAGGTTTTCAGCTTTTCTAAGGAGTCGCGAATTTGGGCGGCGAGTTCGAAATCGAGGTCGCGGGCAGCTTGATTCATGCGTCGCGTGAGGCCGCGGATCAACTTCTTTTTGTCGAGTGGTGTGAGCGCGTTGGGATCGATTTTCGTGAGATCAACCGCCTCTTTTTTCGTGAGTTGAATGACAGAGCTTGTTGGTTTCTTCTTCTCGCGTTTGATGAGTTTCTCTCGGATAGGTTTGGTTATGGTTTTGGGTTTGATGTCGTGTTTGCGGTTGTACTCGGCTTGCACGTTTCTTCTTCTTGCAACTTCGTCGATTGCCCGCTGCATGGACCCAGTTATCCCATCCGCGTACATGATCACCTTGCCATGGACGTGTCTTGACGCTCGGCCCATGGTCTGGATGAGCGACGTTTCAGAGCGCAGGAACCCTTCTTTGTCGGCGTCGAGGATGGCAACCAGAGAGACTTCGGGTAGATCAAGACCTTCCCTTAGCAAATTGATGCCGACGATGACATCGTGCTTTCCAAGCCGCAGGTTGTCGAGGATGTCGCTTCGATCGAGGGTCGCGATGTCGCTGTGGAGGTAATGTACCTTAACGCCACGTTCTTTGAGGTATTCGGAGAGTGCCTCTGCCATTCGTTTTGTGAGTGTCGTGACCAGAATCCGCTCTCTACGCTTCACGCGTTTTTCAATTTCTTTTTGTAGATCCTTTATCTGATTTTGGATGGGGCGGATGTCGATCTCAGGATCCAAAATCCCGGTAGGACGAATCAGTTGCTCGACCACCCGGCTGCTTTTGGCGCGCTCCCAGGGACCAGGAGTGGCTGAGGTTCCAATGAGAAGGGGCACGCGCTTAAGAAACTCGTCAAATCTGAGCGGTCGGTTGTCCAGAGCGGCAGGCAGACGGAAGCCGTATTCAATGAGGGTTTCCTTGCGCGACTTGTCGCCATGGTACATTCCGTTTAACTGGGGGATGGTGTTATGGCTCTCGTCGATAAAGACCAAAAAACGCGGATCACACTGGTGGAAGTAATCGAGAAGCGTATAGGGAGGCTCGCCGGGCATTCGTCCATCAAAATAGCGGGAGTAATTCTCGATCCCGTTGACGTATCCGAACTCGGCGATCATTTCTAGGTCATAGTTCACGCGTTGCTCAAGTCTGTGGGCTTCCAGTTCTCTGCCTTGTGCTTTGAGTTCCTTCACTCTTTTTTTTGCGTCTTTGCGAATTTGTGCGAAGGCTTGATCCACGGTGCTTGGATTTATCGTGTAGTGTTTGGCTGGGTAGATGATGGTCGAGGCGAGTGTCGCTTGCGAGATTTTCTTTCTCGTCAGTGGGTCGAAACGGGAAAGTTTGCGGATTCGATTTTCAAGAAGCTCAATGTGGAGGCCCTCGTCTTCATATGCCGGCCACATCTCGATTGTATCTCCGCGGACGCGAAACGTCCCCCTGCGTAGTTCATAGTCGGATCTTGCGTATTGCAGATCGATGAGGCTACTGATGATTTCTTTCATTGTCCACTCCTTTCTCACTTTAAGCTCTAAGATGTGGCGACCATACTCGATTGGTGAGCCGATGTTGTAGATGCTTGACACCGACGCGACCACAATGACATCCTTTCGTGTTAACAAATTCATTGTCGAGGAAAGACGCAGCTTGTCGATTTCTTCATTGATAGCGGTTTCTTTCTCGATGTAGGTGTCCGTTTGTGGGATGTAGGCTTCTGGCTGGTAGTAGTCATAGTAGGAAACGAAATAGCTCACGCCGTTTTTCGGAAAGAAGTCACGAAACTCCTGATAGAGTTGGGCGGCCAAGGTTTTGTTGTGGGAGATGACGAGAGTTGGCCGCTGAAGCTTGTTAATGACGTTCGCCATGGTGAATGTTTTGCCGCTTCCGGTTACCCCAAGGAGCTCTTGGATTCGGTCCCCCTTCCTGATTCCTGTCATGAGCGATTCAATCGCCTGTGGCTGGTCGCCGGTTGGTTTGAAGTCGGAAATGAGTTGGAATTTCATAGCACACGGATTATACCTTAGAAGATTTATCTTTTTTTCGTTCAAAGGGGTATTTTCCCTATTTTGTGCTTGAATTCGGGGTTGACAGTCGGGAAAGCTTTGGGCTAATATGACCCTAAGACAAGCTAAATATTTACCGAACCCCAAGTTTTCGGAGAAAGGAAAACCATGCCGGTTACCCTCTATAGAAGACAACGACAGATCGTCGATTTCATTGCTCAATACATTCAGAAGAACGGATACTCGCCCACCCTGCAGGACATTGCCGATTCCATTGGTGTTTCCTCGCTTGCGACCGTCCATGAGCATCTTCAGGCACTGGTCAAGAAAGGTGTTATTCGGAAGTACGAGGGCGCGGTGCGCGGCATTGAACTTTTGGACCGCAAGCTGGGCCGGCTGACTCAAGGCATTGAGCTTCCCATCATGGGGTTTATTGCCGCAGGGAAGCCGATTGAGCCGTATACGGATCCCAATGCGGCATTTAAAGTTTCGCCTTCGATGGTGAGTGGTAAGACGCGGGCCTATGTTCTTCAGGTGAAGGGGGATAGCATGATCGACGAAGGGATTTTGGATGGAGATTACGTCGTCATTGAAGAGCAGGACACGGTGCGGGACGGCGATATCGTGGTTGCTCTTCTTGAGAATGGGCTAGCGACACTGAAGCGCTACTTTAAGGAAGCCACTCGCGTTCGTCTGGAACCGGCGAATTCCACCATGAGTCCGATTTTTGCCAAGAACGTGCGGATTCAGGGCAAGGTTGTCGGGGTCATCAGGAAATTCCACTGAGCGGCTTTCTTCATATCCTTTCCTTCACAAACGATATTTGTTTGTTAAGGGGTTTTAGATGTTGCGCGCGAAGGGCTTCGATGGCAGGGAGAGTTCCTTTCTCGATGAATTCTAGAAGCGCACCACCCCCGGTGGAGACGTGGTCTATTTCGCCAATGAGGTGTCTGTGGGTAATTGCGGCAAGGGTATCTCCTCCGCCGACGACTGAAAGCGCCTCTTGGTTTGCTGCAATGGCGTGGTAGACGAAATCTGTTCCAATGCGGAATTTTGTTTTTTCGTAGACTCCCATGGGCCCGTTCCAAACGATGGTTTTCGCATTGGCAATCAGTGAGACGAAGTGAGCCTGGGTATGGGGGCCGATATCCAGTGCCCGGCTGTTTTTCGGAATATTGTTGCTGGGGACGACTTTGGCAATTCTGTTGAATCTTACGCTTCCCGTCACAACATCTTGAGGTAGAACCATTGCGGTGCTGGATTGCGATGCTTTCCAGACAAGACATCGGGCGAGCTCAACCATTTCATGGTGAAACAGTGACTTTCCGATTTCAAACCCCCAGGCTCTAAAGAACGTGTTCGCGACTCCCCTTCCAATTAACCAGATGATCAGCCATTTCAAGGAGATGATCAATGAGTGTGATCTTTGTCTCGGCCTTTGCACCACCGATGATTGCAACAAACGGACGCTTCGGTTTGTTTGTCAGGCGCGAAATCATCTCGACCTCTTTCAAGAGAAGCAGCCCAGCTGCTTTCGGTAGGAGCTGTGTGACTCCCACTGTTGAGCAGTGCACTCTGTGATCTGTCCCGAACGCGTCGTTCACGTACACATCTGCGAGCTCTGCGAGTTTTTTGGAGAATTGCGGATCGTTGCGTTCTTCTTCAGGATAGAAGCGGATGTTCTCGAGCATTGCAACTTCACCAGGCTTGAGGCTTATCACCCTCTTCTTGTCCGAGGTTCGTAAGAAATCGCCGATCACCGGCACGGGCTTGCCGAGTAGTCGTTCGAGGCGTTTGGCTACGGGTTTCAGAGAGTACCGTTTTATTCTTTTGCCCTTGGGCCGGCCGAGGTGAGAGACGAGTACCACTGCGGCATTTTTCTTGAGGAGGAAATGGATGGTTGGAAGTGCCTGTTTGATTCTTGTGTCATCCCCGATTTTTTCTTTTGGAGGGAAACATTGAAATCCACGCGCAGGAGAACCTTTTTTTCGAAACCGGAATTTGCGTGACCGATTTTATGGATTTCATGGCTTTTCAAGTGATCTGCAGTACCGCTGCGGCAGTGGTAAAGTATACAAGTAAGCTGACAATATCTTGAAGTACGATCGCGAATGGCCCGGCGGCGAGTGCCGGGTCCTTATTGAATTTGGTTAGTGTCCATGGTACGACCGTGGATATTGCTGTTGAAACGAACGCATTCACGGTCATTGTTATGGCAATGATAGCTGCAACTTCTAGCGAGCCAAGCCAGATGTACGCAACTGCTGCAATGAGGAGGCCAAACATTCCTCCAAGGAAGGTACCGGTCGTAAGTTCAACAACCAGGTACTTTCTTATATCGAGACCAGTAATGAGAAGGTTTCGTATAAGCATTGAGAGCGTTTGGCTTGCAATCGCCCCGCTCATGTAGGTGATGATTGGAATGAAGAAGGCAAGTGATATGAGCTGTTGTATCGTATAGCTGAAGCGGGAGACGATCCAGGTTGATACTAAGCCTCCAACGAGACCCAGAAGAAGCCAGGGAAGGCGCATTCTGAGGGATGCCGAGGCATGTTGGAGGCGTTTTTCAGATAGTTGTAAGACGCTGACGTCTAGCCCCGAGAGTTTGAGTATATCTTCGATGTGCTCGTCATGGAGGATATCGAGAATCCTGTCGGTTGGAATGATTCCTTGGAAGTTTCGGTCCTTGTCGATGACGGGAATCGCTTTAATATTGTGCTGGATTGCAAAGATTGCTGCTTTTTCTTGGTCGGTATATGGGTGGACAGCAATGGGATCAGGAGTCATGATCTCCTTCATTGTTTGCTGGTCTTGGGCCTTCAGCAGTGACTTTATTGCAACGACACCCCGAAGTTTTCCGGCGTGACTTAGGATGTAGGTATAGCTTATTGTTTCAAAGGTGTGGGCGTTTTCTCTAAGGCGCTTGAGCACTTCGGCAACCGTCTCCTCGGGCGTTGCGGTGGGGACGCTTTTCGTCAAATTCCTGGCGGCGCTGTGGGGTGGAAAAGGCTTCATCGTGATTTATTCTTGTCGGTTCTCGAGTGATTGTGTGCTTGGTTGTATTGCTGTATTTTTCTAATCTTGTAGCGAATGTACCAGGCTCCGCCTGCAACGCTCACGATACCAATGGCCGCGTCAAATTTATGAAACCAAGGCCCTAGGGTGTTCCAGTTTTGTCCAAGGATGAGTCCGAAATACGTGAGGGCCGTACACCAGATAATAGTTCCTAAGAATGCATAGAGCAGGAACGTTTTAAAGTTCATTTTTGCTATTCCAGCAGGGAGTGAGATGAAGGTTCTGATCACCGGTAGCAACCGGGAAAAAAATGTGATCGCTTTCCCGTGGTGGCGGAACCACTCTTCTGCTTCATCGAGCTCGTATTCGTGAACGAGCACGAACTTTCCGTATTTTCGTATTACGGTACGGACAACCGTTTCTCCTCCGTAGTACCCGACAGCATAGGCGGCAGCCGAACCAGCGACCCCGCCTACGCTTGCGGCGAGAACAACCAGCCAAAAATTGAGCTCCCCGGTTGAGACCAGGAAACCTGAGAACGGCATGATGATTTCTGATGGAAGCGGTATTGACGCTGACTCAATCGCCATCGCTATGGCTATCCCGAAGTAGCCCAAGTTGGAGATGAGAGTGATGATGAATTTTGCCAGTGGGGCGATGATGGCATTGATCATTATGGGCTTTCTGACTTGAAACCGTTTACTAGTGGAGAGGCTCTCGATTCGATGGGGTGATGAACCGATGGTTGGGTTTGAAGCTTGACTTTCATAAAACTCAAATGAGTGAGCGGCCCGTCATCGATGGAGGCTTTGGAATTTGTAGCAGTTGTAGCATAGTCGGCGCTATGTCGGCAAGTACGCCAGTTCGTAACATGGTTGCTTTCCCTTGTTGGGATCGAACTGTGAGGATGAAGGGCACGGGAAAGGTGGAATGCTCTGTGCTGACCTCTCCTGTTTCGGGATTTAATAGCTCCTCTGCGTTTCCGTGGTCGGATGTGACGATGGTCGCACCACCGACTGCCATTGCCTTCTCTGCAACTTGCCCCACACACTGATCAACCACCTCACAGGCCGTTATGGTCGCTTTCAAGTTTCCCGAGTGGGCGACCATATCCGGGTTGGCATAGTTTGCGATGATGACGTGGTAGATACCAGTGGCTATTCTCTCAAGAATTGTTTCTGTAATATCGAGTGCTGACATTTGCGGATAGAGATCGTAGGTTGCAACTTTTTGGGATGGAATGATGATTCGGTCTTCGCCAGGATACGGATCATCTCGTAAACCGTTGAAATAGTAGGTTACGAACCGCTCTTTTTCGGTTTCGGAAATGCGCAGTTGTCTTAGGGCTCGTTCTGCAATGATCCTTCCAAACGGCATCTCGACCGGTTGGGGAGGGAACGCAACCGACACCGGTAGACCCTTCTCGTATTCTGTCATGGTGACGAAAAATAGGTTTTTGATGCGGTCCCCTCTGGTGAAGGGCTTGGACTGTAGTTGGGGATAGGCCACGTGCCTGCGGTAGTACTTCACGGTATAGGGGTCAAAGCCTGGCCTTCTTTCTGCAGCAGCCTCGAAATTTGGGAGAACAAATGCCTTTGTTAACTGTCGGGGGCGGTCGATGCGGAAATTAAAAAAAATGACGGCATCGTTTTCTTGAATTATCGCTTTTGGCACGCCATTCTCGTGGGTGATGACCGTGGGTTCGATGAATTCATCTGTTTTCCCGCTGTTGTAGGCCTCATTTATTGCATCCTCTTCAACTTGTGCCTTGTGACCTTCCCCTGTTGTCAGCGCAAGATATACTTTTTGAGTCCGTTCCCAGCGTTGGTCTCTATCCATCGCATAGAACCTCCCCATCATTGAGGCAATGAATCCAATTCCTGTGCTTTTCATTTTCTCTTTAATTTGTGAGAGATATGTCAATGTGGAGGTGGGTGGAGAGTCTCTTCCGTCTGTAAACAAGTGCAGTGCCACATTTTCCAGTTTGTGCAAGCGGCAAAGATGGAGGAGCGCATAGAGATGATCAAGATTGGAATGGACTCCTCCGGCGCCGATCAGGCCCATGAGATGTAATGTGCTCTGGAAGTTTTGGACATGGGTTGTGGCGGCAATGAAAGCTTGGTTCTCGAAAAAGCTGCCATCGGCTATAGCCATGTTTATTCGGGGGAGATCTTGATAGACGATGTGTCCGGCGCCGATGTTGAGGTGTCCGGTTTCGGTATTCCCTTCTTCAGCGTGCGGGAGACCGACGGCTTCTCCGGAGGCTTCGAGTTTTGTATGGGGATATGAATTCCAGTAGCGATCGACGTTCGGAGTGTTAGCGAGTGCAATTGCGTTTCCGGGACTCGGTGGGGCAATCCCCCACCCGTCAAGTATCAACAAGACAATCGGTTTTGGGACAGGCCTCATTGTTGATTTTGCTTTCTGCTTTGCGATTTTTGTTCGGTTGTTTTTGCAGCAATTTCTGATTCTATTTTGAGCAGGCGGTTGTACTTTGCCACCCGTTCACCTCGAGCGGGGGCTCCGAATTTTGCATAGTGTGCTCCGACACCCACTGCAAAGTCCGCGATGAAGTCATCGTTTGTTTCTCCGGAGCGATGTGAGACGATGATTTGCCAATTCGCATCTTTCGCAATAGAGATGACTTCGACCGCTTGAGAAATGGTTCCGATTTGATTTGGTTTTGCCAAGATACCCGTGCAGGATTTTTCTTCGATCCCCTTGAGCGTCCGTTCTTTGTTTGTCGTTAAAATATCATCTCCAATGATGACGGTGTTCGCGCCGATTTCTCTTGTCAGTTCAGACCATCCCTTCCAGTCGTCTTCGTAGAGGGGATCTTCAAGCGAATAGAGCCTGTATTGTTCGTTTAGATCTTTGTAGTAGTCAATGAAATCTTTGGTCGAGAAGGGTTCTTTGCGGTCTTTAATCTTATATTTTCCTCCTTTATAGAAATGGGAGGCGGCGACATCTAGTCCCAAGAAGACGTCCTCGCCGTACTTGTAGTCTGTGGTTCGAATCGCCTCGATGATGAGTTCTAAGGCATCGGCATTTTTATACAGGTTCGGGGCGAATCCGCCTCCAATTCCGACAGAATGTATCGCGCTGTGGTTGATGAGCACTTTTTCGATCGCATGGTAGATCTCGACCCCGGTCTGGAGCGCTTGCGAATAGGTCATTCTCGTTGAGGGAATGATGAGAAACTCTTGAAAGTCGAGATTCCCTGCGCCGTGCTTGCCTCCATTGATGACGTTGAACGTCGGTGTTGGTATGGCTGGCGAATCTTTGTGAAGCTGATATTTTTTTTGCAGGTATTCATAGACAGGAAGATTGAAGGCTAGTGCCCCTGCTTTACAGACCGCCTGCGAAACTGAGAGGATTGCGTTTGATCCGAGATTCGATTTATTTTTGGTTGCATCCAGGTTCACGAGGAGCTGGTCGATGTCCGTTTGACGGGCTGGATCTAGTCCTAACAGATTCTTTTTGATTACGGTATTGACGTTTTCTATGGCCTTTAAGACCCCTTGACCTTGATAGCGGCTCGCGTCCCCGTCTCGCAATTCCACTGATTCATGGATTCCTGTCGACGTTCCAGACGGAACGGATGAAGTCGCTTTCTTTGCGTCATCGAGCGTCACCGTTGTTTCTAATGTCGGAATTCCTCTTGAGTCGAGGATCTCTCTGGCTTTCAATTCTGCTATTTTTGCCATGTTTTCCCTTGGGTTTCTTTTGTCCTGTGCAGCTCAGCTTGGTACACAATTTCGCGGGTCTGCTCTATCATATCAGGGCTTACTGAAACACTTGTGATTCCCCAAGCGACGAGCTTCTCGGTCAAATCAGGATATATAGAGGGTGCTTGTCCGCATACCGATGATGTTACACCTTTCTCGTGTGCGATACGGATGATTCGTTCGAGTGCCCACAACACTGCAGGGTTGCGCCCATCGAAAAGGGGCGCAACTTCCTCATTGTCTCGATCCACTCCCAGAAGGAGCATAATCAGGTCGTTGGTACCGACGGAAACCCCGTCTATTCCGGCGTCGATAAACTCTTCAAGCAGTATAACATTCGAGGGGATTTCTACCATCATCCAGAATTTGAAGCTTGGTGAACGCGTCAGTCCGTGTGATGCCACGATTCTTTTTACCGCAATGAGCTCTTTGACCGTACGGACGAATGGGATCATCAGCCACAAGTTCTTCAAGCCTGCTTTGTTTCGTACTTTTTTGATAGCCATAAGTTCCAGGTCAAACACTGCCTCGTCTGCGATGTAGCGGAACGCACCACGGTATCCAATCGATGGATTTTCTTCCTCTGGCTCGTAAGCTTTGCCTCCAGTTAAGTTGCGATACTCGTTTGTTTTAAAGTCTGTGGTTCGGTAGATGATTGGTCTTGGGTTGAACGCACGGCAGAACGTCTCGAGACCATCGGCGAGTTTGCTCACGAACCGCATTTTCTTTCCGTCGCGAATCATTTTCTTGGGGTGAATGCCGATTTGGGCGATCATAAATTCTGCTCTCAACAGTCCCACACCATCAACGTTACGAGCAGCTACCTCACGAGCGAGGTCCGGTTCACCGAGGTTGACGTAGATTCTTGTGGCGGTTCGGCGCGTCGTTTCTATTTTTTGTGGTTCTGTTGTTTTCGTCATCGTCTTAATTTTGGTGGGCGGTAGTGTTCCGTCGAAAATTTCTCCAGTCTTTCCGTTGACGGTGATCATTTGTCCGGTTTTGAGCTTTTTTGTGGCCCGGCTCGTTCCCACGACGCAGCTGATACCGAGCTCTCTTGAGATGATGGCCGCATGTGATGTTTGTCCTCCTTTGTCCGTTACAATTGCGGCAACTTTGCGCATAGCCGGCACGAAATTCGGCGTCGTCATTGTGGTGACGAGGACATCACCTTTTTTGATTTTTCCGATTTCTCGAGCAGAGTGTATAATGCGCACTTTTCCGCTTGAGATCCCCGGGGATGCGGGATCACCTTTGAGGATGGTACGGAGGCTTTTGGCTACTGCCCGTCCAAGTTTTTGTGTTTTGCTTTTCCTTTCCATTGGTCTTGTTTGGAGAATGTGGATCTTGCCTTTCTCCATGGCCCACTCGATTTGCTGGGGGAAGAAGTAGTGCTGTTGAATTTTATCCCCTAATTTCGCAATCTCTTTGATTTGTTTCTTTGTGAGCTTCGGTTTTTTTTGTTTGCTCTTGGGAACTGTGACTCGTATTTTTTTTCCACCAATTCTTGCGTGTTGTACTTTTTGCTCGGTTATGAACTTTTTCAAGGTCTTTCCTGTCTTTTTTTCGACAGTGTAGCGGTCTGGTGTGACCGTCTTCTGAGCAATCATTTCACTCAAGCCCCAGACCGCCTCGATGATGAGTGTGGATTTATCCTCGGTGACGGGATCAACGGTGAACATTACACCGCTCACTTGCGATTGGACCATTTTTTGGATCGGGACGGCAATTCCCACGTTGAAGTGATCAAACCCTTTCCGTTCTCGATAGAAGATGGCTCGTGGTTCGAACAATGATGCCCATGCGTCACGTATCGAATCGATGACATTTGCAGTCCCTTTGACATTGAAGACTGTTTCTTGCCGCCCGACAAAGGAGGGGTCAGGGAGATCCTCTGCGGTGGCTTGAGACCTGATGGCAACCAGCGACTCACTGTGCCCTTTACCCAAGCGACGGTAATGCTTGATGATTTCATCGGCTAACTCCGGAGGTATTTCTGCTCTTTTGATGATGTTTTTGACTTTACGGCTTGCAGCACGCAGCTTTACGGTATCTAAAACGTCGATACTTTTGAGAATGGATGTAATTTTGGGACGGAGTTGGTTGTGGTCTAAAACGTAAAAATACGCTTGTGCGGTGACGATGAAGCCATTCGGTACTGGAAAGCCGGCTTGTGTCGTCTCTCCCAAGTTTGCACCTTTTTCGCCAATGAGTGAAACATCATCTTGATCAACATCCTTAAACCAAACCACATAGGGTTTCCCTGTGGGCATATACTCTACTATATCTCAGCGGGTGAGATTCTTCAATGATCCTCTAGGTAACTACACTTCTAACAATCTGGGAAATTACATTTGTAGCGTCTTGACATTGTGAAAAATCCTTTTTGTTTGAGTGCCGGCCGGAGCGCTGTTAAAAAGGATTTTTGGGAGTCATACTTTCTTTTTCCCACCCAGCTCACGGATTGTTTTGACCAAATTACGTGTGTGTTCATTCAAGATGGTTCTGTTGTCGGCTTCGATGTTAAGCCGCAGTAAGGGTTCGGTGTTTGAAGGGCGGACGTTGAACCACCATTCAGGGAACCACACGGTGATGCCATCGAGCCAATCCGTGGACTGGGCTTTGTTTTTGTAGGCGCCCTCGATTTTCTTCATCGCCGCTTGTTTGTCTTCAACTTCGAAATTGATTTCCCCCGAACTCGGGTACTTGTCATATTCGGCCACGAGTTCGGAGAGCTTCTTGTCTTTTTCTGACATGAGCTCTAGCACGAGGAATGCAGCGATGATGGCAGAATCGGCAAAGAAGTTTTCGCGGAAAAAGTAGTGCCCTGAGTGCTCGCCGCAAAAGAGGCCGTTGTGTTTACGCATTGCCTCTTTGATGAGTGTGTGACCGACACGGACCCGTATTGATTTTCCGCCATTTTTCTTCACTACTTCTGGGACGATTCTGCCGACAATGGCGTTGTAGAGGATTGTTTCTTTCGGGTGCTTTTGGAGGAGATTCTCGGCAATGATGGCAGTGATGATGGTTCCTGAGATAATCTTTCCGGTTTCGTCGACGAGGAAGACGCGGTCACCATCGCCGTCAAAGGCCATACCAACATCGGCGCCGATTTTTTTTACGGTGTTGATGGTGTCCTGCATGTTTTTTGGCTCTATGGGACTTGGAATATGGTTGGGGAAGGTTCCGTCGAGTTTGTAATACAGGCGCGTTACTTTCCAAGGGAGATGTTTTTCAAGCGCTGGCATGAAGTGGCCTGCCATTCCATTTCCGGTATCGACAACGACGTTGAACGGTTTCATCTTTCTGGTATCGATGAACGTCAGAAGATGCTTTACCCAACCGTTTAGGACATCTCTTCTTTTAAGCTTTGCAGGCTTTATCGGCTTTCGATCAAGATTTTTGTCGGAAAGGGCGAGGTCTCGGATCTCATATATGCCGCTGTCCCCGCTTATGGCAACCGCTCCCTTTTTGACAATCTTGAGACCGTTGTATTCTGGAGGGTTGTGCGAAGCGCTGATTGTGATTGCCATGTCTTCTGGGTATGTTCCGGCGGCAAAATAGAGCATATCAGTTGAAACGAGGTCCAGATTAACGACATTCACTCCAAGTTTAAGGAGAGTATCGACAAATGCTTTATGCAGCTTCGGAGAGCTGAGGCGCATGTCCCTGCCAACCTGTATGGTTTTGGGCTTGAATAGATGCGTGATGGCTTTCGCGATGCGGCTTATGCCTTCTTCGTCCAGTTGCGTGGGAACGATTGCGCGGATGTCATAATCTCTGAAGATTGAAGGATCGATGGTCATGCCAAACCATTTTAGATTTCGGCGATGATTAGGTCAAGCATGGAAGAAAGAGGAAGGACATTTCTGCCGGTTTTGATGCTCTTGTCTGTTTCGTAAAGCTTTTCATGCAGTGAGAGCAGTTGTGGGAGTCTGAATCGCTTTGCTTGTCGCAAGATGCGCGTTTTTTGCCAATCTTGCATACCGTTGAGGCCTTTGATGCCGAGGTCGCATGCGATGGTGAGTTTTGCGATTCTTCTTGACAACATATAGAATACCATTTCCGGACTTTCTTGCCTTATGCATTCGTGCATGGAGAGAAGCATGTGTTTGGTGTTTTTGGGAGCTACCGCGTCCAAGAATTTGAAGATCTTTGGACCGATTTTGAATACCTGGATTTTCGCTGTCCCTGGAAGTTTTTTTATTTGTGAAGGTGTTGCGGGCTTTCTTTCCCAGAGCAAGACGTTTTTGGTTGTATCAGCGGTTTTCAGGAAATCTGTGAGCTCATCTTTTGCCTTCGATCGTTTTCGAGCGAGCAGATTCTCAATGACGATGAGTCTCTCCGTTGAAAAAAGACTGTGCGACTCGAGCGCCTGCTTGAGGTCGACAAGCTCAACTTTTTCTCCGTTTAAGCGTACGATGTCGGTTACACCCCGTTTTTTTGTTTCCTCAATTGTTGTGGTGAGTGCATTTCTGCTCGCGACCAAATTGTCGCCGTGAAAAAGTATCATGGATGTACTTCAGCCTGCTGATTTGTACTGTTTGAATAGGTTTTCGATTGAGCGGTGATCGATTCGTCTTTTTCCTCTTCCCCGGTGGGGTAGTAAGGCTCCTGAGAACGTTTTGGGGATGTGCATTAATTCGTGAATGAGGATCTTTGTTTGGTCGTCTCGGTTTAATTTGTCGAATTTTTCTGAGAGGACTTCTATGACATAATGCGGTTTCAGATCTAATGCCTTTTGCCAAATACGCGGGAAGCTCCAGATGCGGGCTCTCGCACGCGATGTTGAGCCATGGCTTCTGAAACAGATTACTCTTTTTGCATCGATGTGTGGGAAGTCCAGCGCCCTTAGAATCGCACGTATTCTGTGCTTTATATCAGGAGCAGGATGAAGCTGCAGCTGCATTGTCTTGGAGTCACCTTCTCCGTGTCTTAGGTCACCTTATATACCGTATCGCCCTCTCGGACTCTCTGATCGAATTTAACCCCAATCGACTGGCCCTTACGAGCTTTTTCAATCTTTTTATGCTCAAGTTCCATTGAGTCTACCGTTTGGGTGAATTCATCGGATTTTCCAGTAATTTTGATCTTGTCTCCCGTTGCTAACGCACCAGTGAGATCGACGATAGCAACCCCAATGTTGTTGTAGTAGTGACTGACTGTTCCGACTTTTCTTTGTGCCACTCTTCCCACCTCCAATCTTTCTGTATTGACAAGGTGATGAAGCCGTCTCTTTGAGAAGTATAACACAGCACCTGTCCGGTTTCACCAGAATTTCTTTTAGAGATTCAGTCTCGGAATTGGTAGAGTTTGTCTCCTAGGTATCCCGTGACTTCGGGCCTTATAATCTTTGATTTGAGGAGTGTGCCAGGACGGATGCTGAAGAGTCCGTATTTTTCGTTGATTGTATCCACCGCTTTCCAGATGCGTTCTCTTTTCTGCCATTGCGGAAGCCAACATCCTGAAATTTCGCTCATGGGTTTCAAGAGGCTGACGCGAACGCCAAAACGGATAATAGGAAAGCTGCGCTGCCATCTTTTGTAGAAGCCATTGTAGAGAAGAGCAAAGACTTCGTCTGGATGTCTGACGTAGTACTTGAGTGTCTGGTGGCGGTGCCAAATTCTGTTTTCTCCCTCGAGGAAGATGGAAAGGTGGCGGCCGGCCATGTCCATCTGTCGAGTTTTCATTGTGGCTTCTTCAATGAGGTTGCGGATGATTTGACGGATTTGATCCTCATCATCGCAAAGCCTGAAGCCGGTGATTGTTCTTCCGACACCCTTCATGTACTCATTGGTATCAAGAAACGAGAAGAGGTGGGAGTCTTGGCCGTGTGCTATGCGCTTGAGCTCCGGCCCCCAAAAGGGGCCGAAACGCCGTTTGAGGATTGCATCATCAAGAGTTCGTATTTGGAGAAGGTTTGTCACTCCAGTATTTTTCAGCTTCTCTGCTAGACGTGGGCCGATGCCGCAGATATCGGAGAGTTTGCACGTTGCCAGGATCTCGTCAAGGTTGTGTTTCGTGATTCTGAAGTACCCCCCTTTCGGCGCGTATTCTCCTGCGAGTTTTGCCAGCATGTAGTTTTTTGAAATGCCGATTGAGGCTGTGACCCAGCTTCCCAAATCTTTATACATGCGTTCCTGGATTTTTTCTGCCAAAGGTTCGGCTGAGCCGTACAGATTCATGCAGTCTGTGGCATCCAAGAATGCTTCGTCCAAGGAAAAAAGATGGACTTTTGGCGTGAAAGACTCGATGAGTGTGTAGAAGCGCTTCGTGTAGTGGAAGTATTTGTCAAAGTCGGCTTTGACTAGAGTGATTTGGGGGCAGAGATGTTTTGCATCGTGGACATTGCTTCCGGTTTTGACGCCGTGTTGTTTCGCCTCACGGCTTGCGGCAATGATGCAGGTTCTCCCAATATCTTTGACGATGCCGATCGGTTTTCCGCGCAGATAGGGATTTTGTTGCTGCTCGATGGTTGCGAAGTAGGAGTTGAGGTCGACGTGAAGAATAGTCATATGAATATTTAATATTTGATGTTTGATGTTTGATGTTTAAATCTTAAATCTTAACTCTTGAATCTTGCGTCATCCTTCCATCCAGATTTGGACGAGTTCCCAGGTTTCGTCTTGGCGGTTGTATTCGAGAAGGTAGAGGTTTGGGCCGGAGAGGACGGCGTAGCGGCGTTTTACAACTTCCCCATCTTTGAGCTCATGGATGCTGGTGATATTTTCGATAGGATAGGTGTGATTGTTCCACTTGAATTTTTTGGGAGTAAAGGAAGCGTTTTTGAAGATTCCAAGGACCGAGATGGTTTCGCCTATTGTTTGCTCCATCACCCAAACTATACCCGAATTTTGGTTGGAGTGTCAAGACTTTAAAAAGTTGCTAAATGTCGCTGCTTCCTCTACAATCCAGAGTTGACAATTTTATTCGGTTTACCTCTGTGGGCGATGGAACAATTTAAGGAGTGGTTTTCATCAGCAAAAAGAGTCTTGGGAGGACAGTTCAGTCTCGGACGAGAGACTGACCGGAATGTGCTGATGGGCGCTTCCTTACAGGCTGTTCTTGGTAAGCTAGAAGAGAGTAAGCTAGGAGAGAAACTTGCTCCCCATGTATTGGTAGATGCAGTCGAATCATTGGTATCGCAAGAGCGCTTTGCGAAGAGTCCGTTTGCCCTAAATGAATTTGGGAGTTTCCTCTCGCGACATGGATTTCATGAGAGAGCCTTGCCTCTTTTTGCCACGGCTGCTACAAATTATCCTACCGACACCCCAGAAGACCTGGCAGCATTTAAGATTGTCCGCGGCAATCTCCTCAACGAGACTCTTCGAGTCAATAAAAAAGCGCTCACACTGAGGCGACAACGAAAGTGGAATGAGGCTTTACGTCTCTTTAACCTCGTTGTGACAACCATGGAACCTTACCTCAATAAACTCGCTGCAGACGGCGAAAAAGACCCCGAGATTCAACATGAACAAGGCACAGCAGTGCAGTGGATCGATGTACCGCCCGACGGATTTCGGCCTAGGGGGAGAAGACGGAGATAATAGAGTTGACAAATGCTCTCATGTGCTATTGACTGGGATGTGGTATGGGGATGTTGATCTCCCTCATTTTGGCCGCGGCAATTATCGGTATCTTGGCTGTCAGCGTGTTACCAAAACAGCTCGGTCTGCTTAAAGAGAAACCTTCTCAATCTGATTCAATCTCTCAAGTTTCCCCTCTGGGTTTTGCACAGAGTCAGACACAGGCGCAGTTGAGAATGCTGCAGTTTACAAGGTACTTGCAAGAGGCGGTGCCGCCTATCGATAACATCGAGAGCGCTCAGAGAGCGAGGTTCATGCTTTCCTCTTCTGCGATTTCGGAAGTTTCCGATGATCCCAGGAGGATCACTCGTGACTTCGCCCGTTTGATGGCAGTCCCAGATCTGCCGGATCAAGGCATTCGTATTGAGGATTTGGCGACCACGGGTGAGGATCATATGACTGTTGCTTTGGGGTTATATTATTCCGGCAGCGGGGTTCTGTATCGAAATGCAAATCTCCTATTTGAGAATGGATCGTGGAAGATAGACTCCTTCAGTAAGAGCCCAGATTCGAACTAGAAGAGCTCTTGCTGGTCGCGGGCTTTTTTGGGGAGGGGGATGTTGAGGTGTTCGTACGCCATGCGGGTGGCTATACGGCCTCTTGGTGTTCTTTTTAAGAAACCGAATTGCAAAAGGAACGGCTCGTTGACGTCGATGAGCGTCTGAACGTCTTCTGAAATTGTCGCGGCAATGGATTCAATTCCAACCGGACCACCGCCGTGTCTTTTGATGATCGCCTCTAGCATCCGGCGGTCGGATTTGTCCAGGCCTGCTTTGTCCACTTCGAGCATCTCAAGCGCTTTCTTAATGACGTCAACGGTGAGCTCGCCTTGCGCATGGACTTGGGCATAGTCCCGGACGCGGCGCAGGAGCCGGTTGGCGACCCTTGGCGTGCCTCGAGAGGTCTTTGCAAGTTCTTTGAGCGCCTGGGGCTCGACAGCGATATCCAAGAGTTGTGCCGATCGTGCAAGGATCGTTTCTACTTCGTCTTGTGCGTAGAAACCGATGCGATGTATTGCCCCAAAGCGGTCTCTCATCGGAGATGAAAGAAGGCCAATTCTTGTTGTTGCGCCGACGATGGTGAACTGCGGCAGCTCCAACCTGAGCGTTCTTGCTGATGGTCCTTTTCCAAGAATGATAGCTAAATGGTATTCCTCCATTGCAGGATAGAGGGTCTCTTCAACGACTTTGCTTAAACGATGGATTTCGTCGATAAAGAGAATGTCGTGATCCTGAAGGTTTGTGAGGATTGAGGCAAGGTCCCCAGCCCGTTCGATCGCAGGACCAGAGGTGATGCGAATGTCCGATCCCATTTCGTTGGCGATGACGTGGGCAAGGGTTGTCTTTCCCAGGCCTGGTGGTCCGTAGAACAGCAGATGCTCCAGTGGCTCTTTTCGCTTTTTTGCCGCCTTAAGAAAGGTTACAAGTTTTTTTTTCACCTTTTCTTGGCCAAAGAAGTCCTTGAGTTTCTTCGGTCGAAGTGTCCTGTCTGCTGTGGGGAATGTTTTGTTATCCTTTCCCATGGCCTTATTTTCCAAGGAGTCTCAGCGTTTCTTTGAGTAATTGCTCGGTTGTCATCCTCCGCTTATCTTTGACGTCCCTCAGTGCCTTTCTGGCTTCGCTTGCTGTAAACCCGAAATGTTTAAGCGCTTGGACAGTTTCATTATAGGCGGGCAGCTGGATTTTCTCAAAATCGAACTCCTGTTCGTCTCCCAAAGCGCTCTTGAGATCAATGATGATCCGTTGGGCGCTTTTTTTGCCAATGCCTGAGATACTTTTGAAGAACTCAACATCGGAGTTGATCACAGCTTTGGTTATCTCTTGCGTGGTTCCAGCCGAGAGCACGGCGAGGGCAAGGCGGGCTCCGATACCGGAGATGGTCATCAGCTTTTCAAAAAGGTTCAATTCCTCTACTGTTTCGAAACCATAGAGCGCTATCCGGTCCTCTCGGACATAGGTGTGGGTGAAGAACGAGACTCGCTTGCCGGTTTTGGCGAATTTCTGGAGCGTTTTGGCTGGTGCTGCGACGCGGTATCCCACACCGCTCACGTCCACGATGAGGATGTTTCGGTGTATTCCGTCGATTTTTCCTGTGAGTTTGCCAATCATTTCTCGGGTTTCTGTGTGTATGCGTGCGTGAGCGCGACCGCTAGCGCGTCGGCAACATCATCGGGTGAGGGAATTGTATCAAGTTTCAACAACGCTTTGATCATGCGTTGTACTTGTCTTTTTTGGGCTCTTCCGTAGCCGGTGACGGCGACCTTGATCTCAAGAGGCGTGTAATGGAACACGGGAATGTTGCGTTGAGACAGCGCCAATAGCACTACCCCTCTTGCCTCCGCCACCACGAGTGCTGTTTTTACATTGGTGTTGAAAAACAGTTTCTCAACAGCCGCCTGTTCGGGCTTTTTCGTGTTCACAACTTGGAGAATTTGTTGATAGAGTTTGCTCAGTCTTTCCTCATGGGGAAGTGTGCTGGGCGTAGTGATGCAGTCGAAAGAAAGGGTTTTTACGTTGCTGTGTTCAACACGCACAACACCCCATCCTGTCCTTGCAATGCCTGGGTCGATTCCCAAGATCTTCACGGCCACATTGTATCACGAGCCGTCCCGTGGAGAGAACGGCTGTGCGCGGCGCCGTCTCGTCCGGGATACCTTGAGTTCGAGGACTGCTTTGCGGAGCGATGCTTCGGCTCTCAGGATCTCCGTACGAGACAGCTTGTCTTTTTGGTTAAGCAGCTCATCCGCTCTTTGCTTTGCTTCTTCGGCACGCCTTATGTCAATCTCGTCAAGTCGCGTTGCACTGTCAACTAAGATGGTCACTTTATTGTCTGGAGAGACATCGATGAAGCCTGTGCCGGTTACCATGGCTAACTTTTGTTCCCCCTTGCGGATGGTGATTTGTCCGGGATCGATTTTTGAAAACAGTGGCGCGTGGTGTGCCAAAATCGTTACTTCCCCTTCACTCGCCGGGGCGGTCACTGATTCTGCAGTGTCTTGATAGATGACCGTTTCTTGGGTGATGATTTCGAGGGAGAAGAGCTTCATATTTCTACACTCAAAGAGTCTTCGCTTTCTTTACTGCATCATCAATGGTGCCGACCATGAAGAATGCCTGCTCGGGAAGCGCGTCGTGTTTGCCCTCAAGAATTTCTTTAAAACCACGGACGGTTTCCTTGATCGAAACATACTTTCCGGGTGTAGCGGTGAATTGCTCGGCTACAAAAAAGGGTTGTGTTAAGAAGCGTTGGATCCTCCGGGCTCTTGCTACAATCATTTTATCTTCGTCTGAAAGTTCATCGATGCCTAAGATGGCGATGATGTCTTGGAGGTCTTTGTAGCGCTGAAGTACCCTCTGGACGGCTCTTGCCGTGTCGTGATGCTTCTTCCCAACCACCTCCGGGATGAGAATGGACGAACTTGATGTGAGTGGCTCGACTGCCGGAAACAGCGCTTGTTCTGCCAGTGAGCGCTCTAGTGTAATTGTGGAGTCCAGGTGGGCAAAGGTGGTTGCTGGTGCTGGATCGGTATAGTCGTCGGCGGGGACGTACACCGCTTGGAATGAGGTAATTGAGCCGGAGCTGGTTGAGGCGATTCGTTCCTGCAGTGCCCCCATTTCTGTAGCCAACGTTGGCTGATACCCGACCGCTGATGGGATTCTTCCTAAAAGTGCTGAGACTTCGGCTCCTGCTTGGGAAAAGCGGAAGATGTTATCGATGAAAAGCAGCACGTCTTCGCCTTTCACATCTCTAAAATACTCGGCGAATGTTAGTCCAGCAAGAGCAACACGTAATCTGCTTCCTGGGGGTTCGTTCATTTGCCCGAATACCATGACCGTGTTCTTGAGGACCCCCGTTTCTTTCATTTCTAAATAGAGCTCGTTCCCTTCGCGGGTTCTCTCTCCGACCCCAGCAAAGACCGAATGACCTTTGTATTCGATAGCGATATTGCGTATGAGCTCCATGATGATGACGGTTTTTCCGACACCGGCTCCTCCGAAGGCTGCAACCTTTCCACCTCTCGTGAATGGAGCGATGAGGTCAATGACCTTGATTCCGGTTTCCAACATTCGTTGCTGAGGTTGCTGCTCTTTAATTGTGGGGGGTGGATTGTGGATCGGAGAGCGTCGGGTTGTTTTTACCGGGCCTTTTCCGTCTATGGGCTCCCCGATCACGTTGAAGATTCTTCCGAGTGTTGCTGTTCCTACAGGAACGGTAATGGGCGTTCCTCTGTCCGTGACAGTTAACCCTCTTTTCAAACCATCAGTTGGTCCGAGCGCTAGAGTACGGACAATATTCCCTCCAACGTGCTGCTGGACTTCGAGCGTGAGCTTTTCCTTTGGCGAGACCCGTACCTCAAGTGCATAATAGATTTCGGGAAGTTTCCTGTCGAACTTCACGTCAATGACGGGGCCGATGATTTGGACGATCTTGCCTTGATTCATGAACTCCTCTTTTTTTTCTGATCTGACAACCTTGATCTGAAGATTTGGCCGAAAATATCCCCTTTACAGATGATTCCAACAAGGATCTGCTTTTTCCTTTTTTCTCTGACAACCGGAAGACAGTTCACCTTATAGATGAGCATCGATGATGCCGCTTTCATGATTGGGGCGTCTTCGGTCGTGGTATAGACTTGCTTGCTCATGAAGTCCTTAGCCTTGAGATGAGAAACGTCTGCGACTCGCTCTTCCATCTGCTCGAAATCGCGAGCATACAGCGGATCGAAGAAATAATCTTCATAGGAGGGGTAGAGTTTTTCGATGAGGTCCTCCTCTGAGATTATCCCTAGAAGAGTCTTTTTTCTATCGACAACGGGGATGCCACTAATGCGCTTTATGAAGATGAGCTTCCACATTTTGTTGAATGGCGTGTCGGATCTCGCGGTAATGGGTTTGCGACTCATGAGTTGGTTTACTTTCATGTATTCATTATGTAGGTGTCTGTGATACTGCTTGGCGTGCGGTGATCATGTCTGCAAGTTCATAGGTGATTGCTTGTTGCCTTTGTCTGTTGTACTGCAGGGTCAAGTCACTGATGATTTCAGAGGCGTTTTCGCTGGCGTTACGCATGGCGACCATTCTTGCGCTGTGCTCTGATGCCTGCGCCTCGAGTACTATTTGAAACACCTGCATTTCAATATAATGAGGCAAGAGGGCATCGAACACCGCGTCCGCATTTGGCTCGAAGATGTATTCCTTGTGCAGTCTGCTGGGTCGTTGAGCCTCTGTCAATTCCAGCTTTTTTGCTTCGACTGGGAGGATCCTGAAAGCGTCTACTTCTTGTCTTAATGTTGAGATAAAGTCCGTGTAGACTGCGTACATCTCTTTGAATTTCCCCGACAAAAATCCGTCAATTGCAAGGCGAGTAATTGGTAAGATATCCTCGAAGCTCGGTCTTTCAGGGAAGTGTGTGAATTCGGCATGAAGGAGTTGACCAGTTCTTAAGACGTATTCTCTTGCTTTTCGGCCAATGGTAATGAATTCAAACTCGAGTGTTGCTTCTGGTCTTTGTTGACTGAGGCTTAGCTTGAACTCCTCCGTAGTGCGAAAAAGATTGGTGTTTAGGGCCCCACACAAACCCCGGTCGGAAGAGATTAACATGATTCCTATCGTTCCTTCTTTTTGGGCAGACTGAAGCATCTTGTGCTTCTCCGTGACAACCTGGGCGGCGAGTTGAGCGAGGATCTCACGCAGTTTTATTGAATACGGTCTAGTTGACAAGGCTTTTTCTTGGGATCTGCGCATTTTCGATGCGGCGACCATCGTCATCGCTTTGGTGATTTGCTGAATATTTTTGGCCGATCGAATTCGTCGTTTGATGATTCTTGCGTTTTCCATGATTTACGTCTCTTCTTCAATCATGAGTTGCGTGTTGATGCTGTTGAATGTGATGCAGGCTTGACGAAGTTTTTCCTCAGTGTCGTCGGTGAGCACCTTCTTCTCTTTAATCTCTTCGAGCAGATCTTCAGACGACGTCTCGATGTATTGGGAAAAGCGCACTTCCCATTCTTTGACCATGTCTTTTTTCACCCCATCGAGAAATCCATTCGTGACGGCCCAAATAATGATTACTTGGTGTTCTAAGGGCTGCGGTTCTTCCCAACCTTGTTTCAGAATCTCCGTGACGCGAGCGCCACGCTCAAGTTGGGCTTGCGTTTTCGGGTCCAGATCTGATGCGAATTGGGCGAATGCCGCTAGCTCTCTGTACTGGGCAAGGTCGAGACGGAGTTTCCCTGCGACCTTCTTCATTGCTTTGGCCTGAGCGGCTCCCCCAACTCGTGATACCGAGAGGCCAACGTTGATTGCTGGCTTTATCCCTGCATGAAATAGGTCGGGATCGAGGTAAATTTGCCCATCGGTTATGGAGATGACGTTGGTTGGGATGTAGGCAGAGACGTCACTCGCCTGGGTTTCGATGATTGGGAGGGCGGTTAACGATCCGCCGCCGTTTTTCTTATTCAGCTTACAGGCCCTCTCCAGGAGTCTTGAATGGAGATAAAAGATATCCCCGGGATACGCCTCTCTCCCTGATGGACGACGCAAAAGGAGCGAGAGTTCCCTGTACGCCCAAGCATGTTTTGAGAGATCGTCATAGATGATTAGCGCGTCCATTCCTCTGTAGGCAAAGTATTCGCCAAGGGCGCATCCGGCGTACGGAGCAATGTACTGGAGGCTTGCGGGGTCGGAGGCGGTGGCGGAGACGATGATGGTATGGTCCAGACTGTCGTGTTGCTCAAAAATGGAGATGAGTCTTGAAACGAAGGCCGCCTTTTGGCCGATGGTGACATAGATACAGATTACTCCGGTATTTTTTTGATTGATGACTGTCGTCATCGTGATTGACGACTTTCCCGTTCCGCGGTCTCCGATGATGAGCTCCCGTTGTCCTCTCCCAATCGGAATCATGCTGTCTATTGCTGTTACTCCGGTCATGAGTGGTGTGTGTACCGGTTCTCTTTTGATGACGCCTGGTGCGATTCTGTCAAGTGGGAAATACGAGTCCTGCCTGGGTTTTGGTTTTCCGTCCAGTGGGCGTCCAAGTGGGTCAATGACTCTTCCTAAAAAATCATTTCCGACCGGAATTTCTAAGAGCCTCCCTGTTGAACGAACGATATCTCCTTGTTTTATGTGCGTGGCTGTTCCTAGGATAATTGCTCCGACGCGATCTTTTCTCAGGTTCAATGCTAAGCCATAGGTTTTCTTTGGAAACAGAAGAAGCTCGTTGTAGGTCACATCCGACAGGCCTTTTATGATAGCAATGCCATCTCCTGATTGTTCCACAATGCCGACGCTCTCCGATTTCACGAGTTGCGCCTCTTTTTTTACCTTTTGTAGGGCACGAGAGATAGCACTGACTGTTGTGTTCGTGGCGGCCTTGGAAGTGGGTCTCATGGAAGGAGTCTTTCTCTCAACGTATCAATTCTTGAGCGCAATGTCAGGTCGATTACTTGGTCTCCTACCCGTATATACATGCCAGCGATGTAGGTTTTTTCTACCCTGTTTTCTATGCGTAACGTATTTCCAAAATGGCTTTCGAGCACATCGGTTATCTCCTGCTTTTGTTTTGCTGTCAGTGATATCGGGGTGATCACCACTGCGGTCGCTTGCGTCTCAAGCTCATTTTTTAGCTCCAGCAACGCATTCTTTGGCTCTGTGCCGGTGATCTTTGGTTTCCTTGGCATGTTATGTGATCTTGGTCTTTTTCAACTGCTGAATTTGCCTGTCTAGAATTGCCTTTTGCTCCTTGGGGCCTAGCGAATCATTGAGAAGCGCTTCTGTCGTGTTGATGACTGTTTCAGTAAACTTTCTCTGCAGATCTTTCTCCATTTGTCTACGCTGTGCCTGTGCCTGTTCCTGTGCCCTCTTGGCTCTTTTTTGCTCTTGTATGTGTGCTTTTTCGGCCAAATCTTTTTCAAGTTTTTGAGCTCTGATACGGGCGCCTTCTAGAATCTGGTTAGCGTTTTTCTCCGCTTCAACCAGGACTTTTTTCTTTTGTTTTTCGATCTTTTCCCGTTCTTCGATGCTCTTCTCGGCAGCCTCCAATCCATCGTGGATTTTCTTGGCCCGTTGTTCGAGGATCTTCAGTATCGGGCGGTATAAGTACTTCCGCAGGAGGAAGATCAGAATTGTAAAGTTGACAACCTGGAATAGTATTTGAAAGAAGTTTATGTTCATGCTGTTTGTATCCTTTCTCTCCTTTTGGTTATGTAAACTTCAGAATGAGGGCTATAACCAGTGAGTAGATTGCAATCGCTTCGGCGAAGGCAATGCCTAAAATCATCACCGTCTGCAGGCGAGCCGATGCCTCTGGATTTCTTCCCATCGCTTGGATTGTAGAGAAGACGATCAAACCGATTGCGATTGCTGGTCCCATCCCACCCACTGCGATTGTGAAACCGACAACGAAATTCTCAGTCATCTCTCTTCACCTCCTTCTCGTTTATCATGAATGTTCCCCACTGTGGGGTATGGTTGCCATATACCAGAACACGAGGGTCAACACGGCAAACACTAGTGCCTGAATTACTCCAATAAATACTTCGAGCCCCAAAAATGGTATTGGGGCAAGGAATGGGAGGAGTGCCAAGCTCACAACAAGGAGCACTTCACCCGCAAAGATATTTCCGAAAAGTCGGAAGGAAAATGAGATGATTCTTGAGACCTCGGAAGTTAACTCCAAGAGCCCAAGGATGAATCTACCGGGGTTGCTGAAGTTGAAAAACCGCTTGAAATACGCCAATTTCATGTATTTGTAGCCGACGACTTGAGCGCCGATGACTGAGAAGAGCGCAAGCCCGAGGGTTGCATTGAGGTCTGCCGATGGAGGTCGTACGAGTGGGGAGAAGACTTCTTTTCCTTCACGCGTCGATGTAATTCCAATCGTTCCTACCCCTGGGAGGAGTGTTACCCAATTCGAAAAGAGGATGTATAAGAATAGCGTTGCAATGACTGGGAAAAACTCTCTTGTTTTCCGCTCTCCCGCAATAGAGACCATGAGATTATACAGGCCTTCGATGACCATCTCGACGAGGTTTTGGATTCCCTTCACGGGTTTTTTGGGGTCCAGATTTTTTGAAAACCAATAGGCGAAACCCGCCAGGAAGACTGATACCGCTACCCCCGTGAGCATCGAATTGGTGAATTCTACTGAGCCTAAATGAAAAATCGGCTGTGCCGATATTGATACGTGAATTTCTGCCATAAAACTACCATCAGATTCTATCTTGTTTCGTCTTGTGATGTCAAGGTAAATGGCTTTCGCATTTCTCTTATTTTCTGAGTTGCTTGTGTGGCTTTAAATTGGAGTTCTGGCCATGTGCAGTGCGAGTAAAACCTGAGAAGGTCTTCAAGGTGGCTCACTGAATCTTGCCGAAGCGGAAACTTCTCCTTCACCCACTGCTGCCGCGTTGCCTTCAGATCCGAGACGAAAAGCGGAGTGGAATATTTTTTTCCCCTAAGTTCTTGTACTTGACGCATCAGCTGCACGCGCATTTTTTCTTCGGCCTCGCTCATGGTTTTACTTATGATCACCTTTTGATTATGCATGAGCATGTCAATGACTCTCGTCAGCAGGACTTCGTGTACTTCAAGAGAACGTTCTCCCGGAATACCGATCGTGGTCGGCTTTTGAGCCGCCATGTATTTTAAGCCTTTGAGGATGAGATCGTCTTCCTTTGCCGAGGCACGAAAGAAAATTGGGCCTAAAAGGCTCATGACGATTTGGATTCTGGTGAGGTGGCTTTTGATGTATCTGTTGTTCACTCCCGGATCGGTCGCCCAAAACACGAGTTTTTTGATGAGTTTCTTTCTCTCACCTGTGTTGTTTATTGCACCGTCGACCGCCTCTCTCACCAGGTTCGGATAAATGGGACCGTCTTCCGGTTTCAAGGCTTTGAATTTTCCAAAATGTCGAGCGGCTGCTCCGGGTCCTATGAGATTGAGCATGACATCTCTTCTCATATGCTCATCATTCTTGACCACAACCGAGATGAGGGGGTCGTATTTGAGCCAGCTAGCGACGACTTTTTCCAAAATGTAGGTCCTGGGTCTTGTCCTTTTCTGATGTTTCATTTTCTAATGGCTATTTTATCACGCTCTATGTTTTGAGCGGAAACCCTTTTCTCTGGTATAATTCAACAGGGAATAAACTTAAAAGCATTACATCTAATACAGGGTTTACCCTGTAAATTTCGAAAAAAATTTACAGGGCCCGTAGCTCAGGGGTAGAGCGACAGCCTTTTAAGCTGTGCGTCGGAGGTTCGAATCCTCCCGGGCTCACCGAGTCTGACTCGGCTTCGCTGAGGAAGACAACATTATATTTAAAATAAGAAGCGACGTCAGACGTCGCAAATAGAAAAATATATCTTGGCACTATCCAGTGGGCTGGATAGGAGCCCAGTTTGACTGGGCCCCATCGTCTAATGGCTCAGGACATCAGGTTTTCATCCTGAAAATCGGGGTTCAATTCCCCGTGGGGTCACACTTCGACAAGCTCAGTGTCTAGCACACTGGGGCTGGCGAAGAGCCCAAGGGGATATAATAAATGGTGAGCTTGTCGAATCCATTCCCCGTGGGGTCACACAGAATATTTTCTGTCTATTTCCCGAGGTGTCTTGAGAATATCACTCCGGGAGTGAGAGGATACATAAGTTCTTATTGAGGGAAATGTGCTAGAATAAAAACTATAAAGTAGCACTTATGTCTGAAAAAGAAAAGTCGTTTTTAGTATTCACGGTTCAAAGGGAAACCCAGCCGGGAAGCGGAGAATTTAGCTCGCGGGAGGCTAGACTACACTACACAGAGCCTAGTGGCGATATAAAATTCGCTAGAGGATATAGTAACGGATTTGAAAAAGTTGGACCTCGCGTGGCTTTTGTACAACAATACCGAGAAGGAATGTTAGATAAACTGAGTGTCGATGCTGTCATAGAGGTGGATAGTGCTGTGATGGAAGAGCCAGTAGTGGTTGAGCAAACAACTACAAACATGGCTGGAATGACTTTGGGTTATGATGAGAGCAGGCTCGCGCCGAACAGAAGCATGGAGTCGCTAATGTTAGTTAGCGGTGGAGAATTTCAAGGCCCAGTCCAAGCTGGTTTCGTTCCGAGAGAAAAAGCATATTGTAATCTCGGAAAATCAGTAGATGGAAGACAAGTAAGACTTCAAGTTCAAGATGTTAGGCCGAAAGCGGCACATGAAGTACCGCCAGTATCAAGAGTTTAAAAAAAGTTTCTGCTTGAGCAGAAACTTAGGAGATCGCGCGCGCAAAAAATAGTGGAGTCGCGGCGTCTGGTCGGCTGCAGTCGCCACACCTTTGAAATACTTTCGAATTTTTCGATATACGTTCACACTTCGGCAAGTCCTTCGATAAACTCAGGATTAAATAGTGAGCTGGTTGAATTAGTCGGTGCTTAATACACTGGTATTGATGAAGTTGCCCCAAGGGATATAATAAATGGTGAGCTTGTCGAATCCATTCCCCGTGGGGTCACACAGAATATTTTCTATCAAACTTCCGAGGTGTCTTGAGAATATCACTCCGGGAGTGAGAGGATAGGGAGTGAGAGGATACTGGGTGGTTAATTCTCTTTAAACGCCTAGGCAGGAAGCTAAAGACTTAGTTCATCATATGCGGTTACATCTATGACAAACTCAATAGTCACAGAAATACACTAGCGTAAGGTTTGAAGTCCCTATAGATATCCTCTAAAATATCTCTTGAAGTGTTCGTTGTATGTCCCCGTGGGGTCACTAAAAAATCTAAGTATTTTCAGTGTGATCACAGCAGTCGTAATTGAAACTACTCCTCTGGAGGGGGTGGTAGGAACTCTTCTCCTGTATCTTTAGTTGCAGGTTCTGCTTTAAGCCATTCGATATATGTGCATCCGGTCGGTTTTCTAGCCTCTCTATCCCAGCCTGAGGTAGAACATTTCTTCATCTTTTTTCCCTTCACGCTGGTGTACAGCACGAGTTTTTTGCCACATTCTGGACAATCTTCTTCTAAAGGTTCAGTAACCCCTGTGATCCATTCAACATATTCGCAGCCGGTTGGTTTTTTGAGTTCGGCATCCCATCCTCCTTTACTGCACTTCTTCATCTTTTTGCCATACCTGGTTACCTGCAGCACTAGATTGGCACCACACTTGGGACACTTTTCTTCAAGCTCTTCCGGTTCCGGAATTATCCATTTGGCGTAATCGCAACCTTCTGCTTTTCGAGTTTCCGGATTCCAAGAGCCTTTGCTGCACCTTCTTAGCTGTTTCCCTGTTGGGGTTTCTGTTAACTCAGCTAAAGGTGCGCCGCACTTTGGGCATTTTTCATCGCCTTTTTCCATAAAGACACCCTATCACTTTTAACCTGAAAGTAAAAGTAGATTTTTATTACTTCGTAATATAGGAGGGTTGAAGACTTTTAGTGATCTAATGTGAATTTGCGTTGGAAAATATTTTGTAACTTGGTGATAAAATCAAACAGAGTATTTGTACAATCACCCCCTAGGGTCACAAGGGTTGATACGCAAAACCGATCTTAATTATCTACTGATACATTTTAGTTGCTAGATCTGCTTTTTCAGTGTAGAATAAGCAATGATTCGAAGAGTCGCTCTTCGAGCTTTTTGTTTTATGAACACTAAACATCTAAGAAACATCGCCATCATTGCTCACGTTAATCATGGTAAAACTACCTTGATTGACCATCTATTAAAGCAGACTCACACCTTTGCCGACCATGACTCCCAGATGGTCCAAACCACTATTCTTGATAGTAATGACTTAGAGCGCGAACGAGGCGTTACTATTCTCTCGAAAAACACGGCCATCACTTGGAAAAATTACAAAATTAACATTCTAGACACTCCTGGTCACGCTGATTTTTCTGGAGAGGTTGAGCGAGTTTTAAACATGGCCGATGGCTGTCTCCTTCTTGTTGATGCCGCTGAAGGTGTTTTGTCTCAAACTCGATATGTTCTTTCCCTCGCTTTTACAATAGGCCTTACCCCTATTGTGATTATCAACAAGGTTGATCGCAAAGATCAACGAGTCAGTGAAGTTGTTGAAGAAATAAATGATCTCTTTCTCGAGCTAGCCACTCAAGAAAAACAACTAAACTTTCCTGTTCTCTACGCCATTGGCCGTCAAGGTATAGTTGGTAATAAAACCAAGCTAAACCCAGACAATTCTCTTACACTTACTGACAGCACTAACCTTGAACCCCTCTTCAAAACTATTATTAACAGCATCCCCGCTCCCACCGTTAAACAGGGGGTCGGCTTTCAACTCCAAGCCATTACCTTAGACCATGATGACCATAAAGGAACCTTAGTTATCGGCAAAGTCAGCCGTGGCCAAGTAAAAATCGGCGACTCCTTAGTTATCGTCCGCAACTCTCAAAAAATCAGCCAAGGTCGGGTTGAACACCTTTTTACTTTTCAAGGGCTAAAACAAATTCCCATCACGGAGACTCAACTAGGCGATATTGTTTCCGTAGCTGGCTTTGATCAAGTTAAGATTGGCGATACCCTCACCAGTCCTGAGCATCCCGAAGGGCTCCGCCCCTTACAAATTACTGAACCCACTATACAAATCCAGCTCTCTCCCTCCAACTCTCCACTGGTTGGCCAAGATGGCCAGTTCAATACTTATAGACAAATAAAACAAAGGCTTGATAAGGAATTGGAAACCAACGTGGGTTTAAAACTTCCAGCCGGAAATAACTCTGAAAGCTTCATTGTCGCCGGCCGAGGCGAACTCCACCTCTCTATCCTCATTGAGACTATGAGGCGTGAAGGATATGAGTTCTCTGTAGCCAGACCAGAAGTGATCTTTAAAACCATTGATCATCAAATCATGGAACCCTGGGAGGATCTAACCGTTGAGGTTCCCGAGACTCAAATCGGCATCATCATTAACGCTTTAAGCGTTAGAAAAGCTGAGATGACCAACATGCAAAACCTAAAAATCGGAGTCCGCTTATCCTATCAGATTTCCACTAGAAACTTAATAGGCCTTAGAAGCGAACTTATGGTCAAAACCTCTGGTGTCGCCGTTATCTCCTCCCAATTTAATAGTTACAAACCTAAAGCAAAATCTGTTGATATACAAAGGAATGGTAGTTTGGTGGCCACCAAGTCCGGGCGAGCCCTAACTTACAGCATCGAACACATTCAGCAAAGAGGTATTACTTTTGTTGAGCCGGGAGAACAAGTTTACCAAGGAATGATTGTCGGTCAAAACTCCCGCTCTAATGATCTCTGGATCAACATCTGTAAAGGTAAAAAGCTAACCAATATGAGAGCCGCCGCCGCCGATGATACAGTGAAGATTGCTCCAGCCGTTAAACTTTCGCTAGAGCAATACCTAAACTTTCTCAATAACGATGAACTCCTAGAAGTTACTCCTAAACACTTAAGGCTACGAAAAAAGATATTAACTAGGAAATAGACTTGATACAAATGGGGACTACATAGGGACGGTTCTTATTCCCTCTGGTCTTTGGTACATTACTTCTTAAATTTATAAAGTAAGTTAGGTGATGTATGGTAAAGAAAGAGAGTAATTCGATCGAAAAACTTCTTGTAATGTAGTGATAAATTCAAACAGGGTGTTTTTATCATCGCCCCTTGGGCTCACATTACATTCATGGAACATGTATGATATTATTCTTGTTGATTGGAGGGTAAATGCCTTCTCCTGAAGTAGTAGAGGAAACCTTGCAGAATGTAGCATTAGCTGGGCTTGTGGCACACGGGATCCTTTTCGAAATAAGAATGCGCAAAATGGAAAAGAATATTGAAAAGCTGCAAGAACTAGTTGGTGATAGTGAGGAAGTAGTAGGAGAAGGGGATGCATCAGTTGAGCCGGACGCCCAAGAGATAGTGAGTCCTGAGTGGGAAGTTCCGGAAGGACAAAGTCTCCCAGAGCCTGTTCCCGCATGATTCGGTTTCGACGCTTCTAGGATTTACCAAGATACGCTGTTTGAGCGTTTTTTTATTCACTCTCCCGTTGCCTCTTCCTTTACTTCTGTGCTCTTTGCTGCTTCGGCGTGTTCAGGGCCGGAGCAGTCGCAGGCTGTCAAAGGCTGTTGGTGTTTAGCGCAACCAGAAGTTTGGCAGGCGCCTGGTTTGCCAGATACACCTCCGCAGCCACCGGTGCAGATGTAGTGTTCCATATCCTCACCTCCTCTCCCGTTGTCTTTCACTTCATTATTCTCTTTACGCATCACCTATGTCAACTGAATTTCGGCAATGAGCTGACTAGATTCTTTTCCTTTTTAAGATTAACGTTTTATCCGGAGTCTTCCAAACTCTTAATGTCATATATTCCTCGTTTGGGGTCTTGTAGTTGATGAAGTCAAGCTCTATAGGTTCTGATGTCTCCGGAATTATAAGATATACAAAGTGAGATTCAGATATTTCAGTCTTTGGTTCTACGGACTTTTGTTTTTGGGCTGTCCATTTGAAGAGATAGTCGAAGTCGTACGTGTAAATTGCCGGAGAGTAAGCGAAGACAGCAAATGGCTCTCCGCCTGCATCTTCATAGATTTGCTCAACGATAGACTGTTTGGAGGCTAATGATTGAAATGTCAGTGGATTGTCGTTGAATGATTTCACAAAGTTGGTTCCACTGATGAGCAATAAATACCCAATCCAAATGGCGAGAATTTTTTGCAGAAGTGGTGATTTGCTCAAGATGAAGCCAACCAGAAGCAAGAAAACGATCTCGACACCAATGAAGTGATAATGCCAGATGGGATTGCTGGCTGTGAGGAAGATCGTTAAGGTGCTGACGATTATTAAACCGAGAAAAAGAATCAATCTTTTATCACCATTTGAGAACTGGATCTTCTTTCGGACTGCGAAGCTTATAATGAAGGCAATGCCAATTGCGTAGACTAGCAATAAGTATGGCCGAGAAATCTGTAGGAGCCTGCCCAATGTTCCGAAGAAGTATCTCAGTATTTGAGTGTTATTGAATCCTTCCAGCGTAATATCGCTGATTCCCTGAGTCGCTTGCGAAATCGTTTTTACGATTGCCTTTGTTTGATGAAATCCGTGGCGAAGTTCAAATGCGATGGTGGGGAGGAATGAGAGTAGTACACCGCCCAACACGTAGGCGGCTGCATTTACTCTAGTAAGTATCACGTTCTTTTTCAATCGCGTGGTTCGTGCGATATATAAAAAAGTTGCCAAAGTCGTTGCGACTCCAAACGCCATGTGGAAGTTGGTGAGCAAGCCGCTCACGAAGCCCAAGAAGACTAACTTGAGATATTCCCCTCTACTTTTGGGAGCAAAGTTTGCGTTGGTGAGGATGTAGACAAGAACGAGAAAGATTAGTGGCGCGAGATGGGGGTTCCAAAGATAGGTGGTGTAGTTTTTATAGGAGAAAATAAACAATAGCCATAGAAGCGGAAAAACGGCTTTCCCGAATGATTTTGTTACTTTGAACAGCACATACGGGAATATCGTAAAGTACGGGACAAATTGGTAAACAATGGCAATAAAACGAGGGTCTTTTGAGATAAACAATCCGCTGCTGATAAGCCAAATCCAATATGGTCCATAAAAGACACCGGGAATGCCTGTCGGCGGTCCCAACAATGTCGGTTTTCTTAGATTATCTAAAGCCGAGAGGAAATCTCTGGCTGGGTCGTACCAAAATGGAATACTCCCGGTTAGGATGTCCTTTAGAGAAACAAGCAGCGGGAGTACAAATAGTAGGCTTAAGAGAAGGCCATATCTTTTTGAGTGAAAGGAAAATTTCATTTACGATTGAGAAAATCGAGCGAGACAATCACTGGCCACAATGGTACATGAACCGTCCAGAATTGTGGTGACTTCAGAAGGGCCGTGAGCATGGTCTGTACACCTCGGCAATTATCTCCTTTCAGACACTGAACACCACCAGGGTAGGCCCACACCAGATACCCCGACAACAACAAGAGGCCTGTGAGGTAGTATATGAGGAAATAGTACAGTGCGTTTCCTACTCGTCTCTTCGTTTTTGCATTCATCGCTATTTCTTCCTAATGATGCATTTAGCCTGTAACATTCTTGATGTGCCGCAGTCTCAGAAGCGCGCCTTCATCATCAACGTCGATGGCCACGACATCGATTCTTAATCTGTCAGGAAGGCTCGGATGGTTCTTTTTAAACCACAGTGCTGTTTTTGTGATTGATCGAAGCTTCCTCGGTGTCACTGCCGACTCCGGAGTGCCGTACTTTTTGCTCCAGCGGGTTTTCACTTCGACGAACACGAGGGTTTTTGTGTCTTTGACAACAAGATCTATCTCTCCAATGGGGCAGGAGAAGTTTCGATCAACGAATCGGTAGCTATGACCCGTAAGATAGTCGAGGGCGATGTCTTCACCCCTTTTTCCCAGATTTTTTCTTTTCACCTTGTACCATTTCCTTTACAGGTGATTTGATTTTAGTAGCCTGTTTACCGATGCGTTTTCGCAAGTAGTACAGTTTGCTTCTTCGAGGGTTTCCCTGTTTTACAACCGACACCCGTTCGATACCTGGGGATGCCACCGGCCATATTCGCTCAACACCTATTCCTCCGCTAGCAATTTTGCGAACCGTGAAGGACTTTCCCATTTCCCGGCCCTTGATTGCAATGACCACGCCTTCAAATGCTTGGGTACGTGTTTTCCCTTCCTCATGAATTTTTTGGTAGACACGTATGGTGTCGCCCACACGGATTGTTTGATTCTTCACTTCTGTCGCAATCGCCATACTTTGTGTGATTCTATCAGATCTAGCGTTTCGCCTCAAGGGCTGGACTTTGCTGCTTGTTTGATGAATCCAATGAAAATCGGGTGAGGGCAGAACGGGCGAGACTTGTATTCCGGATGAAATTGGGTTCCCAAGAAAAATGGATGCAGTCCACCTCTCAACTCCATGGCTTCAACTAATTTGCCATCGGGACTCATGCCAGAGACAACATAGCCTTTCTTTGTGAGTTTTGCGAGGATTTTGTTGTTCACTTCGTAGCGGTGTCGATGTCTTTCCTCAATAGTTCCGTTTTTCATCCTGTTTATTCCATTCCCCCACTGCCGATAAAGATCATGGAGAATCGTTGCCTTTTTCACAACACACGGCCAAGAACCAAGTCGAATTGTTCCTCCGTATTGATGCTTTTTTAGGTACTCTTTCTGGTCAGGCATGATGTGGATGACAGGATGCGCGGTTTTCGGGTTTACCTCTTCGGAGTTGGCGTTTTTGAGTCCAACAACGTTCCGTGCAAATTCTACTGTTGCTAACTGCATGCCGAAACACAAGCCTAAGTATGGGATTTTTTGTTCTCTCGCGAAACGCGATGCCAGAATCTTTCCCTCCACGCCACGACTCCCCCATCCTTGTGGGACAACGATTCCGTCCGGATCAATTTTTCTTAGTGGTTTTGTGCCGTGCTTTTCCAGATCGGAAGAGTCGATCGGGACAATTCTTAACGCTTTTTGTGAAAACGCAGCGGCGTGGGTCAGCGCCTCAAGCACCGAAATGTAGACATCCTTATGGAGATCTCGGCCGTGCTTTGTATATTTACCAACAAGAGCGATGGTTACCGGATTCTTGGAAAGATCGGTTTTGGCAACAAAAGCCTTCCATTGGTGAAGATCCTTCTCTCTGGGTTTTAAGTCAAACAGGTGAAGGATTTTTTCTGCAATTTTAGCCTTTTCTAAGTTTAAGGGAATCTCATAGATGTTTTTGACATTCGGATTGTCAATGATGTGATCCGGATCGATAAAGGAGCGGGTTGCGATCGTTTCTATCCGAGGGTGATCGATGGCTATTTCGCCTCGAGTTATGATGAAGTCAGGAAAAATTCCTGTTTCTCGCAAGTGTGCCACTGCATGTTGCGTCGGCTTGGTTTTTAACTCTCCGACGTTTTTCAGGAACGGGAGAAATGTCACCAAAACATAGGCACTCGGATATTCTCTGCCAAGCTCCCTTGCAGCATGAAGGAACGGTTTGTTCTCAAGATCACCCGTTGTTCCTCCAATTTCAACGAGAACCACTTCTTCATCTTTCAGGGGTTTGATGAGCATTCGTTTGATTTCATTAATGACATCGGGAAACATTGATGCGTCGTGCCCTCTGTATTTCATCTGTCGCTCATTGGCGATGACGTTTGCAAATACTTTTCCTGTAGTGATGTTGTGTTGTTTGGTCAGCGACTGGTTAAGGAAGCGTTCGTAGTGACCAATGTCCTGATCAATCTCTCCACCGTCGTCAGTCACGAATACCTCACCGTGCTCTGCCGGGCGCATGGTCCCAGCGTCGATGGAGATGTACGGATCGATCTTTATCGCTGTTACTTTGTATCCTAAGGATTTGATGAGCAGTGCTATTGAGGCTGTGGTTATTCCTTTCCCTATTCCGGAGAGGACTCCACCAATGATGAAGATGAACTTCGGTGTTTTATGCATGAGATAGCCTACCACTAAATTCGTTTGAGCGTCAATTCAATTTCGCGATTTGAGAAGCAGATACTCCTCGATCAGACACCCTTCCCCAAAGTGCATGGCCGCCAGTTTCTCCATCGACAGGAGGGGGAGTTCTGCCGAGTCAAGTCCCGGAACAACCTGGGCGTTCGCCGCTGCCATGCCTGGTATCCTCGGTCTATTCCGAATCCCAATCAAACCTTC